>CAYTHS010000043.1:0-21220 GCA_964437665.1 uncultured Oscillospiraceae bacterium
CAACGAAAATATGCAAGCCGAGACGGCAGAAATACGCTTTTGTGATTTTAGAAACATATCCTGATATTTCTTCAGTGTATGCAATGACATGCAACACTGATAGGTGGAAAAAGGAAGCGAGGGCTCCTGGAACCTGATTGCGTTGAGCATAACAGAAAACGGCGTAATAAGAAGCGCGGGTATCCGCTGCGCAGCAAATCATGTCGAAGCGTTTAGAAAAATAACACTCTTGTTGATTTTTAACATGTATTTTGTTAGAATACTCGATATGAAACTTCAATACGAATGTATCACCTGTATCATTTCTCAGGTACTAACCGTTGCTAAAATGCTCGACTTTGACGAAGCGCAAAAGGAGACCGCCATTCGGAATACGCTTTATTATCTCAGCCGTGCGGATTACGAAGGCTGTACGCCGGAATCGATGGCCGAGCTCTGGGGAGAACTGCTTAGGGACGCAAAAAGCGACGACCCATACGAGAGTATTAAATCGCTGTGCAATCATGAGGCGATGAAGATGGAGCAGCGCACACGCGAGGCAATCCATGCGGCGAAAGACCCGTTCACAAAGGCGCTGAAATACGCCATCGCGGGCAATCTTGTGGATTATGGTCTGGAACACCCGGTCGCGCTGGAGGAACAGAATCGGCAGATCGACGAAATTTCTTCCCGCCAATTCGCAACCGACGACAGCCCCGCGCTGAAAGATGCGCTGAAAAAAGCAGGAAAAGTGCTTTACCTCTGTGACAATGCGGGCGAAATTTTGTTTGACAAGCTCCTTATCGAGTATATCGGCGAGGAATTCCCGCAGGCGGAAGTGATATGCGCCGTAAGAGGAAAGCCGGTGTTGAACGACGTTACGCAAAAGGACGCGTTGGAGGTCGGCATGGGATGTATTGCGCGAATCATCGACAACGGCGACGGATCGCCCGGCACAGTACTGCACCGCACTAGCAAAGCTTTTTTAGAGGAATATAGCGAGGCTGACGTTGTGATTGCAAAGGGGCAGGGGAATTATGAAAGCCTTTCCGGCGACGGCCGGGAGAATTTATTTTTTCTGTTTATGGCCAAGTGCAGCGCAATCTGCCAGATAGCGAACGTACCAAAGATGAGCATCATCTGCCTGAAAAATGTTATATCTGCAAAATAGACTTCAGCGGTCAGACAAACGCAGATAACGGCTTTCTGACGAAGAAGGGGACATGGCGCGCGGAAGCCAAAACGGTCCAATTGTTTCCGGCAGTCAGACAAATTTCTACCCTAACGTACGATTTTTACATAATTAGAACTTTTATCGGAATCGCGAAACTCCGTTCGCGATTCTTTTCATTCATCTTGACAACGAGTTAAGAAGCGTTATAATATAACAATATAAAGAAAAATCATATCAGACAGATCAAAGGAGGCAAATATGGCGACGCCAGTCATTATGCCGCGCCAGGGGCAGTCGGTTGAAAGCTGCATCATCACGGAATGGAAAAAGAAGGTAGGGGACGAAGTCCACGTTGGGGACGTTTTGTTTTCCTATGAAACGGACAAGTCCACGTTTGAAGAAGAAGCAAAGTTGGACGGCACGCTGCTCGCCGTTTTCTATCACGAAGACGACGACGTGCCGGTCCTTCTGAACGTCGCGGTCATCGGCAAACCCGGCGAATCGTTCGCGGAGTTTGCGCCGGACGGCGCCGAATCGGCGGAGGAAAAAACCGCCGAAACACCCGCCGCAGAGAAGCCGAGCGCCGCACCCGCTTTAAAAGCGACCGCCGAACGCGCCGAAGGCGTGTCCCCGCGCGCAAAGGCCGCCGCAAAATCGCTGGACGTCGATCCGGCGCTTGCCGCGCCGACCGGTCCGCACGGCCGCGTAATCGAGCGGGACGTTGTTTCACTTGCGGCGCAGAGCCGCACCGGTTCCGGCCTCGGCGGACGCACGACCGAGGCGGACAAAGCGGCCCCGGCGGAAACGTCCGCAGCCGTACAGACGCTTGCCGCACCGGCCGCGCCCGACTATGACGAGATCAAAATGCCGAACATGCGCCGCGTGATCGCCAAGACCATGCACCAGAGCCTCAGCGAAATGGCACAGCTCACGCACAGCACTTCGTTCGACGCAACGCAGGTCCTCGCTCTGCGCGCGCACCTCAAAGCCGCGCCGGAATCGATGGAACTGCCGAAGATCACAATCAACGACATCATGCTCTTCGCCGTTTCGCGTATTCTTATGAAGCACGAAGCGCTCAACGCGCATTGCCTCGGCGACAAGCTACGCTTCTTTAAGCACGTTCACCTCGGCATTGCGGTCGACACGCCGCGCGGACTCCTCGTTCCGACGCTGTTCAACGCGGACACGAAGTCGCTTGTGCAGATTGCGACCGAGTCCAAGCAGCTCATCAAGGCCGCGCAGGAGGGGAGCATCAATCCCGATCTGCTGCAGGGCGGATCGTTTACGGTCAGCAACGTCGGCGTATACGGCATCGAGAGCTTTACGCCGGTCATCAACCCGCCGCAGGTTGCGTTGCTCGGCGTTTGCAGTATTACCGAACGCGTGCGCACGGTGGACGGGCAGATTACGACGTATCCCGCGATGGGGCTATCGCTGACATACGATCACCGCGCGGTGGACGGCGCGCCCGCGTCCCGGTTCCTAAAGGACCTCGTAACGGCGCTCGAACACTTCGACCTGCTGACGATCGGCTGAGGAGGAAACAGAAATGACGTTTGATTTAATCGTTCTCGGCGGCGGGCCCGCCGGTTATCTGGCCAGCGAACGCGCCGGCCACGCCGGCATGAAGGTTTGCTGCATCGAAAAGCGCAGCGTCGGCGGCGTATGCCTCAACGAAGGCTGCGTGCCGACCAAAACGCTTTTGTATTCGGCAAAGCTTTTCGACGGTGCGGCGCACGGTGAAAAATACGGCGTAAGCGCCGAAGGACTTTCAATCGATCACGCAAAGGTGGTCGCCCGCAAGGACAAGGTGGTCAAAACGCTGGTTTCCGGCGTAAAAGCTGCGCTGAAAGCCAACGGCGTAACGGTTGTAAACGCACGCGGCAAAATCACCGGCAGAAACGAAGAAGGCTACACGATCGAAGCGGGCGGCGAAACCTACACGGGCAAGCGCCTGCTGATCGCAACCGGATCGTCGCCGGCGGTCCCGCCGATTCCCGGCCTGAAGGAAGGCCTGAACGCCGGATTCGTCTGCACCAACCGGGAAATCCTGCAGCTGACTGAAAAGCCGGAGCATCTCGTCGTCATCGGCGGCGGTGTAATCGGCCTGGAACTCGCCAGCTACTTTAACTCGATTGGCACGAAAGTCACAGTTGTTGAAATGCTCGACCATATCGCGGGCGAAAACGACGCGGACCTGGTCGGCATCCTTAAAAAGACATACGAAAAACGCGGTGTAACGTTCCTTCTCTCGGCAAAAGTGACCGAGGTGAAGGGGAACGCCGTTGGCTATGAAAAAGACGGAAAGCCAAACGAAATCGTCTGCGATAAGGTGCTTCTCTCCATCGGCAGGCGCGCTAATACGAAGGACGCCGGTCTGGAAAGCATCCATGTCCTGACCGAACGCGGCGCAGTCGTGACCGACGCGCACATGAAGACCAACCAGCCGGAAGTTTATGCCGCGGGCGACGTCAACGGAAAATCGATGCTGGCGCACACGGCCTACCGCGAGGCGGAAGTCGCCGTCAACACCATGCTCGGCAAGCACGACACCATGCGTTACGAAGCCGTGCCGGGCGTGATCTACACCAACCCGGAACTCGCAGCCGTTGGCGAAACCGAAAAAAGCGCTTCGGCGAAGGGACTGGACGTTGCCTGCGTCAAGCTCACGATGCGCTATTCCGGCCGTTACGTCGCGGAAAACGAAGGCGGCAACGGCATCATGAAGCTTATCGTTTCAAAAGAGACGAAAAAAGTGCTCGGCGTACAGGTGCTGGCAAACTACGCCAGCGAGTTTATCGTGACGGTCGGCACGTTCATCGAGCTTGGCCTTACGGTGGACGAAGTAAAAGAGATCGTATTCCCGCACCCGACGGTTTGCGAAATCGTCCGCGAAGCGGTATTTCAGTTTTAACAGAGCGGGCGGAGAAAACCGCCGGAAGGAGAATCCCTAATGTCGAAGCAACTCTATGTAGACCCGAATGTCGTGCGTAAGCCCGAACCGCTGACGGTGCCGGAAATTCCGGTCAACGTATACCAGCGCACGGTTAAAGAAGAAAAGAAAAGCTTTACAAAAGACGAGTTTCTGCATATCTACCGCGACATGTGCTACATCCGCGAGTTCGAGACCATGCTCAACCTCATCAAAACTACGAACGAGTACATGGGCGTGCAGTATAACCATCCCGGCCCGGCACACCTCGGTATCGGGCAGGAAGCGGCGTACGTCGGCGCGGCCTACGAGCTCACGCTGGACGACTTCACCTTTGGCTCGCACAGGAGCCACGGCGAAATCCTTGCAAAGGGTCTTCGCTCGATTCAGATTCTGGACGACGAAAAGCTCATGCAGATCATGGAAAACTTCTTTGACGGAAGAACGCTTGCGGTCATCAAGGACAGCGGTAAAACCGTCAAGGAAATCGGTATCAACTTCCTGCTCTATGGCATGATGTGCGAAACGTTCGCCCGCAAAAACGGCTTTAACCAGGGACTCGGCGGCTCGATGCACGCGTTCTTCACGCCGTTTGGCATCTACCCGAACAACGCGATCGTCGGCGGCAGCGGCAGCATTGCCCCGGGCGCGGCGCTCAATAAACTCATCAACAAAAAGCCGGGCGTAGTCGTCTGCAACATCGGCGACGGCGCGATGGCCTGCGGCCCCGTCTGGGAAGGCCTCATGATCTCCGCCATGGATCAGGTACGCAAGCTCTGGGGTGAAGACGGCGGCGCGATGCCGATCATCTTCAACATCAACGACAACTTCTATGGCATGGGCGGCCAGACCCGCGGCGAAACGATGGGCTACGACATGGTCGCGCGCATCGCGGCGGGCGTTCTGCCGACGGCAATGCACGCCGAGCGCGTAGACGGCTTCAATCCGCTCGCGGTCATCGACGCATACCGCCGCAAAAAGCCGCTGGCCAAGAGCGACGGCCCGGTCATGCTGGACGTCGTGACATACCGCTTCAGCGGCCACAGCCCGTCGGATTCGAGCACCTACCGCACCAAGGAGGAGATCGAAGCCTGGGAAGCGCAGGATTCCATCGTGTCGTTCGGCAAGCAGCTGCTCGAAGCGAAGATCTGCACGCAGACCGAACTCGACGCGATTTGGGCGGCGGTGAAAGAAAATATGCTCCGCAACATGAAGCTGTCCACGGACGAGAGCGTGTCCCCGCGCATCGACCTCTTCGGGAAAGAAAACGACTACATCGGCAACCTGATGTTCTCCAACGGCAGTGTCCGTTCCTTCGACACGACGCGCGAACCGAAAATGCTGCTGCCCAAGGAAGAATGCCCGCGCGTGCAGCAGATTGCAAAGAAATCCCGCTTCGGGCTGGACGCAAACGGCAAACCCGTGAGCAAAAACCGCGTCTATCAGCTGCGTGACGGACTGGCCGAACCGATTATCAACAAGTTCTATGAAGACCCGACACTGATTGCGTTCGGCGAAGACGTGCGCGACTGGGGCGGCGCATTCGCCGTCTACCGCGGCATGACGGAGGCGACCCCGTATCCGCGTCTGTTCAACACGCCGATTGCGGAAGCCGGCATCGTCGGCGCGGCGATCGGGTATGCAATGAGCGGCGGCCGCGCGGTCGCGGAACTGATGTACTGCGACTTTTTAGGCAGAGCGGGCGATGAAATCTTCAACCAGCTCTGCAAATGGCAGTCCATGAGCGCAGGCATGCTGAAAATGCCGGTCG
This sequence comes from uncultured Oscillospiraceae bacterium, assembly GCA_964437665.1. Lineage (GTDB taxonomy): Bacteria > Bacillota > Clostridia > Christensenellales > CAG-138 > UBA7703. The sequence continues at coordinate 5,860 of CAYTHS010000043.1, forward strand.
TGCTGCGCATGAGCGTCGGCTCGAAATACGGCGCACAGCATTCGCAGGACTGGAGCGCGCTCGTCGCGCATATCCCCGGGCTGAAGGTCGTTTTTCCGGCCACGCCGTACGACGCAAAAGGCCTCATGCAGTCCGCGCTCAACGGCACCGATCCGGTGATCTTCCTCGAAAGCCAGCGCATCTACGACATGAGCGAGTTGTTCCATAGGGAAGGCGTACCCGCGGAAGAATACGAAATCCCGTTCGGCGAGCCGGACGTCAAACGCGCAGGCAAGGACGTTACGATCCTGAGCATCGGCGCGACGCTCTACCGTGTGACCAAAGCCGCGGACATCCTCGCGGAGCAGTACGGCGTTTCCGCCGAGATTATCGACGCGCGTTCGCTCGTTCCGTTCAACTACGAACCGGTAATCGAGTCCATCAGGAAGACCGGCCGCATCGTCGTCACGGGCGACGCCTGCGAGCGCAACAGCTTTATGCGCAACCTCGCTAGCAACATCGCTGAACTCGCGTTCGACTATCTCGACGCACCTCCGGTCGTCGTCGGCGCAAAGAACTGGATTACGCCCGCGCACGAGCTCGAAGACGCGTTCTTCCCACAGCCGGAATGGATCGTGGATGCAATTCACGAGCGTATTTTGCCGCTGCCCGGCCACGTCTGCACGCATAACTGCACGGAACTCGAACAAATCCGCGAGAACAAGCGCGGTATCTGATTCGTTACAAAACAGCGGCAAGTATGATATAATACTTGTCGCTATCTTTATATAATCTTCGCAACCTATACGAAAGGAATTTATACATATGAAACCCATCGAACAAAAGGCAATCACAACCATGCGTTTTCTTGCCGCAGACGGTGTTCAAAAGGCAAAAAGCGGTCACCCAGGGCTGCCTATCGACGCGTCGCCTATGGCGTTTACGCTCTGGAAGCAAATGCGGCACGATCCCAAAGATCCCAAGTGGGCGGCTCGTGACCGTTTCGTGCTTTCGGCCGGACACGCCTCCATGCTGCTGTATTCACTGCTGCATCTGTTTGGATATGGATTGACCATAGATGATCTCAAACAATTCCGGCAATGGGGCAGCAAGACGCCCGGCCATCCGGAATTCGGCCACACGGTCGGCGTGGAAACCACGACCGGCCCGCTGGGACAGGGGTTTGCGACCGCGGTCGGCATGGCCATGGCGGAAGCGCGGCTCGCAGCGGAATTCAACCGCGAAGACTATCCCGTCGTCGATAACTACACCTATGTTTTAACCGGCGACGGCTGCCAGATGGAGGGCGTAGCGTCCGAAGCGGCTTCGATGGCAGGTCACCTCGGCCTTGGCAAACTCATCACGCTCTACGACCGCAACGAAATCACAATAGAAGGTGGAACGAGTCTTGCGTTCACCGAAGACGTTGGCAAGCGCTATGAAGCGTACGGCTGGCAGGTGCTGGAGGTTGAAAACGGCGAAGACACCGAAGCAATCTATGAAGCGATTCAAAAGGCGAAGGCGGACAGGGAACGTCCTTCGCTGATCATCGTACACACCATCATCGCCTACGGCACCTCCAAGGCAAACTCCGCCGGCGCACACGGCGAACCGCTTGGCGAAGAGTGCCTTAAGAGCATGCGGGAGTTCTATCACTGGGACGAAGAACCCTTCGGCGTGCCGGACGAAGTATACGAATATTTCACCAAACTGCAGGAAGGCTACACAAAGGCACACGAAGCGTACGACGAGATGTTCTCCGCGTATCGGAAAGCTTATCCGGAACTCTACAAAAAATGGCTCGAATGGCACGAACGCAAGCTGCCCGCGTCGCTCAAACAGGACGAACGCCTCTGGAACGTTGCCGATGCAAAAGCGACGCGCGCCTCAGGCGGGGAAGTTCTCAATATCTTTGCGGAGAAATTGCCGAACCTTTTCGGCGGCAGCGCAGATCTTGCCCCCTCTAATAAGACGGTGATTAAGGGGAAGCCGTTCTTCAGCAAGGACGACCGTACCGGAGCAAACATCCATTTCGGCATCCGCGAGTTTGCCATGTCCTGTGCCTGCAACGGCATTCAACTCTATGGCGGACTGCGCCCGTACTGCGCGACGTTTATGGTGTTTGCGGACTATCTCAAAGCCGGTCTGCGGCTCTCCGCCATTATGAGCCAGCCGGTCGTGTATGTACTCACGCACGACAGCATCGGCGTTGGCGAAGACGGCCCGACGCACGAACCGATCGAACAGATTGCGTCGCTGCGCGCAACGCCGAACGTAAACGTCTATCGTCCCGCGGACGCAAAAGAAACCTCCGCGTGCTATATTGCGGCGTTTGAAGGCGACAAACCCGCCGTGCTCGCGCTGACGCGTCAGAAGCTTCCGCAGTTTGCGGAAACGGGGAAAGGTGCGCTGAAGGGCGGATATGTACTCAAAGATGCGGCGAACGGAAAACCGGACGTGATCCTCATGGCCAGCGGCAGCGAAGTTCAGCTGATCTATCAGGCAGCGGAACTGCTCGAAAAGGAAGGCGTGTCCTGCCGGCTCGTTTCCATGCCCTGCATGGATATCTTTGAAGAGCAGGACGAAGCCTACAAGGAATCCGTGCTGCCGAAGAGCGTGCGCGCGCGCGTGGCCGTGGAGGCCGGGGCGTCGTGCAACTGGGGACGGTATGCCGGCATAGACGGCGAATATGTCTGTCTGGATCACTTTGGTGCTTCAGCTCCGGCGGCGACTATCTTCAAGGAATTCGGCTTTACGGCGGAAAATGTTGCGAAAGCAGCGATGAAAAGCATAAAAAACGTGAAATAATGCGCGTATTCAACGGACTCAGAAAGGACGCTTCTTGAACAGGATTATTGTTACAAACAGCGTCGATCCCTATGAAAACCTTGCGCTCGAAGAGCTGCTCTTCGAGACGCAGGGTGGCGGCGCGACTCTTTACCTCTGGCAAAACCAGCATACGGTCGTCATCGGCAGGAATCAAAACGCTTGGCGCGAATGCCGCGTGGAACTGCTCGAAAGCGAGGGCGGTTTTCTTGCGCGGCGATCTTCCGGCGGAGGCGCGGTATTCCATGACCTCGGCAACCTGAACTTCACGTTCCTGCTTCCGCGCGACGATTACGACCTCGTGCGCCAGCTTTCTGTTGTGCAGCAGGCTGCCGCGCGTTTTGGTATCGAAACGGAGTTCACCGGAAGAAACGATCTTGTTCTGGCGGAAACGAAGGCGAAATTCTCCGGCAACGCATTTCGCTTTTCAAACGGGGCGGCGCTGCATCACGGAACAATCCTGATATCGGCGGACATGCAGAAGCTTTCGCGTTATCTTGCACCGTCAAAAATAAAGCTCGAAGCGAAAGGTGTAAAGAGCGTCGTCAGCCGTGTGACAAACCTTGCAGACCAGAATCCGGCGCTGGATGTGGAAAAAATGAAGTCTGCGCTGATCGAAGCATTTGCAGAGGAGTACGGCAACACGGCGCCGCAGAGCGAAGATGCGGTTGATCTGGAACGGCTTATCGACGTGAAAGAACGTTACGCTTCCTGGGAATGGAAATTTGGCGTTACGCCCGCATTCAATGTTTCATTTGAAAATCGTTTTGATTTTGGTTGCCTCGAACTGTTGCTTTACGTTAAAAACGGCACGGTGATATCGGCGGTGTGCTATACGGACGCGATGGACGATACGCTTTCGCATCGTGTTTCGGAGCTTTTGACCGGCTGCGCGTACGGGAAAAAGCAGATATGCGAGCGGCTTCGAACAGGAGGCAATTCCGATGAAAACGAAATCGCGAATTGGCTGGAGCAACAAGGATTCTGATAATCTGAAAGGGACCGTCTGAAAATCGTTTATTATCGCAACAAACCTTTTATACATTTGAGAACGAAAGCAGGCGGGGAAACCCCGCCTGCTGAGACCGTCAAAAAACTTGTTTTTTGACGGGGAACCACGTTTTGCCTCTCGTCCTTCGGACTCCCGGGCGGCAAAACGCACAAAGAAACCGCCCGTTCTGGGCGATCCGTTGCGCCGGATGAACCGGCACAGCCGGAATATACAGGTTAAGAGTTGCGACCTTTAACAATCCTAAGGACTTTTTTGACAGACTGAGCAGGCGGGGAAACCCCGCCTGCTTTCAGCTTTGACTCATTATGCTATTGATCGAGGCCGATGTCGATCAGGGTTTCGCTTCCGCCCGTAACCTTCGGCAGGGCGCCATCCCAGTTCTGAATCGTTTCGTAACGAATCAGCAGATCGTTGAGCGACGCGGTGATGATGTTGTTGCTCTCTGCGTTGGCTTCCGCCAAGAGTTTGATCTTGTCAGCCTCCGCCTGCGCAGCAATAACCTGCTTTTCCGCTTCGGTATTAGCGACTACGAGCTCCTGTTGCTGCTCGGTACGCGTTTTAATCAGGTTTTGTTCGGCAACCTGCTTGGCCTCCACGGCGCTGATATATTCCTCCGAGAAGTCCCAGTTGATGATGTTCAGATCGTCAACAAAGACGCCGTAATCGTTCAGTTTGTTGTTCAGGCTTTCATCCAGCAGGATGCTGACCTCGCCACGGCTTCCAACAAGTTCCTGCGCCGTATAATTCGCAGTGACCGCCTTAAGGACTTCATTGATCGCCGGCGTAATCAAAACGTCTTCGTAACCCAGCCCAACTTCCGTATAAATTTGGGAACTGGAGCTCTTATTCACGTGGTAATTAACTGCAATCACGGTAGAGACGGTTTGCAAATCTTTGCTGAACGCCTCTGTCGTTACTTCGGTTTTGATAATCCGATTGTTAATCGTAATGATCTTCTGCACAAAAGGAATTTTCAGATGAATTCCCTCCTGAAGAACGACGGGGCTTGCCTTGCCGAAGGTCAGCACAACGCCGGTGTAGCCGGTTTCGATTACGGCAATACTGCCGCTGAGAAGGACAACCAAAAGAACGACTAAAACAACGGTTAGGGTAATTCGACCGGTCGATAGATTGCCTGCTTTATCTCTAAACATAACACTCTCCTTTTATATTAGTATGTGTCTATCAAACTCGGAGAAACAAACCGGTTTTCTCTGCCCCAAGGCAAAACCCGGTATACTTGTCCTTAAAGCATTTAAAACACTTTTCAGTATAACATACTCGTTTAAGATACGGAAAGCCTACCGGAAATCTACTGTGACAAAAAGGAAAAAGCGGCGTATTTCGTCGCTTTTTCAGATCGATGCAGAATAACACGGTATGTGGCGTCAGCCTTTCCTGTAAGGCGTATGATCAAGGGGGAGACGGGTACGGAACTCGTCGTCTCTGATATAATAAGCCAACTGAACGGCAGGAGCGGTGGGGATGGAACAGATTTCACCGATGCCTTTCGCTCCGCAGGCAAGCCCGTCTTTTCTGGCCTTGCCGACGATGATGGCCTTTACATCCGGCGTCTGATTCGCTTTAAATAAGCCAAGTGTACCAAAGCGCTTGGACGGCTTTCCGTTTACGACTGGGAAATCCTCGGTCAGCGCATACCCGAGGCTCATAACCACGCCGCCTTCAATTTGTCCTTCAAGCGAAAGCGGGTTAACAGCCGTGCCAACATCGTGGGCGGCCGTGACCCGGCAGACACGACCCTCGTCGTCCAGTTCAACGACGTGAGTGGCATATCCATAGGCGATGTGCGACACGGGGTGCGCTTTTTTTACGCCGAGCGGGTCGGTAACACCTTCATATTCGCCATAGAATTCGCGGCCTTCGAGCGCTTCCAGCGAACCGGCGTCTTCAAGCGCTTGTTTTGCGAGCTTTGCAGCGCGGACGGTTGCCTCGCCGGTAAACAACGTTTGTCTGGATGCGGTGGAGTTGCCGGCATTGGGCGCCTGCGAAGTGTCCGGCGCGTGATAAACGATCTTTTCAAGCGGAAGTCCTGTGATCTCTTTGACAAACTGTGTCTGGACGGTACCCATGCCCTGGCCGATGCAGGCGGCGGAGGAATGCAGATGCAGTTTTCCGCCGGACGCGACCAGCCGTGTGCGACCGAAGTCCGGTACGCCAACGCCGAGCCCGGTGTTTTTCATTGCGCACGCAAGCCCTGCTTTGGGATTGCGTTCGAAAACATGACGTACGGCATCGAGCGTTTCGACCAGCGCGGTCGTTTCGTCTGCGATCTGACCGTTCGGAAGTTCCTGACCGGGACGAATCGCATTTTTATAACGGAAGGCAAAAGGCGTTAGCCCGACCTTTTCCGCCAGCAGGTTGATGTTGCACTCGGTTGCAAAGCAGCTTTGGGTCACGCCAAAGCCCCGGAACGCGCCGCCTGGCGGATTATTGGTATAATAAGCAAAGCCTTCGATATCTACATTCTGGTAATTATACGGGCCTGCGGCGTGCGTGCAGGCCCGCTGCAGAACGGGCCCGCCGAGGGAAGCGTATGCGCCGGTATCGGCGATCAGCCGCGCGCGCATGCCGGTGAGATTCCCTTCCGCGTCGCAAGCGGTGGTGAACTCCATCTCCATGGCGTGCCGTTTCGGATGAATCAAGAGGCTGTCTGCACGGGTGAAACGCACTTTGACGGGGCGTTTAGTCAGATAACAGGCGAGCGCGGCGTGATGCTGAACGCTCATGTCTTCCTTTCCTCCGAACCCGCCGCCGACCATCATTGCCGTAACGCGCACGTTTTCCTTCGGCAGACCGAGCATCGCGGCGCATTCTTTCTGCGTCTGATAGATTCCCTGATCACCGGAATACACGTGCACGCCGTCGCCTTCAATCTCGGCGACCGCGCATTCCGGTTCGAGGAACGCATGATCGGTAAACGGCACGCTGTAATGTTTTGTTACGACATGTGCGCTATTTTTGATCGCCGCATCCGCGTCACCCCGTTTGAGCACTTCCCGCGTTAATAGGTTGTCGCGGTCTTCATGTACGCGCGGCGCGCCTTCTTTTCGGGACTCTTCGGGCGAAAATACGCCGGTAAGGGGCTCGTATTCCACTTTGACCGCCGCTTTCCCGGCTACAAGCGCTTCCGCGTTTTCCGCCACGACCAGCGCGATGGCGTCCCCGAGGAAGCGGGTGATTCCACCGACGGGAATCATCACATCGTAGTCCTGTACAATATGACCGATCACCTTTTCGCCCGGAACGTCGTCCGAGGTGAAAACGCCGACCACACCTTCAATTTTCTTTGCCGCGCTTGTGTCGATCGAGAGCACGCGTGCGCGCGGATATTCGCTGCGTACGGCGGAGCCGAGGCACATGCCGTCAAGATAAATATCGTCGCAGTACTTTGCCTCGCCAAGCGTTTTGCCGTCGGCTTCGATGCGGCGGATGCTTTCTCCTAGCGTGCCGGGCAGTTCGCCATGCGGCACGTCGGTTCCCTCGCGGAATATCTTGGCCGCGAGCAGCACAGCCCGTTCGATCTTTTTATAGCCGGTGCAGCGGCAGATGTTGTTTTTAAGAGCTTCCTTTACCTGTTCCAGCGTCGGGTCGGGTGTTTTGTCGATCAGCCCTTTTGCGCTGACGACCATGCCCGGCGTGCAGAATCCGCACTGCACCGCGCCGGAAATTGCAAACGCATAGGCGTATACGTCCCGTTCGCGCGGAGAAAGTCCCTCCACGGTAACGATGGACTTGCCTTCCAGGCGGTCGGTCTGCTGGACGCAGGATTTCATCGCTTTTCCGTCGATGAGCACCATGCAGGTGCCGCATGCGCCCTCCGAGCAGCCGTTTTTCACGCTGGTCAGGCGGAGCGCATCGCGCAGAAACACGATGAGTTTCTGGTTTTTGTTAACGGTTACGGTTTTACCGTTAACGGTGAAAGTGGACATTTATGTTCCCCCTCGAGTAATATGTCTGCCTCAGAGCAGATAGCTGTAGTCCCAGATGACGGCACTGATGAACTTTTCGATCTTCGGGTCGATTTCGTTTGCGCCGAGACGAACGACGCGCACATCGTCGAGCCGCAGTTTGACCTTGCCGCCGCCCATCACGAAGAAGCCTTTGTTTTCGCTCTCGTCGAACTCTTTTTCGGTCGAGAACAGCGTGAACTTTTCCTTGTAAGGCGAGCTGTCGTACGGGCAGAATACGGTGCAGTTGCCGCATTCGTTGCACATGCGGTCCACATGCAGAATCTGCGGCATCTCGCCGCCGCCGATCGAAACGGCGATGTTCGCGCGGTTCGGGCAAACCTGTACACAGCACTCGCATATGGTCGAGCAGGCCAGGCAGCGCTCGGTTTCCTTGCCCGCGCTGTCGTACACGGCAAGCGAACCCTGTTTGAGCAGGCAGTTGCCTTCGCAGGCTTTCGCTTCCTGTGGAATTGTGACTTGATAAGCGCCGACAATCGCGTCGGCGACTTTCCTTGCGTCTGCAATGGCTTCCACAACCGTCGCCGGTCCGCGGTTTGCATCGCCGATGACGAATATGTTCTTTACGCTGGTTTCCAGCGTCGAGGAATTCGTTTTTACCCGGCCGCGTTCGCTCAGCGCAATCCCGTTGTCAGTGAAGTCCTTTGCCTCGATCTTTTCGCCGATTGCGGAAATCAGAAGCGAGCAGGGAAGGGATGCCGTTTCGCCGGTCTCCACGCTGGCGGGTCTGCCGCTCGCATCCGGCTCGCCCAGTACGCAAACCTTGCAGATCAGTTTGCCGTTTTCCAGCTTCACAGGCGTTAAAAGCTCTTTAAAATCAACTCCGTCATCCTCGGCGAGCCGGAGTTCTTCCTCGTCCGCCGGCATATATCGCTTCGTACGGCGGTAGACGATCGTACTCGCTGCAACGCCCTTGGTGCGTTTGGCCGCGCGCGCCGCGTCCATTGCGGTATTGCCGCCGCCGACGACGATCACGTGTTCGCCGATTTCCTTAAGCGTTTCGGCTTTGTACTGCTCCAGGAAGTCGAGCACATTCATGCTTTCGCCCGCTTCAAGCCGGAGCCTACCGTGCGCCCATGCGCCGGTTGCAAAGACGATATGCGTGTAACCGCTCTTTTTGAGTTCCGCTGCAGACGGTGCTGCGGTGCCGGTTTTAATCTCCGCTCCCATCGCTTTAACAAGCTCCGCGTCGCGGTCGATTCCGAGCTGCCCGATACGGAAACCCGGGATGACATAGCGCACGATACCGCCGAGCTGCTCGCGTTTTTCAAAAATCGTTACCTTTGCGCCCTGCCGCCCGAGAAAGTAGGCCGCGGCCATGCCGGCGGGCCCGCCGCCGATCACGGCAACCTTTTCGTCCGAGGTGCCGGTGGGCTTAAGGCTGCCAATTATGTCGTCATATCCGCGCCGCGCCGCAAGCAGCTTGCAGTCCCGGATATGAACGCTCTCCTCATAGAACCCGCGCGTGCATTTATCCATGCAGCGATGCGTGCAGATACGTCCCGTAATAAACGGGAGCGGGTTGCGCTCAAGAATCAGTTCCAGCGCTTTAGCGTACTTCCCGTCGCCTACGAGACGCACATATTCCGGGATGTCCTGTTCGATCGGACAGCCGTGCGAACAAGGCGCGATAAAGCAATCTGTCAGCGGCACTTTTTCTTCGATCTTACGAACGGGAAGGGGTTTGATGGGTTTTGTATGCCGTTCATCGCTGCGCGCGCTCTTTGCCATATACGCCACCTTTCCGACGGATACGCCGTCGAAGGGGACGTAATCCATGCGGACGAGCGAATCGGCAATCTGCTTGGCGCGCTGATATCCGCCGGGTTTGAGCAGCGTCGTTGCCAGCGTGACCGGCCAGATACCCGCGCCGAACAGATTGGCAATGTTGTTGTAGTCCGCGCCGCCGGAGAACGAAAGGCGCATTTTCCCGTCGAATTCACGGCTGATGCGGTGCGCCAGCTCGATGGTCAGCGGGTAGAGCGAGCGCCCGCTCATGTACATTTCCTCCCCGGGCAGTTCGTTCCGCGCGATGCCGACGGGGAAGGTGTTGGTGAGTTTGAGGCCGAACGTAACGCCTTTTTGTTCCGCAAGCGACACGAGGCGCTTGAACATCGGCACGGCGTCACGGTACTGCAGGTCGTCGTTAAAATGGAAATCGTCGAACTTCAGGTAATCGTAGCCCATGTCGTCCATGGTCTTGCGTGCAAATTGATACCCGAGCAGGGTGGGGTTGCACTTGACGAACGTGTTAAGACCCTTTACATCGATGAGATACGTCGCGATGCGCTCAATCTCCTGCGGCGGGCAGCCGTGCAGCGTGGAAAGCGTGATGGACGAGCAGATGCGCGGCGGAATCCCTTCGATATATTTCGCATCCACCTTGGTAAAGCGCGAAAGGTTTTCCTTTGCCCATTCGCGGCATTCCTGCCAGATCGGCGTGGACGACGCGTTTTTGAGTCCTTCGATGAACGCGTCGATCTTCGGACTGGAAATCCCTTCAAAATTGTAACCGACGCTCATGTTGAACATAAACCCGTCCGGACGGCCGAGATCGAATTCCCAGCCGACGAGTTTGATGGCAAACCAGGCTTTCACGTATTCGTCGAACGCCTGCTGCACCGTCAGTTCGGTGGACCACTCGACGTTATAGCCTTCGTCCGCGGCAAGGATACACGGCTTTGAAACGGGCAGGTCCTCGCCGTCGAGCGTCTGGACGGTCTTCAGCTCAAAGAATCGGCAGCCGGCATAGTATGCCGCGATGATATTCTGCGAAAGCTGCGTATGTGGTCCGGCGGCCGGTCCGAACGGCGTTTCCAGATGTTCGCCGAACAAGTCGAGCATTTTATTCTTCTGCGCGGCGAACGGCCGGCGGATGCCGAACACGCTGCCCTGCTTGTGTTCTTCAAGTATCCAATTCATCAGATCCGCAAACGGGATAGGCGTCATACGATCGGACATGCGAAACCTCCTGTTACCTATTAATATATCTGCCGTGTTTTTACCATGCGCTAAAATGCCTCCGGGTGAAATAACCACACCGTTCAGCCGTTGATCGATTCCCAGAGTTTTGCCGCGCTGGCGCGGCATTCCTTCATAACAGCCGCTTCGTCCGCAACCAGCACCTTGCGGTCGCGCATGAGCACCTTGCCGTTGCAAACGGTCGTGACCACGCTGCGGCCATTCATGCCGAAGAGGATGTGGCCGTTTGCGTTGCCGCCGTCCATCGGCGTGAGCGGGTCATAATCGGTGACGATCACGTCCGCATACGCGCCTTTTTTCAGCACGCCGAGCGGACGCCTGAAGAAGCGCCCCGCGATGCGGGGATTGTTTTCAAACAGCATTGCCGGAATTTCTCCCCATGCGACCGTTGGGTCGCAGAGGTTATGCTTATGGATGATGTTGCCGACCTTGTAGCTTTCGAGCATGTCGTTGGTGTAACCGTCCGTACCGAGGCCGAGCAGGATGCCTTCCGAAAACAGGCGGATCACCGGGCCGCAGCCGATGGCGTTGCCCATGTTGGATTCCGGGTTATGCACCACCATGGTGTCCGTCTCCTTGAGCAGGCGCATCTCCGCGGGGCTGACATGCACGCAGTGGATGGCCAGCGTTTTTTCGCCGAGGATGCCGAGCTCAAAGAGCCGTTCCACAATGCGCTTGCCGTATTTTTTCAGCGAGTCGATCTGATCTCCGGGTCCTTCCGCAACGTGGATATGGAACCCGGTTGAGTCGGGCGTATGTTTTTTGCAGAGCGCAAGCGTTTCGTCCGAAAGGGTAAACGCCGCATGCAGGCCCATCATGCCTTTGAGCATGTCGCTTTCGTCGGCTTCTGCGCGCCGGATCATGCGTTCGTTTTCGAGCACGGACTCCATCATCTTGGCTTCACCGTCGCGGTCGGACACCTCGTAACAGAGGCTCGTGCGCACGCCGAGGTCCTTTGCCGCGTCCGCCAGCATATCCAGACTGCCGGGGATATCATAATAGCTGGCGTGGTGGTCGAACACCGTTGTCACGCCGTTTTTGATGCTGTCGATATAGACGGCGTACGCGGAGAGCCGGTCGTTTTCTTTGGTCAGCAGCCGGTCGATCCGCCACCACATGCCTTCGAGAATGTCGTTGAAATCGTGCGGGTTGTACCCTTTAATAGAAAGCCCGCGCGCAAACGCGCTGTAAATATGGTTGTGCGCGTTGATAAGCCCAGGCATAATCACGCCGCCGTGCGCGTCGATGAACTCCGCTAGTGGATAGCGCTCTTGCAAGGCTTCGGTCGTGCCAACCTCCATGATCAGCGCGCCGTCGATCGCCACCGCACCGTCCTCAATAAAAAGCCCGCCGTCTCTTGTGACGAGCCTGCCGTTACCAATCAGCAGCATAGCTTCGCTTCTCCCTTCAAGATCTGTGAAAAACTATCGAAATGTATCAAATAGGAATGAACCGGCAAGAAAAATAGTATTCCACCGATTACAAGGGTATTATACTATACGTTTTCCTTGCTGTGCAATACGATTGGGTCTTGAAATACAAAAATATTTATGTCATAATAATTTTGTTCAGTGCTTTTTTTCCTTCTCAATTGCTTTTTGCCTTCGTATGTTGTAAGATATCCACGTTGTTTTAAAGTTAATGTTAAAAATGTGTATGTAAATCCTCAAAACTACGGTCTGGAGTGTTCCGATGAAACGTATACAAGGCTATCGCTGCACAATATGCGGCAGAGAATATCCGTTTAATCCTGAACTGATGACATGCCCGTCCTGCGGGGAAAAGGGCATTTTGGACATTGTTTATGATTATGCGGAAATCAAGCCGGTCTTTTCCAAAGAAACCTTAAAAAAGGATAGTAATAATAGCATGTGGCGCTATCGTGCGCTCATGCCGATCATCGGCGAGAACCTCGCCGATTTTCTTCGCATTGGCTGGACGCCGCTGTATCGGTCGCTGCGGCTCGGCAGTGAAATCGGCGTAGACACGCTCTATATCAAGGACGACGGACTGAACCCGACCGGCTCGTTGAAAGACCGTGCCAGCGGTGTTGCGGTGGCAAAGGCGCTCGAACTTGGATGCGATACGGTTTGCTGTTCTTCAACGGGCAACGCGGCAAGCTCCCTGGCAGGCAATGCTGCGCGCATGGGCCTAAAGACTGTAATTTTTGTGCCGGAACGCGCCCCGGTCGGCAAAGTGGCGCAGCTTCTGATTTTCGGTGCGAACGTCGTGAGCGTGCGCGGCGATTACCGTCAGACGTTTGAGCTGAGCAAAGCAGCTATCGAGAAATGGGGGTTCTACAACCGCAATGCGGGCATCAACCCGATTCTGACGGAAGGCAAAAAGACCGTCGCGCTGGAAATTGCCGAGCAGCTGGACTGGGATCCGACCGATTGGGTCGCGGTTTCCGTCGGCGACGGCTGCACGATCGGCGGCGTATACAATGGATTTTACGATCTGCTGCAGCTTGGCATGATCGAACATATTCCGAAAATACTAGGCGTGCAGTCGGCAGGCTGCTGCCCGTTTGTCGATGCGGACGCGCGTGGTGGGGAACTCGTACCCACGCCGGAAAACACGCTTGCCGACAGCATCGCCGTCGGCGTGCCCCGCAACCCGAAAAAAGCACAGCGCGCCGTCCGGGACAGCGGCGGAAGATGGATTGCCGTTTCCGACGATGAAATCCTTGCTGCGATGCGCCTTCTCGGGCGCACGGAAGGCGTGTTCGGCGAACCCGCAGGCGTCACCGCGACGGCAGGAGTGAAAAAGGCTGTCAAGCAGGGGATTATCAAACCCGGTGAAAGCGTGACCGTTATTTCGACGGGAAGCGGGCTCAAGGACGTGAAAAACGCCATGCTTGCAGCAGGGGAGCCGTTTCGATGCGATCCGGACATCAAAGCGTTGGAGGACAGCGGAAGGATACGTTGAGCATACTGCTCATAATTAATTTTTATAACTAAAAAATGTATATATATGCATTGCGGTGTTAAAAAACCTACAAAAGGATTGAATTGCTTATTAGAGAATGATACAATATACAAAGTTGAGAGGGTTGTTACATCGTGAAAACGGTGTTGCAATAAATCAAATCTAGCAGGAGGAAAACATGAAAAAAATCATTGCTCTGATTCTGGTTGCGGTATTGGCTTTTGCGTTGATCGGCTGTGCGCAGAATGCTGCCGAATCCGGCGAAGAAGCGCTGAAGGTAGGCGTCATCCTCGTAGGCGATGAGAATGAAGGCTACACTTATGCTCATATCGAGGGCATCAAGGGCGCTATGGAAACTCTTGGAATCACCGACGATCAGGTCATCTGGAAGTATACGATTCCGGAAGACGAGACTTGCTATGACACCGCCGTCGACCTTGCCGAGCAGGGTTGCTCGATCATCTTCTCCAACAGCTATTCCCATCAGTCCTACATGGTGCAGGCTGCAGAAGAATATCCGGACGTTATGTTCTGCCCGGCCACCGGCGACACCGCCGCTGTCTGCGGACTCGACAACGTTGTCAATTTCTTCCCGTACACCTATGAATCCCGCTATGTATCCGGCGTCGTTGCCGGCATGAAACTCAAGGAGCTCATGGATGCGGGAACCGTCACCGATCCTTACATCGGTTATGTAGGCGCATATCCGTATGCGGAAGTGGTCAGCGGTTACACCGCGTTCTTCCTTGGCATTAAATCGATCGTTGCGGACGCTCACATGGACGTTATCTACACCAACAGCTGGTTTGATATGACCAAAGAGGCGGAAGCCGCCAACACGCTGATGTCCAAAGGATGCATTATCATCGGTCAGCACGCCGACTCCACCGGTGCGCCGTCTGCCGTCCAGGCGAAGCTCGACGCAGGCGAAGTGCACTACAGCATCGGCTACAACGTAGACATGCTTTCCGTGGCGCCCACCGCCGCGTTGACCAGCGCACAGAACACCTGGGCCGTTCTCTATGCGGACATCCTCCGTGATTTCATGAACGGCGAAACGCTGAAGCATGACTACTCCGGTGGTTACAATGAAGACGCCGTGCAGATTTCCGCCCTTGGCGAGAGCTGCGCGCCCGGCACAGCCGAGAAGGTAGAAGAACTTATCGCCGCCCTGAAAGATGGTTCGCTGCACGTCTTCGATACAACGACCTTCACCGTTGGCGGAGAAGAGATATCAACCTCTATGTTTGACTTCTCCACGATGAATGCGGACTACTCTGCAGTTCAGTACGAAGGACCGACGGAAGAATGCGTATTTGACGGTTATTTCCATGAGTCTGAATTCCGCAGTGCGCCGTATTTCGCGCTCCGCATCGACGGAATCACAGAATTGAGCTAAAAAATCTAATTGAAACGGAAGAAGCGGCCATATCAGGCCGCTCCTTCCGTTCAACGCAGAAAGGATGACACGCTTGGAAACAACAACGGCGGTCCGTATGGAGCACATCACGAAGACCTTCGGGTCTGTGGTGGCAAACGATAAAGTCAGCATCGAGATTCATCATGGTGAAATCCTTTCGTTGCTCGGTGAAAACGGCAGCGGAAAAACGACGCTGATGAACGTGCTTTCCGGCATTTATTTACC
>CAYTHS010000044.1:0-21147 GCA_964437665.1 uncultured Oscillospiraceae bacterium
ACAACGGATATCCGAAGAGCATCTGCACTTCGGTGAACGAACAGGTCGTACACGGGATTCCCGGCGGGTACCGTCTGAAGGACGGGGATATCCTGTCGCTGGACGTAGGCGCGTTTATCGGCGGGTTTCACGGCGACGCCGCGCGCACGGTCCTCATCGGAAACGTGCCGGACGAAGTGCGCGAACTGGTGCGCGTGACAAAGGAATGTTTCTTTGAAGGCGCGCGTTATGCAAAAGTCGGCTACCGCATCTCCGATATCGCAATGGCGATTCAGCGGTATGCGGAAAGCCACGGTTACGGCGTTGTACGCGAACTGGTCGGCCACGGGATCGGCCGGAACATGCACGAAGACCCGGAAGTGCCGAATTTCTGGGACAGTTCGCGCTTTGGCCATGGCCCGCGGCTGGAGGCCGGCATGACCATCGCCGTCGAGCCGATGATCAATCTCGGTACGGCGCGCGTGTTTCAGCTTGACGACGGCTGGACCGTCGTAACGGCGGACGGAAAGCCTTCGGCGCACTACGAAAACTCGCTCGTCGTCACCGACGGCGAAGCAAGACTGCTGACGCTGCACGAGGAGGCTTGAGCGCATGAACGAACCCGTAATCGGCGCGGTCTGCGTTTCAAGAGCCGGCCGGGACAAAGGGCGAGCGTTTGTGATCGTCGGAATATTCGACGAAGCGCATGTTTGGCTTTCGGACGGGGAAACAAGGAAACTTGGCCGCCCGAAGAAGAAGAAACTGATGCATCTGAAGGTCGAACCGCATCGCGCGGACGAGATCGGCAGACGTGTGACCGAGGGGAAGCCGCTCATGAACGCGGACGTCAGCAAAGCGCTGCATGCGCTTGGTTACAACGCGCACTCAACCAATTAGGAGGGATAGCTTGTCTAAACAGGACGTTATTGAAGTAGAAGGTGTCGTTTCGGATTCGTTCCCGAACGCGATGTTCGAGGTGAAGCTCCAAAATGGGCACAAGATACTCGCAACGATATCGGGGAAACTGCGGATGAATTTCATCCGGATCCTGCCGGGTGACAAGGTCACCGTCGAGCTGTCCCCGTACGATTTGACGCGCGGGCGCATTACCTGGCGCGGTAAAAACTGATTTTAAGCGACTTTTACAGAAGCGAAAGGAGAACCGCCATGAAAGTAAGACCGAGTGTGAAACCCATTTGCGAAAAGTGCAAAATCATCAAGCGCAAGGGACGTGTCATGGTCATCTGCGAAAACCCAAGGCATAAGCAAAAACAGGGCTGACAAGAAAACAAAACCACCGGAGCGGCTGCGCCGCGGCCTGCGCCGCGAGCGTTATCCGGCGGATGGAATATAGATTCAAAACTATTTACGACGATTACGGAGGTATAGCAACGATATGGCACGTATTTCTGGCGTAGACCTTCCCAGGGACAAACGGATCGAGATCGGTTTGACCTACATCTTTGGGATCGGCCGCAAAACCGCTACGGAAATATTGGCCGCGACCGGCGTTGATCCAGACGTTCGCGTACGCGACCTGTCCGAAAGCGACGTTTCCAAGCTGAGAGATTACATCGACCACAACGTCCGGGTGGAAGGCGACCTGCGCCGAGAAACCTCGATGAACATCAAGCGGCTGATCGAGATCGGCTGCTACCGCGGCGTGCGTCATCGCAGGGGCCTGCCGGTTCGCGGGCAGAGCACCAAGCAGAACGCCAGGACCCGCAAGGGCCCGAAACGCACGCAGGGCGGAAAGAGAAGATAAGGAGGAAAAGCGAATATGGCAAAGCAAGTAAGAAAAACAGCTTCCTCGCGGAAACGCCGTGAGCGCAAGAACATCGAGCGCGGCGCGGTTCACATCCGTTCCTCCTTCAACAACACCCTTGTGACGATCACCGACCTGCAGGGCAATGCCGTAAGCTGGTCGAGCGCGGGTTCGCTCGGGTTCCGCGGCTCCAAGAAGTCCACGCCGTTTGCTTCGCAGATGGCCGCCGAGACGGCGGCGCGCGCAGCGATGGAGCATGGGCTCAAGACCGTTGAAGTGTATGTGAAAGGCCCCGGCTCCGGCCGTGAAGCCGCAATCCGCGCACTGCAGACGGCAGGCCTCGAAGTGAACATGATTAAGGACGTGACGCCCATCCCGCATAACGGATGCCGCCCGCCCAAACGCAGAAGAGTGTAAGGAGGGAATGCTAAATGGCTAGATATACAGGTTCCGTCTGCAGACAGTGCCGCAGGGAAGGCACAAAGCTCTTTCTGAAGGGCGACCGCTGCTATTCGGAAAAGTGCGCGGTCAGCAAGCGCCACACCCCTCCGGGAATGCACGGACAGGGTAGAAGGAAACAGAGCGAATACGGCATCCAGCTGCGCGAAAAGCAGAAGGTCCGCAGGGCCTACGGCGTTCTGGAATCGCAGTTCCGTAAATATTACGATATGGCGACCAACATGCGCGGCGTCACCGGCGAAAACATGCTTTCGCTGCTGGAACGCCGTCTGGACAACGTCTGCTACCGCCTTGGTTTCGGCGAATCCCGTCCTATGGCGCGCCAGATAGTCACCCACGGACATATTCGCGTAAACGGCAAGAAGGTCGATATCGCTTCTTACCAGGTGAAGGATGGAGACGTAATCACCGTGCGTGAAAAGAGCGCGGGCAACGAATTCTTCAAGACCTTTAAGGAAGAGGGCGCGGCCAGGACGGTCCCGAAATGGCTCGAACTGGACGCAGAGAAACTGACCGGTAAGGTCGTTGCGCTCCCGACGCGCGGCGATATCGACTTGACGATCGAAGAGCATCTCATCGTTGAGTACTACTCCAGGTAAGCCAGGCTGACTTGGCGGACCGCAACAAACAAACCGAAGGAGGGTATGCAATGCTGGAGATCGAAAAGCCCAAACTCGAATGTGTTGAACTGACGGACGATTACGGCAAATTCGTCGTTGAGCCGTTGGAGCGCGGATTCGGCACCACGCTTGGCAATTCCATGCGTCGCGTGCTGCTCTCGAGTCTGCCCGGCGTGGCGGTCACGAGCGTACGCATCGACGGAGTGCTGCACGAGTTCTCGATTATCGAGGGAGTTAAGGAAGACGTTACCGAGATCATCCTCAACCTCAAGGAACTCTGCTGCAAGATGTACTGCGACGGGCCGAAGAAGCTGATTATCGACGCCGCGGGAGAGTGTGAAGTCAAGGCAAAGGACATCCTGCCGGATTCCGACGTCGTGATCATCAATCCCGAACTGCATATAGCAACGCTGGACAAGGGCGCAAAACTCCACCTGGAAGCCATGCTCGATCACGGGCGCGGCTACGTGCCGGTGGAACGCAACAAGCGCGGCGATATGCCGATCGGCGAAATCGCGGTGGATTCGATTTTCACGCCGATCACGAAGGTGAATTTCACCGTCGAGAATACGCGCGTCGGTCAGATTACGGACTTCGACAAGCTCACGCTTGAAGTTTGGACCAACGGCAGCATCAAGCCGGACGAGGCGGCGAGCCTCGCGGCTAAGATCCTGACGGAGCACCTCACGCTCTTTATCAATCTTACCGACCATGTGGTAGGCGTTGAGATCCTCGTTGAAAAAGAGGAGAGCAAGAAGGAACGGATCCTGGAGATGAACATCGAAGACCTCGATCTTTCCGTCCGTTCTTACAACTGCCTCAAACGCGCCGGCATCAACACGGTGGAAGAACTCGTTCAGCGTGACGAGGAAGAGATGATGAAGGTACGCAATCTCGGGCGCAAATCGCTCGAAGAAGTGCAGGCAAAATTGAGTGCGCTGGGTCTGTCCCTCCGCGCACATGACGAATAAGGAGGAAGCACAATGGCGAACCGCAAACTGGGGAAACCCTCTGACCAGCGTGTCGCTCTTTTGAGGAATCAGACCACGGCGCTTCTCTGGAACGGCAAGGTCGTTACGACCGCTGCGCGCGCCAAGGAGATCCGTTCGATTGCCGAGAAGATCATTACGCTCGCGGTCAGAGAATACGATAACAGCGAGACGGTAGAAAAGGAATCCCGCAACGAAAAGTCGCAGATCGTGACGCGCGAAGTCGTCAACGACAAGCCGAGCAAGCTTGCCGCGCGCCGCGCAATCATGGCGTATCTTTACGACGTGCCGGAGCCCAAGAGCAAGGACGAAAGCAAGAGCGACTATAAGGAACGCACGGCCGAGCGCGCGCATCCCATGGTCGAAAAACTCTTCCGGGACATCGCGCCGAAGTATGCCAAACGCGCCGAGGAAGGCAAGAAGGGCGGATACACCCGCATGTACAAGCTCGGGCCGCGCCGCGGAGACGCCGCGGAGATGGTCGTGCTCGAGCTGGTCGACTGAATGCTTTTTTAGCAAAGCGGAAAAAGAACAAAAAAAACCGCCAACCGCCCGTAAGGGCGGTTGCTGTCGGTTTATCGGACTTTTAGTTGATTAACGGCAGCGGTCGTTTGTTTGCTGTTGCTGTCCGTGCCGATTTCTTTGGCGCTGAGGCGCAAGCCTGCCACTCATATTAAGCGAATTACCGCCCGTGGCTCTGAAGAACGGGCGGGAACTATATTTCTGCACGGGACTCCGGATTATTGACGGAACGCGACCGCGGATTTCTCCACGGCCGGCTTACCGGCAAATTTGCCGAATTCGTTTTGCGCAATCATTATTTGATGGTTCAGCCGCGGGAGCCCGCGGTTATATGATGGATCGCCAGCCAGGACTGGCGGCGGATATTACGCTTCCAGCAGTTTCCGAGGATGTGCGCGCCGCGTGCGGAACTCAAAGACGGCGGGGTCAAGCAGGACGCCGTTGCGGACGGAAACCGCGGCTTCCAGGTTCGGCGGGTACTGCTCCGTAACGAGCGCATCCACATAGGGTGCAAATTGTCGGCTGATGATTTCACTGACAGTCCGAAATACCATTGCTGGCGTATTATCGACGGCATAGTGCAGCACGCCGTCCACCGAATAGACGGGATCATCAAAGGTGGTCGGATGGGAAGTTTCGATTTCCAGATTCGGATCGCAGCTCACGTCCACGATCATACAGCCGCGTTTGAGACGCTTGAGATCTTCGCGGTAGATCAGGCGGTCGGTACGGCGCGTGTCCCACATCACGCAGTTGACCAGCATGTCGTACTCCGTCATGCGTTCGCGGAAAAGCGCTTCGAGCTTACGCGGGAAAATATCCACTTTCGCGCCGAGGCCGCAGAGGACCCGGTATGCGCCGCGCGCGGTCTTGCCGTTGCCGACGATGGCGACCCGGCAGTCGTAGGGCATGCGCCCGTAATACGTGAAGGCCTGCAGAATCGCGGTTTCGCCTGCAAGCTCGCGGTTCCGGTAAAAGATATAGCGGCCTTTTTCAACAAGGTCTTCCCAGGCGATTACGGTGTGCTTGCCGTCGACAACCGCGTCTGCAAATTCCGTCTTCTGTACGATATGCGCCCAGCCGACGAGCGTTTTGCCGGGAGCAATCTCATGCAGATAGTCCGCGTCGCCGAGTTTTACGTCCACCAGTACGTCGCAGCCGAGGACAGCGCTCCGTTCGGCGACCGTCACGCCCGCAACGCGGTATTCCATGTCGGAAAACCCGAGTGCTTCACCGTACCCGCTCTCGACGACCAGTTCGCAACGACGGGAAATACCCGCCAGGTCCTGCGGCAGCAGGGCACGTCTTCGTTCGTTGTTCTTATGGCTGATGAGGTAACCAACCTTCCGCATAGTGCCTCCCTTCTTGGCGAACAGCTCGCCCATCCATACTTTTTACATTAATATATTACATATTAATCATACTTCAGATTGTGCCTTCCGTCAATCAAACGGGGGATGAGATACCGCATCAACAGAGCGCCCGCAAGGGAAGAGGAATCAAATGAAGAAAACGGAAAAAAAAAAGGGTGAATTTGCGGGATTGTAACATTTTCTGAAATAAACGGGCGGCGTGGAAAAAGACCGCGGCGCTATGGTATAATATGCCCCGTGTGAGGAATGATATCATGCAATTGAGGTTAAAACATATTTTGGCAGGGGTGCTGGCGGCGGCGCTGCTTCCGTTGGTTTGTGCCTGCGCGGACACGGGGACGTCCACAAGCGGCGGCAAGCTTGTTGTAAGCGAGATTGTTTCAAGCAACAAGCGTTCGCTGACGGACGACGCGCTCGGGACGCCGGATTGGATCGAACTGTATAACGAGGGAACCCAGGCGGTCGATCTTTCGGGGTACGGCGTTTCCGACAACATGCGTAAGCTCCATAAGTTTGTGTTCCCTGAGGGGACAAGCCTTGCACCGGGCGAATACCTGGTGTTGTACGCCATGTCTGCAGAAGAGGGGGTTGACACGCCGGGCGCTTACTGCACGGGGTTCGGACTCAGCAAAAGCGGGGATTATCTTTTTATTACCGATTCGTATTATGGCATCGTTGCGCAGATCGACATTCCGTCGCTCTATACGGACGTTTCCTATGCGAGGCGAGCCGACGGTACTTACGGATACTGCGCCGTGCCGACCGCAGGGGCGGCCAATTCGGAATCGGTTTTCAATACGCTCGACGAAGTGTTCGCTTCCCAGAATTTGACCGAACTGACGATCAGCGAAGTGATGCCGAACGACGATGAAACCGGTTACCGCTGGGTGGAACTGCACAACAAAGGCGATTCCGCAATTCAATTGGAAAACTACTGTCTCTCGGACGACGAAACCAAGCCGCTCAAGTGGCAGTTTACGTCCGGCACGGTGCCTGCGGGCGGATATGTTTGCGTATATCTTTCCGGACTGGGAAAAGACGCGGACGACGGGATCCATACGACGTTTCGCCTCAGCAAGGAGGACACAACGCTCCTGCTTTCCGACCTGCAGGGGGAGCTGATCGACCGCATCGCCTGGAGCACCGGCGTACCGGAAGGCGTATCTGTTGTGAAAAACAGCGCAGGGACTGCGGAATACACCGCATTTCCAACGTTTGAAGCGCAGAACAGCGCACAGACATTCACAGAGCTTGCGATCACCGTAATGGACGGCAGCGATCCTGTTCATATCAACGAGGTGCTCAAAACCAATAAACTATCCATAACCGACGAAGACGGCGACCGGTATGAATGGGTGGAACTGAAGAATACGTCTTCCGAAACAGTTTCCCTGGAAGGGTATTTCCTTTCGGACGACGCGAACGATCTGTACAAATGGGCGCTGCCGGACGTTACGATCGAGTCGGGCGGATATCAGGTTGTGTTCCTCTCCGGGAAAAATCGCATGAGCGGCGAATTGCATGCTTCATTCGGGCTTTCGGACGATGAAAACGAACTGTTTTTGACTACGCTCAACGGCATGCGTTCGGAGAGCCTTTCCCTCGAAGGGATCACGCAGGACAACGTTTCCGTAGGGGTGGACGAAGACGGGGAGATACGTTATTACGCCGCGCCGACGCCCGGATACGACAACGCGCATGGGTTTGAAACAGCCGATCAAATCGGCTGTTTCGACAATCAGGGTGTTTTTATCAGCGAGGTTTCCGCCGTACAGGAGATTAAAAGCGATGAAAACGACTGGATCGAACTGCATAACGGCGGCGCCGCGGCGGTCGATCTCACCGGCTGGACGATCAGCGACAGCTCGGACGAACCCGCCCGGTACACCATTCAGGATAAAACCATCGAGGCGGATGGATATCTTGTAATCGAGTGCACGTCCCACGAGACGCGGCAGACAAGCGAAACCGCGCCGTTCGGCATTGCGCCGGCGGGCGAGACCATCGTGCTGCATAACGCGAAGGGAGAGCTTGTGGACTCGTTTGAAACGGGTGCGCTCGTATACGGCGTTTCAAGCGGAAGGATTGTGTCCGACCCATACACCGCGCGTGTGTTTTTTCAGGAGGAAACCAAGGGAGAGCCAAACGATACGGAAGCGTCCGTCGGGATTTCTCCGCAGCCCGTCTTTTCCGAAACGGGACTGTATCATTCCGAAACGTTCACGGTGAGCGTCACCTGCCCCAATCCCAATGCCGAGATTTACTACACGACCGACGGGGACGAGCCGGACGAAAACGCAAAGCGCTATGAAGGCCCGATTACCATATCGGACAACACGCCGCTGCGCGCGGTCGCGATCGTGCCCGGCATGCGCGTGAGCGAAATCACGACCGCAACGTATCTTTTCGAGGAACCGCATACGGTGCCCGTGGTCTGCGTCACCGGCAACGCAAAACGCATCCGCGAAGTGCTCCGCGTGGACAAACAGTCTGAAAAGGTCGAACGGTACGCCTATATCTCCTATTACGAAACCGACGGTAAACTCGGCACGTCGTTTCCGGCGGGCATCAAGCCAAAAGGCGCGGGGACGCTCGTCTACGGACAGAAATCGCTGAGCATCAACCTGCGCGCCGGTTACGGGCAAAGCAGCGTAACATATCCGTTCTGGCCCTATTACGACTATTCGACGTTTGCTTCGCTTGTCGTACGCAACGGCGGGCAGGATTGGAGCGACGCGCGCATCCGGGATTCGTTTACATCCCGCCTTGTACAGGGGATGTATCTGGACAATTCCGCGACCCGCCCGGTCGTCGTGTATATCAACGGCGAATACAACGGGCTTTACGATCTCAACGAAGACCAGAATTCGGAATACCTCGTTACGCATTACGGCATCGACGGCGATACTGTGGAATTCATCCGGCGCAACAGCACCGTAATCAAGGGCAACAACAAGGATATCAAACGCGTACGCGCTTACGGTGAAAGTAAAAACCTGAGCGACGACGAATTGTTCGAG
This sequence comes from uncultured Oscillospiraceae bacterium, assembly GCA_964437665.1. Taxonomy (GTDB): domain Bacteria; phylum Bacillota; class Clostridia; order Christensenellales; family CAG-138; genus UBA7703. The sequence goes on from CAYTHS010000044.1 coordinate 8,728, forward strand.
GAATACAGCCAGTGGATCGACGTAGAGTATTTTACGGATTATTTTATCGCGCAGACGTACATCTGCAACTCCGATATGTTCAACCAAAAATACTGGCGCACCACGGATTATTCGGTGAAGTGGCGGCCTGTGTTCTACGATCTGGATTTTGCGTTTAAGAGCACAAAGCGAACGATGATCAGTCAGTACTTTAATGCGAACGGCGTTCCGTCTCAGGACAAATCGCTGACCTATTTTGAGATTTACATCGGGCTTAAGAAAAACGCTGCCTGGCGCGAATACTGCGTTGAACGGTATGTGGAAGTGGTTCTGACCTACTTCAACAGCGAGCGGGCGACGGCTCTGCTGGATGAAATGGTGGAAGCTCTCCGGCCCGAGATGCCAAGACAGATTGAAAAATGGAACAGGCCGTATTCGATGAGTCAGTGGGAAGAATCCATCGCGAGCCTGCGTTACATCGTCGAGAACCGGCCGGAGTACGCGCTGGAAAACATGCGTAAGTATTTCGGCGTCTCAGAGGAAAGGCTGAACGAACTGATTGCGAAATATTCCGCGGCGGATACGGCCGGCTGAAGCCGGATTGAGGCGCGGACCGTCCGCGCGCAGTTCCCTGCGCGCCGGAAAATCGTATGGTTTCTTTGTGCCTGTCGCCGCCCGGGAGACAGAAGGGCGAGAGGCAGAGTACGGTTATCCCGCCCCCGCATTGGCCTTTTGACGGTTCCGGACCGCGCAGAATGCGCGGCCTTTCTGTTTTAGATTGTGTTTCCAAAATCCGCGCCGCAGCACCACTGCGCCTGCGCTTTCCGTCCCGAGCTGCAAGCCGATTCAGCAAGACGGCATCTCCTGGATTTTTAAAACACACCCTGGGAAGAAAGACAGGAGGAGCGACTGAAAAACACAGGCGCTTTATATTGACGGGGGGCGCAGAAGATGTGACGCAGCCCTGGGGCAATATCCAAAAGGAGGCGCGTTCATTTACAGTGTGGTGCTTTCATGATAAAATAACATGAGAATATATGAGTTGGTGAGCGCATGCGAATTCTGGGAATCGACCCCGGTTACGCTATCCTAGGGTACGGGGTTGTGGACGTTAAAGGCACGAAACTTTGCCCCGTGGATTACGGTGTGATCCGAACGACCCCGGACGAGACGCTGCCCGAACGCCTTTGCCGCCTGTACGACGGTATGCGCGCGCTGATTGAGAAGCATCATCCCGATCATGCGGTGTTTGAGGAACTGTTTTTTTACCGCAACACCACGACTGCGTTTGCGGTCGGCGCGGGACGGGGCGTGGCGGTACTGGCTGCGCAGCAGGCCGGGCTTCCGCTGTACGAGTATACGCCGATGCAGATCAAGCTTGCCGTCACCGGCGACGGACATGCGGACAAACGGGCTGTACAGCAGATGGTCAAGTTGCTGCTGTCGCTGCAAAAGGTGCCGAAACCGGACGATGCGGCGGATGCTCTTGCGGCGGCGATCAGTCACGGATGCACCATCGGGCCGGCGGCTGAGGAATACCGCATCCGCTGATCGGCGCAGGACCGTCGTCAAATGGACCTGCGGCAAAATACCCAACACCCTTTGCGGCTTGTACGTGCCGCAAAAGCGCGGGAAACGCAGGACGGATTCGATGAGGTTCGATAAACCGGCGCCGCCGGGGTGGATTTGATACGGAGGAAACGAATTGTACGCTTATATTGGCGGTATTGTGGACGACGTGCAGACGGACCGCGCCGTGGTGGAGACGGGCGGCGTGGGCTATGAGCTGTTTTGCAGTGCCATGACGCTTAAACGCCTTTCCAAAGGCAAACAGGCGCGGCTGTATACACACCTGCACCTTGCGGACGGCGTGATGGCGCTCTACGGGTTTTTCGACCTGGAAGAAAAGGAAATGTTCCGCAGGCTGCTTTCCGTCACGCGCGTCGGCCCCAAACTCGCGCTGTCGGTGCTTTCGGTTTTGACGCCCGGCGACGTGGCGGGGGCGATTGTCACCAATAACGCCGCTGCGTTCGACCGCGTACCCGGCATGGGGCGCAAAACCGCGCAGCGCGTGCTGCTGGAACTCAAGGAGCGCGTGGCCCCGGCAGAGATGCTTGGAGGCGGCGTCAGCGACGATCGGCCGGATATCCGGGCCGAGGCGGTCGCGGCGCTCGTTTCGCTCGGCTACGACGGGCTTGCGGCGGGCAAGGCCGTGTCCGGCGTGAAGCAGGCGGACAGCGTGGAAGCGCTGATCACCGCCGCGCTCCGCACGCTTGCAAAGTAAGCAATACGCTTGCAAAACGGATGAAGGAAACAAAATGGACGAACGACTCATCAGCTCCTCGATGCGCGAGGAAGAAGCCAAAACGGAATATTCGCTCCGCCCGCATTTTCTGGACGAATACATCGGCCAGCATGCGGTTAAAGACCACATGCGTATCTATATCGAGGCGGCAAAAAAACGCGGCGAATCGCTCGACCATGCGCTTTTTTATGGGCCGCCGGGCCTCGGCAAGACTACGCTTGCGGGAATCGTCGCCAACGAAATGGGTGTTTCTTTGCGGGTCACGAGCGGGCCGGCGATCACGCACGCGGGCGACCTTGCGGCGCTTCTGACCAATCTTGCGCCGGGGGACGTGCTGTTTATTGACGAAATCCACCGTCTGAACGCGAACGTGGAAGAAGTGCTTTATCCTGCCATGGAGGACTTTGCGCTGGATATCATCATCGGCAAAGGGCCTTCGGCGCGGAGCATACGGCTGGACCTCCCTCGTTTCACGCTGATCGGCGCGACTACGCGCATGGGTCTGCTGACGTCGCCGCTGCGCGACCGGTTCGGCATCAAAGAACAGCTTGCCATGTACGACGACGAGTCGCTCAAGGAAATAATACTGCGCAGCGCGGACATCCTCGGTATCGAGATTGACGAGGACGGCGCTGTTGAAATTGGTTCGCGCGCGCGTGGCACGCCCCGCGTGGCCAACCGACTGCTGCGCAGGGTACGCGATTACGCGCAGGTTCGTATGGACGGCGATATCGATATTGCGGCTGCGCGCGAAGGTTTGGACATGCTTGGCGTGGACGAACTTGGCCTGGACGAAGTGGACCGAAAAGTACTGCAGACCATGATTGCGAAGTTCGGCGGACGCGCCGTGGGGCTGGATACCATCGCCGCGGCAACCGGAGAGGACGCAACGACGATCGAGGACGTTTACGAGCCGTATTTGCTCAGGCTCGGTTTTATTGCGCGGACGCCGCGCGGGCGCATTGTCATGCCCGCGGGATACGCGCATATGGGCTATCCTGCACAGACGCAGCAGCTGAAACTGGAGGTTGACGAATCATGAAACGCCAAGAAATGCAGCAGCTTCTCGACGAGCGCATTCAACGTATCACGCTGCTGGAAACACGGATCGGAACAATGGAGCAGCTCATCGAACAATACCGCACGCGCGAGCAGGCAATTATCGATACCCTGCAGGCGGCGCAGGAGTCCGCCGGGAGAACAAAGGAGGACGCGCTGCGCCGCGCTAACGACACGGTAGCGCAGGCAAATCAGCGGGCCGAGCAGGCACTGGCCGCCGCGGAAGCGGAGGCTGCCGCTCTGAAAGCAGAAGCGCGGGAACAGGCCGACCAGATGCTTGCCGCCGCCAGGGAGGAAAGCGAAGGTATGAAACGCGCGGCGGAAGCGGCCGTGCGCGAGTCCGAGGAAGCGCTGGCCTCCTATAACGCGATGCTTGAGCGGGCCGCAGGCCAGGCGGAACAAACCGCCTCGCAGTTTGCAGCATATCTGAAAACACGCCGGCTCGAAACGCCGCAGGGCGTGCAGCCGGAAGGGGCTGCGGAAAACACCGGCGCGGGCGCCGGCACGCTGCCCGACCCCGAGGGCGATCCCGCGCTTTTGATGCGGAATATTTACCGCCTGCAGGACCGGCCGATTCCGGAGACGGCGGAACCCGAAACAGCGGAGCCGGTGGCCGCCCAGCCGGAGAGCGATCCGTCCGGCGGGATACCGGAACCGAAAGAGACCGGACCCGCAGACTATCCGGAATCCAAAGCTGAGGTGCAGCGTGCTTTTGAAAGCATGTTTTCCACGGGCGGCGAACAGGCCGAGCCTGCTCCCGAGCCATATTCCAGCGAAGCCTGGTCCAAAGAGGAGCAAAAAAGCCCCGGCGAGCCGCAGGCGGAGTTTGAGCAGGCGTTTGACACGGCGTTTGAAGAAACGGACGCTGCAGCGCCGGATGCAGGGTGCGCGGCGCCGCCGGAAGCCGAACGGGAAGCGCCCGCAACGGAACCATATTCGGGGGAAGCCTGGGCGAGTGAAAGCCATGTAAGTGCGGGCGAGCCGCAGGCGGAAGCCGAGCGGGCGTTCGACGCGATGTTTCCACCGGCGGAAGCGGACGCGGAGGAAAACGAAAAGTTCGCCGCGGCGTTTGAAGCGGCCGCATCGGACGAAACGTCCGAATGGGAACCGGAAAGCGGCGCGGAGCCGGTCTCCGCTGCAGAGACGGAAACACCGAACACCGGACGGGACGGGGACGATATTTCCCTGGACGATCTGCTGGACGAAATTATCAACGCGGGCGAGTAGCGCGATACTGCGCGCGCCCGTTTTTTGGAGGGCAGTATGAATTGGAGATCGATCGACAAAAAGCAACTGATTACCATACTATCCTGTTTTGCCGGGACGGTTCTGGTAACCGCGCTTTTCCGCGTGGATATGCCGTTCACCTATACTTTGGGGAGAGAGCAGGTCAGCGCGGGCGTTTACGCGACGCTCGGCGACGCATGCATCTATGCTTCGGTGCTGCTGCTCGGCGTGCCCTGGGGCATACTCGTTTCCGCGGTCGGCGCGGCGCTGGCGGACCTGTTGGTCGGAAGCCCGCTTTTTATCATCGGCAGTCTGATCATAAAATCCGGCATGGCGCTCTTCGTCGCGGCGGTTGCGCTCAAGTGTGACGACTGGAAGAAGTGCCTGGTTGTCGCGGGGATGACGGAAGCCATCATGGTGCTTGGATACTTTGTTTACGACCTGCTGATCGTGCGTGAATTCGTGGTCGCCGGACTTGCGTTTTTAACTGATCTGGCGCAAGGCGTGGTCTGCGGAGCGATCGGCGCGGTCATACTGCGGTACATGCCCGCCATGCACCCGGACAAAATGCTGGAAATCCGGCGCGCACCGAAGGAGAACTGAACTTATGATTCTGACCGTGCTGGGCCGCTACGGTCCGTATCCGCGCCCGGGCGGAGCGTGCTCGGGCTATCTCATTGAGGACGGGGAAACGCGCGTGCTGATCGACTGCGGCGCGGGCGTGTACGCACGGCTGATCGAATATCTGCCGGCGCGGTCGCTGGACGCGGTCGTGCTTTCGCATCTGCATTTCGACCACTGTTCGGACTTGCTGGTCATGCGCTACGCGCTCGATCAGCAAACGCCCGCCGAAAACGGGGAAAAGCGGCGTATCCCGCTATACGCGCCGAAAGAACCGCGGCACGTGCTGGAGTTTGTTACGGACGGGGCGCTGTTTGACGTGACGACTGTTGCCGGCGGGGACGAAATACAAATCGGCGCGCTGGCGTTCGCGTTTACGCCGATGGCGCATCCGGTGCCGACCAACGGCATGCGCATCACCGGCCCGGACGGGCATGCACTCTTTTTTACCGGCGACACAAAACCGTTTCCCGGGCTTGCGGACGTCGCTTGCGGCGCGGACGCACTGCTGGCGGATACGTGCTTCGTGGACGAATCGCAGACCGGCCCCCACATGAACGTGAAACAGGCATGCATGCTTGCTGGGGAGGCGGGGGTGAAGACGCTCTACTGTACGCATTTGTGGGGGAAAGGAGACACCGAGGAAGCGGTGAAAAAAGAGATTGACTTTCCATCCGCTTTTGTGGTACAAGAACGTGGGCGGTACCGGATTTGAGTGCGCAAGCGCTCTGTGAAACAGGCGGACAATAAGTTTATATATAACAACACGGAGGAATAAAAAAATGGCAAAAAAGACCATTCAGGATGTAGACGTAAACGGTAAAAAAGTACTCGTACGCGTGGATTTCAACGTCCCGCTGAACGAAGACGGCAAGGTCGGCGACGACAAGCGTATCGTCGCCGCGCTGCCGACGATTCAGTATCTGCTGGAGCATCACGCAAAGGTGGTCCTCTGCTCGCACCTTGGGCGTCCGAAGGGCAAGATCGTTCCCAAGCTTTCGCTTGCGCCGGTTGCGCAGCGGCTCAGCGAACTCCTGCCGGACGTACGGATATGGATGGCTGAGGATTCGATCGGCGAATCGGCCAAGACGGCTGTTGCGGACATGAAGGAAGGCGAAATCGTCCTGCTGGAGAACCTCCGCTTCCACCCGGAAGAAGAAGCCAACGATCCGGCGTTTGCCAAAGAACTCGCGAGCCTAGCGGAACTGTATGTGTCCGACGCGTTCGGCACCGTGCATCGTGCGCATGCGTCCACGGCGGGCGTTGCGTCGTACCTGCCCGCGGTCGCAGGATTTTTAATCGGCAAGGAACTCGGTGTGATGGGCAAGGCGCTCGAAGAACCCGAACGCCCGTTTGTCGCCATCCTCGGCGGCGCGAAGGTTGCCGATAAGATCGGGGTCATCAAAAATCTGCTTGAAAAATGCGATTCGCTGATCATTGGCGGCGGCATGGCGTTTACGTTCTTCAAGGCGATGGGTTACGAAATCGGCTCGTCGCTGCTGGATGCGGACAGCATCGGCCTGGCGAAAGACCTCATGGAAGAAGCAAAGAAAAAAGGCGTGGAACTGCTGCTGCCCGTCGACACCGTCGTCGCGACGGAGTTCAAGGCGGACGCCGAGCATAAAACTGTGGACGCGGATCAGATGTCCGCGGGATGGATGGGCCTTGATATCGGTCCCAAGAGCGTAGCCCTCTTTACAAAGGCGATCGTTGCGGCAAAGACCGTGATCTGGAACGGGCCGATGGGCGTGTTTGAAATGCCCGCGTTCGCCGAAGGGACGAAGGGCGTTGCGGCTGCCTGCGCACAATGCAAAGGCACGACAATCATCGGCGGCGGCGATTCCGCTTCCGCGGTCAAAAAACTCGGTTATGCCGATAAGATGACACATATTTCCACCGGCGGAGGTGCTTCGCTGGAATTCCTTGAAGGCAAGGAACTGCCCGGCGTGGCTGTACTGAACGATAAATAAACGAACCGTAAACGGAACACTGCGACCAGACAGCCGCCCGGATTTTCCCAGCGGCTGTTTGGCGGATTGAGCCATAAAGAAAGCGACACATGGAAAGGAATGTGAATATCATGAGAAAACCGATTATTGCCGGCAATTGGAAGATGAATATGACGCCCGCCGAGGCGGAACAGCTTGTAGCCGAACTGATTCCGTTGGTAAAGGACGCAACATGCGACGTGGTGGTCTGCCCGCCGTATGTGGACCTTGGCGTAGTGGCAAAACTGCTCGTCGGAACCAACGTCAAACTCGGCGCGCAGAACATCCATTGGGCGCCCAAAGGGGCGTTTACCGGTGAAATCAGCGCGGACATGCTCCTTGCTATGGGCGTGAGCTACGCTATCGTCGGCCACAGCGAGCGCCGGCAGTATTTCGGCGAGACCGACGAAACGGTCAACAAGCGCGCGAAGGCAGCGCTGGACGCGAACATTACGCCGATCATCTGCGTGGGCGAAACGCTTGAACAGCGCGAAAAGGGCGTGACCGATACCATCGTGAGCAAACAGACGACCGCCGCGCTGGCCGGATTCGAGCCGGACGAAGCACTCAAGGTCGTGATTGCGTACGAGCCCATTTGGGCGATCGGTACCGGCAAGACCGCGACTTCCGAGGATGCGAACGCTACCATCAAGATCATCCGCGACGCGATCGCCAGCGTTTACGGCGCAAAGATCGCCGAAGAAGTACGCATTCAGTACGGCGGCAGCATGAAGCCCAAAAACGCGAAAGAGCTTATGGCCATGCCGGAGATCGACGGCGGTCTGATCGGCGGCGCGAGCCTCAAGAGCGAAGATTTTGCCAAGGTGGTCCACTTTGAATGACGAAACCGATAACCGCATTGATTATATTGGACGGCTTCGGCTGCTCCAAGGACGCGCATTTTAACGCGATCGCCGCCGACGGCGCGGTAAATGTAACAAAGCTTTGGAACGACTATCCGCATACGACGATCGCCGCGAGCGGCATGGACGTCGGCCTGCCGGAAGGACAGATGGGGAATTCCGAAGTCGGGCACCTGAACATCGGCGCGGGCCGGATCGTGTATCAGGAGTTCACGCGGGTTTCAAAGTCTATTACGGACGGGGATTTCTTTGAAAATCCCGCGTTCCTTGGCGCGATTGAAAACTGCAAAAAGAACGGTTCCGCACTGCACCTGATGGGACTTGTGTCCGACGGCGGCGTCCACAGCCACAATACGCATCTCTATGCGCTTCTCCGGCTTGCAAAGCAAAGCGGCCTGGAAAAAGTGTTCGTCCACTGTTTTATGGACGGACGGGACGTGCCGCCGAGCAGCGGCAAAGGCTATGTGGAACAGCTGGACGCAGAGCTGAAAAAGATCGGCTGCGGAAAGATCGCGACCGTCATGGGGCGCTATTATGCCATGGACCGCGACAACCGCTTTGAGCGTGTTGAGAAAGCTTATGCCGCGCTGGTGTACGGCGAGGGCGAGACGGCGGACAGCGGCGAGCAGGCCATGCAGCAAAGCTATGACAAAGGCGCTACGGACGAATTCGTCCTGCCGACGGTCGTGATGGAAAACGGCAAGCCCACCGCGACGATCTCGGCGGACGACAGCGTGATTTTCTTCAACTTCCGTCCGGATCGCGCGCGCGAAATCACGCGAAGCCTGGTGTTTGAAGACTTTGACGGCTTCCCTCGCAAAAAAGGATATTTCCCGCTCTGCTACGTCTGCATGACGCAGTACGACAAAACATTCGGCGAGCGGGTGCACGTCGCCTACAAACCGGAGTCGCTGGACAATACCCTTGGCGCCTATCTGGCCAGCAAGGGCAAAACGCAGCTGCGCATCGCCGAGACGGAGAAATACGCGCATGTGACGTTCTTCTTCAACGGCGGCGTGGAAGCGCCGAACCCCGGGGAAGACCGCTGCCTGATTCCCTCGCCCAAGGTGGCGACCTATGACCTGAAACCGGAAATGAGCGCGTACGAGGTCGCCGACGAAGCCGTGAAACGCATCGAAAGCGGTAAATACGACGTGATGGTCCTCAACTTCGCCAACCCGGACATGGTGGGGCACACGGGCGTGATGGAGGCGGCGACCGCCGCCGTACACGCCGTGGACATCTGCGTTGAAAAGGTGGTCGAAGCCATCCTGAAGACGGGCGGACGCTGCATTATAACAGCCGATCACGGCAACTGCGAAAAGATGTGGGACGAATCGGCGGACGCGCCGTTCACCGCGCACACGACGAACCCCGTTTTGTGCATACTGGTCGATAACGAGCGCAAAACGGCGGAGCTTCGCGAAGGCGGACGGCTGAGCGATCTGGCGCCTACGCTGCTGGAACTGCTCGGGCTTCCCGTGCCGGAGCAAATGAGCGGAAAATCGCTGATTGCCGGCTGAAAATCGGCGTATTTTGCTTGCAAACACAGGTTGCCTATGGTATAATCACAACTCGTGAGCACGGGGTGCGATCGATATATTTTCCGCAGAGAAACGCGGCGATATATTGGGTTGTTATGTCTTTGCAGTTGCTGTAAGGTACGTGCTCATCTTTTAGAATCGAATCTCGGACGGGCGCTGTTCGCCTGCCGAAGATTGCAATTGGAGGAAAGATCAAATGGAAATCGCGGCAACCGTTATCCAGATCGCGCTCGTGGTTATTTCAGTGCTGCTCGTCGTAGTCGTGCTGGTCCAGAAAACGAAAAGCTCCGGCATGGGCGCTGCGTTCGGCGGTGAGACGACGTCTTTCACCACCAAGGGCAAGGCGGCGAGCCGTGAGGCGAAACTGCAGAAACTGACGATCATCCTTGCAGTCACCGTCGGTGTACTCGCGCTGGTACTGACGATCTTCCAATAAGAAAGGTCGGCTGAGCAGTAAACAGGCGGCGCGCCCGACAGGGCGCACCGCTTTTTCTTGCTCCGGCGCGGTCTGCCGCCCGATCCGTAACAGAAGCGTATGGTGTAAAACTTGACGGTTGCGTTTGACTTGGAAACGCATAACCGGTATGATTGGCAAAGAATATATTATTTTGCCGTAACGAAAGGGAGAGGGCGGACGAAATGCCTGTAAAAAAAGGCACAAAGCCGATTGCGCAAAACAAAAAAGCGCGGCACGATTACTTCATCGACGACACGCTCGAGTGTGGTGTTGAACTCTTTGGCACCGAGGTAAAGTCGCTTCGAAAGGGGGCGTGCAACCTCAAGGACAGCTATGCGCAGGTAAAAAACGGCGAGCTGTTCATCGTTGGTCTGCACATCAGCCCGTATGAGAAAGGCAATATCTTCAACCGCGATCCGTTCCGCACACGGAAGCTTCTGGCACATAAACAAGAGATTAAACGGCTGGCCGCACGTTCCCAGCAGGACGGAATGAGTCTGATTCCGCTTTCGCTCTATCTGCGCGACGGGCGGGTGAAGTTGGAGCTCGCCGTAGCGAAGGGTAAGAAGCTCTACGATAAACGACATACGATCGCCGCGCGGGACGCGGGCCGTGAAATGGAACGACGGATAAAGGAGGACCGATTATGAGGAAGCTGCCCTTTAGCAAGGAGCAACTCGAAGGAATCATAAAAAAATACCCGACGCCGTTTCATATCTACGATGAAACGGGCATTCGCGCCAACGTCAAACGTCTGCAGGAAGCGTTTTCGTGGAACGAAGGATTCAAGGAATATTTCGCGGTCAAAGCGCTGCCGAATCCGGTCATACTCAAGCTGCTGCACGAGCTTGGCTGCGGCATGGACTGCTCGTCGCTGACCGAACTGATGCTGTCCCGTGCGGTGGGGATCACCGGAAACGACATCATGTTTTCCTCCAACGACACGCCCGCGGAAGAGTTCCGGCTGGCGCGCGAGATGGACGTGCTGATCAACCTTGACGATATCACGCACATCCCGTTTCTTGCGGAAAACGGCGGGATTCCCGAGACGATCAGCTGCCGGTTCAACCCGGGCGGCGAGTTCATGCTGGGCAATACCATCATGGGCAACCCCGGGGAAGCAAAATATGGATTTACGCGCGGGCAGATGACGCAGGGCTTTCGCATGCTGCAGAAAGCCGGCGCAAAACGCTTCGGTATTCATGCGTTTCTGGCCAGCAACACCACGGATGACGATTATTATCCGGCGCTGGCGAAAAAGCTCTTTAAAACGGTCGTCGAACTGCACGAGGAGACCTGCGCGGAAATTGCGTTCGTCAATCTTTCCGGAGGGATCGGCATTCCGTACAGGCCATGTGAAAAAGAGACGGATATCCGCTATATCGGCGACGAAGTTCGCCGCGAATACGAGCGGATCATCCGGCCGGCGGGCATGGACGTAAAGATTTTTACCGAGCTCGGGCGCTACATTACGGGGCCGTTCGGATACCTCGTGACACGCGCAATCCACAAGAAGGAAACGTATAAAAACTATATCGGCGTGGACGCCTGCGCCTGCAACCTCATGCGGCCCGCAATGTACGGCGCGTATCATCATATCACCGTCATGGGCAAAGAGAACGCGCCGCAGACGAATGTTTACGACGTGGTTGGCGCGCTCTGCGAGAATAACGATAAGTTTGCAGTCGACCGTCCGCTGCCCCAAATTGAGACGGGCGACCTGCTGGTGATTCACGATACGGGTGCGCATGGGTTTTCCATGGGATATAACTACAATGGAAAACTCAGAAGCGCCGAATTACTGCTCAAGCCAGACGGCGCGGCGGCACTGATCCGGCGTGCGGAAACGCCCGCAGACTATTTTGCAACGCTGGATTTCCTGCGGCTGCCGCTGTAAGAAAAGCGGCCTGAAGATCGTAACGTCGGCGTGAAAAATGCGCAACAAATCCGCTGATCGCTTGACGGGAAATCGCCGGACGATTACAATAAATATGCATGCGGGGACTGCCGCATGCTCCATGGGGGCGAATCCGGTTTCGACGGGGATCGCCGAGGTTGGATAAGCGAGCCGAAGCCCCGTGCTTCGTTAAAAACGGGAACAGTATTAAAGTAACTGACAACCATAATACTTTAGCTGTCGCTGCGTAAAGCACGCGACCGTTCGCCCGCGAAAACCTACTGTTGCGGATACGGGCGTCATTTAGGGTAGGGAACGAACCCGCCTAAGCTTTGCGGCGGGCCGGACTTATGAAGCTACTAAAGCCGATATCCTGCCGACGGGAGATCGGGGGAGGGAATGTTAAAACACCGGCTACGCTCGTAGAAAATCCGGCGGAAGGGTTTTCGGACGGGGGTTCGACTCCCCCCGCCTCCACCA
>CAYTHS010000045.1:0-4236 GCA_964437665.1 uncultured Oscillospiraceae bacterium
TTTTAATCGCTTTTCAACCGGCTCACACCTGATCATCACATACCCCTGGTCGGTATGGGACGCGTCTATCGTAACGCCCTGCCCCTCGTAAACGACCGTACCGGAAGCCTCCGGCAAGTGAAGCTTGTTTTCCTGGTCGCCCGCATTTTGCGCTTCCTCAATCCCCGCGGCGGGCGCACTATTGGGAACGGTTCCCTTCAGCCCGGCAGCACGAGAGGGGTTCTCCACGCATGCATACAGGCAGATGAAGCCGAAAATCAGCAGCCCAGCAATCCATTGATGCAGCCGTCCGGCCGTCGACCGTTTTTCCATACACCGATTATACCGCCACAAATTACAACATTGCAACAGATTGTTACCAAAGAACATCACAAGCACGAGTTGTTTCTCTGCAGCAACTCGTATCTATGTTATATTTATCGTGTCGTTTTGGTCTCCGCCGCGCAAAAAAGCGCTTGCAATTATGATTGCGTTTGCCCGTCACGCTTCGTCGCGACTGCAATGTCTGGAAAGCCCCGGACGCCGCCGATTGTTTTCGTATTCTCAAAAGAAGCTTTCCGTCCGGAACGCATGGCCACGCTCCGAAGGATTACGCGGCAACTGCGCCGGATAAACCGGCACAGCCGGAATATGTGGGTTAAGGGTTACGACCCTTAACAATCCCAGGAGCTTTTTTGACAGGCAGCGGCGCTTCCCGTTTGGGAAGCGCCGCGGTTGTTTTTTTGTTTCAGGCGTTTGTTATTCGACGCTCGGTTCGACATCCTTATCGCGTTTAATCCCGAAGAACACCAGCCCCAGCTGGATCAGCGCAATCACCGCCATCAGGATCGTCCAGCGATCGACGAACGTCATCGGGTTCTTCATGTTCTCCGTGAGGATGAAAGCGACGATTCCACCGACGGCCGGAAGCAGCGTCAGTATCCGCATTGTCGCGTGCTTCTTCGTTTCCCGTACGATTCCGCCGTCCAGCACGTCCCCTTTCTTCTTCCCGATCAGACCGAGAAGCATCAGCACGGACGCCAAGGCGGTTGCAATCGCCAGAATCAGATTAAGCAGCGCCCAAGCAGGCCCGGCCAGCGGAGTTTGTTCCTCCGGAATGATTTCCGGCGGTTCCGTAGGCTGCGCAAGCACGCTCATGGTCCCGTAGATCGTAATATCGCCCTCCGGCACGGTGGCCGGAATTGCCGTTGTCCATCCGTCGAACGTGTATCCGTCAAGCGCCGGATCGTTGGGTGCAGGTACTGCGTCGCCATAGGCAAGTCCGGTATAATTCGCATACGGCGTGCCGCCGTCGAGCCCTTCACCCATTCCTCCGGTGACGATATAGGTTACCGTGTAGAACTGCTGTTCCCACTGCGCGTAATAGTTGACCTGCAGCGCGCCCATCACAAACGTATTGCCGGGCTGCTGGGCAACCGCGCCGTTCGCCATCGTGCTCCAGCCGATGAAGCGGAAGCCGGGCCGCGTGAACGTGTTGCCCGCAACCGTCACGACGGAACCGGTTTCATACCGGCCTTCCTCGTATGCGCCGCCCTCGCCGCCATTGGCATGGTAGAACACCGGCGTGATGTTCGGCGTCCAGACCGCGGTCAGCACGACTGCGTTGGCAGGCATTTTAAAGGTGTCGCCTCCGTCATAGTTGGCAGCCGCACCGGTTACTCCGGTCGTTGTCCAGTGCGCGAAGGTGAACCCGGCGCGTGTCGGAGTTTGTCCGGAAACCGTGACCGTCGCAGTGTATGCGACATCCGTCAGATCCGCCGGCATATTGCCGACCGCGGCTACTGTGCCTGTTTCATACGTCACATCGTAGGTAGCAAGCGCCCAGTTTGCAGCCAGGTAAAGATTGCGATCGATCGCCGGAATGATCTCGCCCGGCGCGAACACTGCATTGGAAATCAAATCCGTCCACCCGGTCAGATCATATCCTGTACGGACAATGCCCGTCGCGTCGGCAATCGCCGCATCGCTCAGGTAATCGAACCACTCGGCATTCGGGAATCCGGTGACAACATCCTGTGTGTTGGGTAGGTAGGAGACCATCGGATGAACCGTAAAGTCCGCGTTTACCGTCGTGAACGCATAGTTGGCCAGCGCCGCCGCATCCGCCGTGTATCCCGGCGTAAGAACGCCGGCGTGCACGCCAACGGCCTCGTCGGGCGCATCCGTGCGGGTAACGTCAAAGCTGAAAGCGGCAGCGTCTTGCGCAAGGACGTCATAGTATGCCGTTCCACCGATCAAGCCCGTTTCAAAGTGGTAAGTGAACGCGGGATCAGCTATGCCGGTATTCTTTTCGGAATCGTCTGCCACCAGCCGAACCGGCCGCGGATTCACCGTAAGTTCGCCGTCGGCCGCCGCAAACGTATAGTTCGTTGCGCTCAGCCCGCTCACCCCCGGCGTAATCGAATACGTCCCCGCCGCCAGCGTGCTGCCGACCGTGACCGCATTGTCGGAAGCATCCTTATAAGCATAGGTGATGCTGTCCGTTCCGCTCACAACACCGCTTGTTTCGCCGCTGACGAAGCCGCTGTAGCTTACGCCTTCCGCCGGCGTCGCGTCCGCATCGCCATACGTCATGCTCCGGTCGTCCGCCGTTACCGTAATTTCAACTTTGCGAATAATCACTTTGGCGCTGCCGGAAGCATCGGAATGATTGCCGTCCGGATCGACCGCCTTAAAATAGACCGTGTATTCACCCGCGTCGGTAAACGTCGGACACGTCGCCGTGTAGACTCCGTTCTCCGTAGAACTGTAAGTAATTTGCGCGCCCGGAACGCCTGGCGCCGACGCCGTCAGGCCATGCGCCCCTCCGTCGTAAGGCTCGTCATAGCCCGGCGAACTGACTGTCATACCCGCCTGGTTCACCGTAAGTTCGCCGTCGGCCGCCGCAAACGTATAGTTCGTTGCGCTCAGTCCGCTCACCCCCGGCGTAATCGAATACGTCCCCGCCGCCAGCGTGCTGCCGACCGTGACCGCATTGTCGGAAGCATCCTTATAAGCATAGGTGATGCTGTCCGTTCCGCTCACAACACCGCTTGTTTCGCCGCTGACGAAGCCGCTGTAGCTTACGCCTTCCGCCGGCGTCGCGTCCGCATCGCCATACGTCATGCTCCGGTCGTCCGCCGTTACCGTAAGATCCACAGCCATGATCGTCACATCTGCATGGCCGAACGCGTTGTTATAGTTATCATTCTGCGCCATGAAGTAAACTGTGGCGCTGTCGGGCACATTCACCAACGAAGGCACCGTCATTGTGTAATCGTTCGGGTCCGTGCTGTCGATCAGGCTGAAATAGAGCATCGTTCCGTTCACAACGCTCGGCAGCGGCGAAACCATATGCAGCCCACCGTCATATGCCTCGGTCACGTCCTGCGCGCTGACTGTCATGGTCCCTTTCCTGACCGTAAGGTCGCCCTCCACGAAGCTCATGGTGTAGTTGCCTGCTTTGAACGACCCGCCGGCGTTGTCAGCCAGCGCCAGCGTGCCCTGTTCAATCACATCGCTATAAGTACCCGCTGGCGGCTGCGTTGCAAGCGAGGATGCGTATGCCAACACCCCGGTATAACCCACAGTCTCACCGCTGGCCAGTCCCGCTGTCGCAGAATACGTCAGGCTTGCTTCCACAGGACGATTTTCCGGATAGGTGATTTCCTTGTCGCCGGCCGTTACCGTCAGTGTTGCCGGACTGACGCTCAGCGTAGCAGTCGCTTCCGCATCGTCGTAGTTCGCACGCGAAACAATCGCCTTAACCTGCAGCGGTCCGTCGGAAACGTCCTTAACCGAAGGCGTCCCGGCAAACGGAATCCAATCCGTTCCCAGCAGGGTAAAGTATTCGATCGTGTCGCCGCTCTGCGTCCCGCTCAGCGTCGCCGAACGGCTCGTGCCGTTATATGTCCAGCTTCCGCCCGTAAGCGATATGCTGAACGTGGCGTTCGTCACTTCCAGCGTGCCGGATTCGTAGGTGAAGCTGTAGTCGTTTGCCTGCGTATCGTCGTTGAGCGTCACGCCCGTGATCGTGTTGGCAACGGTCCCCGTGTCCGTGATCACACTCGCCGCGCTGAACGCTGCGTTCTCGACGCCTTCCGTCCCGACAAACGAACCCGAGGTGATATCGTAATAATGCCACGTGTGTTCGCTGCCGTTGTACGTCCAGCTCTTATCCTGCGCCGTCAGTTCGATTTCCCGTGCCGTAATCGTCAGCGTCGCCGTGTCCGTCGCGTCCGTGTAGTTCGCGCGGGA
>CAYTHS010000045.1:4336-10841 GCA_964437665.1 uncultured Oscillospiraceae bacterium
TCCAGTTCCGCGGAATACGCCGAGCCGTCATACGTCCAGGTGCCGCCCGTCAGCGTAATGCCGGTCAGCGTCGCTTCCGTGATTTCCAGCTCGCCGGCTTTGTAAGTAATGTCGTAATCGTTGGACTGCGTGCCGCTTGCGAGCGTCACGTCCGTGATCGTGTTGGCCACTGTGCCGACGTTCGTGATCACGCTCGCCGCGCTGAACGTTACGCTGTCAATGCCTTCGCCGGTGACGAACGATCCGCTCGTGATCGTGTATTCATGCCAGTAGTGCTCGTCGCCGTCGAATGTCCAGCTCTTGTCGTCAGCCGTCAGTTCGATCGCCTGTGCCGTAATCGTCAGCGTCGCCGTGTCCGTCGCGTCCGTGTAGTTCGCGCGGGACACCTTGACCTCGACCTGCAGCGGGCCGTCGTCAACATGCGTCACGCTCGGCACGTCCGTGCTCCAGGTGCTCCACGTCGATCCGTCCGTCGAGGTACGGTATACGATCGTGTCGCCGCTCTGCGTTCCGTCCAGTTCCGCGGAATACGCCGAGCCGTCATACGTCCAGGTGCCGCCCGTCAGCGATATGCTGAAAGTGGCGTTCGTCACTTCTAGCGTGCCGTCCGCCGCAGTGAAGGTGTAGTTCGCTGCACTCAACCCGCCGACGCCCGGCGTAATCGAATACGTCCCCGCCGCCAGCGTGCTGCCGACCGTGACCGCATTGTCGGAAGCATCCTCATAAGTATATGTGATGCTGTCCGTTCCGCTCACAACACTGCTCGTTTCGCCGTTGACGAAGCCGCTGTAGCTCACGCCTTCCGCCGGCGTCGCATCCGCGTCGCCATACGTCATGCCGCGGTCGTCCGCCGTTACCGTCACTGACTTTTTCGCGATGACCATCGCACCTTCGACCCACGTAACGGTATACCGGTCTGTTACGTCTGTGCCGTTCTGCCGGATAATCAGCCCAGCCTGATTACTGAACGCCGCGGTATAGCTCCCCGCGTCGGTGGCGGTGACCCCCGCCGTCGTCCCCTCGTAGGTCAGGCCGGAAACGTCGCCGGTGAAACCGCTTACACTTTGCGGGTTTCCATTATATATTTTGTTTAAATCGCTGTTTGCCGTAATCGTCAAGGCTGTCTTTTCTGCCCAGACCGCATAGATTACAACATCCGCATCCGGCATGTTATGCTGCGTCCCGGGCGCGTATGCCGCATCCGGCGCCGCCGCACCGGAATCGGTGCTCCAGCCAAGGAAATACCGTCCTTCGTAATTAAAGAAGTTTTCCGGTACGATATAGCTATCCCCGACGTTTGTTTGAATCGACTGTTCCGTACCGCCGGAATACGTACCCCCGTTGCCGTTATAAGTCAGCATGCGGCTGCTGCGGGCAAGGTTTATCACGATTTCGTGGTCCGCATCCAGCTTGTGGAGCTGCAGTTTATTGCCGGCGTAAGTTTGTTCCGGCAAAACCTGTACGCCGTTGTCGAAAACACTGACGATCTCGTATCCTTCCGTCAGCGCCCACTGGACGAGGTGTACATTGGTGTTAGCCGGATATGTTCCCACGCCGCTGGTAACATTTGCGCCTTCCGGTGGATTGACCGTGACCGACACGGTATAATACGCCGTACCCCAGATCGCATAGAGCGTACTCGGCGTTTCCAGCGCGCTGGTGCCAACCAGGACCGAGTCGCCCTCGTTGTAGGACGTGCCCGACCCGTCACTCTTGGTGTTCCAATGCGAAAACGCCTTGTTTGCCAGTTCAAACGAGTTCGTCTGTATTGTATGGTGCGTGTTGTTCGGCACAGGCACGGAATAATCCGTACCGCCGCCGGGAAGCTCGCCGCCGTTTCCGTCGTAAACGATGTCGACATATATCGTCGCACTGCTCCAGATGGCAGTCAGTTCAATATCTCCGTCGATCGTGATTGCGCTGTTGGGATAATGGAGATTCCCATCGCTGACGGAAAGCCAGCCGATGAAGGCTTTGCCTTCCGGCGGCGTAACCGCCGAAGCGTCGTATGCAAGCACCTGTGCCTTCGCCCCCGCGCCATACGCTCCGGAATCGACCGGCGCCGTTCCGCTCGCAAGGCCAAGGTTATATGTCACCGCGTAGCTTACACCGCTGATCCAGTGCGGATACAGGGCAACATCCGAATAAATCTGCATTTCGACGTTGAACAGGATCAGCGATCCGTTTAGCATGATATGCCAGCCGCCGAAAACATCCTCTTCGTTCGGTTTGTACGCCTCTGCGGCTTCCTGCGCGGAGCTGAGCGCGGAACTGCTGATCGTTCCGCCGTAAACGATCGTACCGAGATCGTATACTTCCGTCCCGCCGGATCCATAGACCGAAAGATGTGCAATGCCGCTGAATGCCGGCGCCGCCCATTTTGCATACAAGACAATGTTATGCGCGGGCATGCTCGCGCCGGTCCAGGTGAACTCCGATCCGTCGAAGCACGCCTCCGTGGAATACCAGCCGCCGAACTGGAAGTTTTCATCTATGCCGCTCGGCCTTGCGGGTTCGTAGTTATACCCCTCGATCTCCGCTTCATAGCGGATGCCGGCGACCGTATTCGAAGAGGCTCCGTTGATAAAGGTCAGGTCGTAATCGCTGCGCAGATAAAACAGCGATGCATCGTAATATGCTTCCTGCCCTCCTTTTTTCCGATGATACGTGAAATCGGGCACGTCGCTGTCGCGCTGTACGAACCCGGTGATCGGGTAATAATCTTCATCATATGTCAAGAACAATCCGTAGGAGCGAGCCGAGGCGGTCCTGGCTTTATAGTAGGTAATACCGTTGCTTACGACCGTTTCCGACCCTGCCGGCGCGGTCGCAGCTGTTCCGTCAAGCGTTTCAAGGTAGTAATACCAGACATACAGCGTTCCACTCCACTGTTCTGCTCTCATCGTCAGGTCGCTGCCCGGCATTTTTTCAAGAAACGCATAATAGTAACCTGTAATACTGGACTTCCAGTTATATCCGTCGTCCGACAGGTCCTTGATCGCGGGTTCTTCCCAGACCTCCGAGATGTCTTCGTCATATTTATGGGTGCCGCTGTAAAGCGTCTGATATCCGTTTATGAACGTCAGTGTAAACGTTTTGCGTGTAAAATAGATGTTTACGATCGTCGAGCCGTCGCCGCCGATTGTTTGTCCGGGCGTATACGTACCCGTATTGAAATAGTTCCGGTAATCGGGATCCAGATTCTGCGTGGACACCTCCTGCCCTCCAACCGAGACCGCCGCCCCCGACGTTCCGGTTTTTGCAGTCAGTTTTTCAAACGTATATCCGCTGTCGTTCGCGTTTTCAATCCAATACACGAGCTTGTACGGCGTATTCGCATTCGCTGTCCAGGAAGCGCTCAGCGTTACATTGGCGCTTGGAACGTCTCCCCAATCGATCCCCTCGGGGGTCCAGCCGGCAAAGACATACCCGACACGCGTCGGTTCCTGCGTGAAATCATTCTGATTCAGCGCCGTATCCGGATTGATATGCACGGGTGTAATATAAGAACCGCCGTTGGATTCAAACGAAATCCATATGACGTTCTTTACAATCGGGTAAAGACGGATGTTCGCCCCATCGACGGTCACGGCGTCGCCGACATCTGTGGTACCACCCATGGTAAGCGACCAACCGACCAGCGCTTCGTCGGTTGCCAGTTCCAGCGAAGCGACATCCGTGGTCGGCACCTGATTGTTTTCATCCGGCATCCTTGTTTCGATAATCGCGGTACCGGTTTTATTATAGAAAAACACGTAATAGGCCGTTTCAAATTTCGCCGTCAGATCGACGAACCCTGTGGCTTCGACTGTTTGTACGCCAAAGGAGGTAAAGCGTACGTCGTTTCCGTCGAACCATCCGGCAAAGCGCATACCGTCCTCGGCAGGCGGAATCGCCGGTTCGTTGAGCGTATCGCCCGTAGCAATTACCTGTTGATCGCCCCATTGAGCGCCGTCCACGTAAAACGTATAGGTCCTCAGCGGTGTGTCGTCCGGTATGATCCCGCCTTCCGCAGCCGCCGCCAGCTTCGGTTCGGCCGCTTCGGTGAACAGCGCGGTCAGCTGGATATCGGCGGTCACAGCCGCTGAAAAATCATACGCCTTGTTCTGGTTTTTGGAATACCAGTACTGGAATTCCATTCCTTCCGGCGCATCGGGGTCGTCCGGCTCCGAGGCCGACCCTCCTTCTTCTATGACTTGCGTATCGACAGTCTTACCGTCCGCAACAAAAGTAACCGTGTACTGAACGGGGTCTTCGGTACCCCCGGTTGTGATTTCCTGGCCGTCCGACGGATCGCCGGTCGTTTCCGCCAGCGCGCTTGCCGGCAGCATCGTCACAATCATCAGCACACTCAGCAGTAAACTGACTAACTTGGTAAAACGAGTTCCTTTCATCTTTTTCATCCTCCTTGTGGATAAAACAGCCCTTTTGCATTCGATTCTTGTGGATCGTACATTATTATAGGAAATGATCATTACATATCCGTTGCTTTATGCGACAAAGAAAATAAAAACCCCGTTTGCATTACGGAGTTTACTTGACATATCTTAATTATTCGTCTATTATCTGGAAAAATATTACATTTTTGTTGCGTTTCAACGACGCATCGCCTGCTTTCACCTCCAGGCGATGGCCCCGTCCCCTATTACCGGCGCCGCGCAGGGACACTTCGCTGCGCCGTGCTTTACAGGAAGTTTTCAGTAATTCCGAACATATATCGGCGCGGCGGCCATGCAGACGGCCGCCGCGCCGGAGCGTTTATCGTGTTACAAAAGCGTTACACCGGCATGTTCGCAGAGCGCCTGCGTTTCCGCGTCCCAAAGAGAAGACTGCACTTCTCCAATATGCGCTTTATTCAGCAGCAGCATGCAAAGACGCGACTGTCCGATACCCCCGCCTATGGTCTGCGGCAGATTTCCCGTCAAAAGCATTTTGTGGAACGGCAGGGCCTTGCGCTCCTCGCAGCCGGCAAGCGCCAGCTGACGCCCGAGCGCAGCGGCGTCCACGCGTACGCCCATGCTGGAGATTTCAAACGCGCAGTCCAGCAAAGGATTATAGAAAAGGATGTCGCCGTTGATTTCCCAATCATCGTAATCCGGCGCGCGTCCGTCATGCGGTTTTCCATCCGTAAGCTTGCCGCCGATGCCTTGTACAAACGTCGTCGGATGTTCCTTAACAAAGCGATATTCTCGTTCCTTCGGGCTGCAGTCCGGGTAAAAATCAAGCAATTCCTGCGCGGTGATAAACGTCACGTCCCGGCTGACGAACGGCGTAAGTACGTCATATTTGGCGCAGATTACCTGCTGGGTATAGTAGATCGCATCCACAATGCTCAAAACGGTCTGACGCAGCGTTTCCACGCCGCGTTCGCCGGGAGTAATCACTTTCTCCCAGTCCCACTGATCCACGTAGACCGAATGCAGGTTGTCCAGCGCTTCATCGCGGCGGATAGCATTCATGTCCGTAACCAGGCCTTTGCCCGGGCGAAATGCGTACCTGCCCAGCGCGTAACGCTTCCATTTTGCAAGCGATTGAACAACCTCGCCGCTACCACCCATGGAAGGTATATCGAATGCAACCGGGCGCTCCACTCCGTTGAGATTATCGTTCAGCCCCTCCGCCGGGTTCACAAAAAGCGGCGCGGATACACGTTTCAGCCGCAGCATCGCACAAAGCGACGCAAGAAACGTACTCTTGATTTCTTCGATTGCATTCTGGGTATCGTACAAACCCAGTTTTGAATGGTATCCCTGGGGGATAAACGATTTTGCCATGGCTTTCTCCTTCCGTTTCTTCGGATTAGTTCTGAATTTAGTTTAGTCTCGCTGAAAAAAGATTGTCAAGATATTTTATCGCGATGCATTTTCACAGCCGTTATGATATACTCAGTTGCGTAACAGCACTTCAATTGGAGGTATTTGTCATGACAAGCGCCAACATTACACCGCACATCGGCTGCAGTCCGGAAGATTTTGCCAAAACCGTATTAATGCCCGGCGATCCGCTGCGCGCAAAATTCATAGCGGAAACATATTTAAGCGACCGCGAACTTGTAAACAACGTCCGCGGCGTGCAGGGCTATACCGGTTATTTTGAGGGCAAACGCGTTTCCGTTATGGCCAGCGGAATGGGTATGCCCTCGATGGGTATTTACTCTTATGAGCTTTACAACATTTTCGGAGTGGAAACCATCATCCGCATCGGTTCGGCGGGCGGTATGCATCCCGACCTTAAGCTGTTTGACCTCGTTCTGGGCCTGGGCGCCTGCACAAACTCCAGTTATTTTTCACAGTACGGCCTGCCCGGTTCATATGCGCCGATTGCAGATTTTGCAACGCTGCGCCGCGCCGCCGACGAATGCGCGCGCCGCAAACTCAATTACAAAGTCGGCAACCTGCTTTCGAGCGATACGTTCTACTCCGAAAAAGGGCTTGAAGGCACGCTTGAATGGCAGAAGATGGGCGTGCTCGCGGTCGAGATGGAAGCTGCCGCCCTCTATATGAAC
>CAYTHS010000045.1:10851-21017 GCA_964437665.1 uncultured Oscillospiraceae bacterium
CGCGCGCCGGTAAAAAAGCGCTGGCCATCTGCACCATCTCCGATCTGTTGATCGGGGGGGAAGTCACCACGGCGGAACAACGGCAGAACGCCTTCCACGACATGATGCAAGTAGCGCTGACTATCGCCGAATAAAAGATACGCAGGCTGCACTGAAAGGATTCTAATGCGCCGGGGTGAAAGCCCCGGCGCTTCCCTTTGGCATGGCGCTGCCGTCTATTGTGAATTTAATGTTGCATTTACCCTGATCGATTGCTTTTTTTCCGGCACACGGATATCATCATTAGCATCATGTAAACGCGTAGTTTTTTTCGCTTTTGCATCGATCAATATGTAAGTCAATTTGGAAAGGATGCTCCATGCTTCCGAAAAAACCGTTACCTGTCGCCCTGGTCATTTTGTTCGATCTGTTGGGTATCGGCGCGATGCTTCTTGTTTTCGTGCTGTTTCATCATATTCTCCGGCTGGACAGCAGCGCTCCGCTGCAAAACATCGTTTTCCATCAAACGCCGACGCCTGCGGCGGAAGCAGCCGACGCACCCGCAACGTTTACCGCCGCAGAGTCCTCGGTTACGCCTGAAATCTCCCCGACGCCCGAACCGACGCCCACCCCGGAGCCGGGCGATTTTTCCGCCACGTTCCCTTCCGACGAACCGGTTGAAGAAGAAAATGTAGTCGGAAGCCATATCACGGACAACCTGCGGCTTGTCGTAACGGAAGAGCACTCGGACGACGCAACGTATTTTGTCGCCGACGTATGGATCCGCAATATCAGAGAATTCAAAACCGCAATGTCGCGCGATACGTTCGGACGCGGATACTACAGCATGCCGAACAATATGGCCGCCGACCACAACGCGGTGCTTGCCCTTTCCGGCGACTGCTACGGTGCGCGCACACAGGGGATCGTCATCCGCAACGGCGCGCTTTACCGGGACACCGTCAACGGCGACGTATGTATCCTTTATGCGGACGGCGTGATGGAGACCTATTATGAAAGCGAGTTCAGCATTGACGACGCCGTCGCACGCGGCGCATATCAGGGCTGGTCGTTCGGTCCGAAACTCATCGACAACGGCACCGTACCGGAAGATTTCAATACGACCGCGGCTATTATCGCACATAACCCGCGTTCGGCCATCGGCTACTATGAGCCGGGGCACTACTGTCTCGTCACCGTCGACGGCCGGCAAAGCGGCTATTCGCGCGGCATGACGCTCACCGAGCTTAGCGAACTGTTCCTCTCCCTCGGCTGCGTGGACGCTTACAACCTCGACGGCGGACAATCCGCCATGATGACGTTCGACGGAAACATTGTCAATCAACCTTACCACGGCGGACGCGCCATCAGCGATATCATCTATTTTGGAGGTGATGACGTAGTATGAGAATGTTCCGGATTATTTTTGCACATCTGTGCATCATGTTTTCTGGCGTGTTCATCACGCTTGTTATCCTGCACCTGTATAACCCCAGCATGGGATTTCTGACAAGTAATGTGAGCCTTGTATACATCCTCTGCTACTGTATTTCGGTTGCGACACTTGCGGTTGTCA
Organism: uncultured Oscillospiraceae bacterium; assembly: GCA_964437665.1. Classification (GTDB taxonomy): domain Bacteria; phylum Bacillota; class Clostridia; order Christensenellales; family CAG-138; genus UBA7703. Next base: position 12,407 of record CAYTHS010000045.1, read on the forward strand.
CAATCGCCGAACAGCGCCGCCATATGCGGATTGCCCGCAAGCGCGCCGAAGACGCGGCCCACAAGCGTCATTCAGCCTTTGCCGGTCACCATTTGTCGGAGCACAACAGGTGAGTTGAACGGACGAATTGAAGCGTCCCTATGGCTTGTTCAAAGCATGATCGTCCCGCTTTTCCCGCTTGCCGCTGCGGCGTATCGCCTGTTTGGGAGGATTCCCTCTGTTGTTCGCTGCGTGTAATCCCGCTGAAAAGAGGCCTTGGCAAGTTTTCCGCAAAACCAATTCCAGCGCTCCCGGCTATCGCCGAAAGACGGTGCTTTTATCTTCCCCCTTACCGGCCCGCAGTCGTTTTTTCACGGTTTCCGACTCCCGTACACTGCATCCGTATTTTCCCTCCGCTGCGTATAATTTAACAAAGGCGCGCTTGCAACGGTTGCCCGTACAGCACGCCTTTGTTTTTGTGTTTTACCACATATGGTATGTCGCTACATTTCCATGTTCCCCGCCGTGCGCGGGAACGGCAGCACGTCCCGGATGTTCTGCATGCCGGTAACGTACATCACCATACGCTCGAAACCGAGACCGAAACCCGCGTGCTTCACGCCGCCGTATTTACGCAGTTCCAGATACCAGTCGTACTGGCCAAGATCCATACCGAGTTCGGCGATGCGCTGTTCGAGCACGTCCAGGCGCTCCTCGCGCTGGCTGCCGCCGATGATCTCGCCCACGCCCGGCACCAGCAAATCCGCCGCGGCAACGGTCTTTCCGTCGTCGTTTTGACGCATGTAAAACGCCTTTACGTCCTTCGGGTAGTCCATTACAAACACCGGACAGTGATAAACCTGCTCGGTCAGGTAGCGCTCGTGCTCGGTCTGGAGTTCCAGCCCCCACTCCACGGGATACTTGAACGCCACACCAGAGGCTTTTAGCTGTTCGACCGCTTTTGTGTACTTCAGCCGCACAAAATCGTTGGAAAGCACGTTGTTCAGCCGTTCAAGCAGTCCCTTATCGACAAACTTGTTGAAAAATTCCATCTCCGCAGGGCAGCGGTCCAGCACCGTATTGATGATGTACTTGATCATCGCCTCCGCCACGTCTAGATCGTCCGCCAGATCGCAGAACGCCATCTCCGGCTCGATCATCCAGAATTCCGCCGCGTGACGCGCCGTAAAGCTGTATTCCGCGCGGAACGTCGGCCCGAACGTGTAGATGTCCCGAAACGCCAGCGCGAACGCCTCGCCGTAAAGCTGGCCGGAGACCGTCAGGTTTGCAGGTTTTCCGAAGAAGTCGCCCGAAAAGTCGATCGTGCCGTCGTCGTTTTTCGGCATCTCGCCAAGCGGAAGCGTCGTCACCTGAAACATCTCCCCGGCGCCTTCGCAGTCCGAACCTGTGATCAGCGGGGTATGCACATACACAAACCCGCGCTCCTGAAAGAATTCATGGATGGCCGCCGCTACCACCGAGCGTACCCGGAACGCCGCCTGGAAAATGTTCGCACGCGGACGCAGGTGCTGGATGGTGCGCAGATACTCCAGCGTATGCCGCTTTTTCTGCAGCGGGTAATCGGACGGACATTCGCCCTCGATCGAGATATCTTCCGCGCGGACTTCAAACGGCTGCGGCGCGTCCGGTGTAAGGACCAGCTCGCCGCAAACGGCGATTGCGCAGCCTGTTGAAAGCCCGTTGCCCAAATTTCGGTCGTCCCGCTCATAGACGATCTGGATAGGCTTAAAGCAGCTTCCGTCTGTCAGTTCTATAAATCCAAGGGTCTTTCCCTCGCGTACGGTACGGACCCAGCCGCACACGTCGATCCTGCCGGCGTATAATTCCGGCGATTTCTGAATTTGGGACAATTTGAGCGTCATTGCAGATACCTCTCTTTTTTCTAATATTCGGGATGTTTTGCTAGTATATCACATTTTATCAAGCAGAAAGGGACATTTTGTACAAATCTGGTAAGAATTGGAAACGATCTTGAAAAGCCCTTCCCCGTCACGGCGTCTATGCTATACTGTACAATAGTCTAAAGGAGGGGGACGACCGATGTATTTCAGCTACGGCTCGACAGATATCGTTTACATCCTGTTGCTGCTCGTGATCATGGGCATTAGCTTTTATGCCCAGAGCCGGGTTCAAAAAACGTTCAATCAATTTGCCAAAACGCCGATTTCCAGCGGTATGCGCGCCGAAAGCATCGCGCAGTCGCTGCTCGACCGCGCCGGCAGCACCGTTCAGATTGAACCCGTGCAGGGCGCTCTGACCGATCATTTCAACCCGAAAAACCGTGTCGTCGGACTGAGCACGCAAGTCTACGGCAGCAATTCCATTGCGGCCGTAGCGGTTGCCGCCCATGAAATCGGACATGTGATGCAGTATGAAAGCAACTATATGCCAATCCGCCTGCGCAACGCGATCCTTCCGGTGGCTTCCATCGGTTCGCATGCGGCGCCATGGATCGTCATCCTCGGGCTCTTTATGGGCAGTTACAACCTCGCCATGATCGGCGTTGTGCTTTTCGGCGCGATGCTGGTATTCCAGGTCGTAACGCTTCCGGTCGAATTCAACGCTTCTTCCCGGGCGCTCCGCATGCTCGAAGAAGGCAACTATATCACATACGAGGAATCCGACGGCGCAAAGAAAGTCCTCAACGCCGCCGCAATGACTTATGTTTGGGCGGCGGTTGCCTCGCTGGTCAGCTTTCTGCGACTGCTCGCGCTGGCAAACCGTTCCAGACGGTAAAAAGCACGCCTTTCGCGCACCGTTTGACAGCATGGCGCGAAATACCCTGCGTGGTAATTGCTTTCGCGCAAGGTTTTGCACCTTCATTCATGGAGTCTCTGTATAGACTTGCTACGGCAGGTACAGGTTCCCGGTAAAACCTATGCCTGCCGTTCCGATCGATCCGCGGCATTCATCCTTGCAAATATGGCCGTCATAAAACTGGTTTTAGACGGGACAAGCACTCTTGCCTCTCGTCTTTCAGGATACCGGTCCGCAAAGAGCACAGAAAAACCGCCCGAAACCGGCGCAGCCGGCATATAAGGATTAAGGACTGCCCCCCCTTAACAATGCAAAGAGCTTTTTTGACAGACTGTGGTGAAAGCGGCTTCCGCTTTCGCCATTTATTTATTCCTTTTCATAAAACCACAGACGCGTGGTGTTGAAGCGCGGCGAAAAATACTATAGAATAGTCGCAGAGTGTATAAGGAGGATGCGTTATGCATGACGAACGTCTGGATCGTTTGGCCGATCTGTTGCTGAACTACTCGCTCAAGCTAAAAGCGGGAGACCTTTTCGAAATTAACGGCGGGGTGACCGCCAAACCGTTGATTAAATCCCTGCTGCGGCGCGCGCACAAAATCGGTGCGGTGCCGTTCGTCAAACTCGGGGACGACGAACTCAGAAGACTGTTTTTCGGCTTCATCGACCCGGAGAATCCGAAGGCTTCCAAAGCCGCTATCGATGCACAGCTCGAATGGGAGAACAAATACTGGGACCACATGACCGCACATGTGGACATCGGCGTGGACGAAAACGACGCGGAGCTTTCCGCAGTAGACACCCGTTCGATGACGTATTACCGCGAACAGATGCGGGCGCTGCGCGATCGAATCATCGACGAGCGCAAATGGGTTTACCTGCACTACCCGACCATGGCGGACGCGCAGAAGGCAGGCATGTGCTATGATGATTTTTATGAGTTCTTCCTTTCCGCCGCGCTGGTGGATTACGAAAAGATGGCGCGGGACATGGAACCGTTGATCGAGCTGATGGAAAAAACCGAAACGGTGCGCCTGGTCGGCCCCGGGACCGACCTTACGTTCTCCATCAAAGATATCCCCGTCGTCCCCTGCCACGGCGAGCTGAACATCCCCGACGGCGAAGTTTACACCGCGCCGGTCCGTGACAGCGCAAACGGCGTCATGCAGTACAACACGCCCGCTATGCGTTACGGCAAAAAGTTCGACAACCCGCGGCTGGTGTTCCGCAACGGACATATCGACGAAGCGACCTGCGACGGCGACACGGCCGGATTCAACAAAATGCTGGACGCCGACGAAGGCGCACGTTATCTGGGCGAGTTCGCCATCGGCGTAAACAACGCCGTCACCCGTTCCATCGGCAACACGCTTTACGACGAAAAAATCGGCGGTTCGTTCCATCTTACGCCGGGTTGCGCCTATGCGGACGCCTTTAACGGCAACAAGTCCCAGCTGCACCTCGACATCGTGTGCATCCAGACCGAAGCATACGGCGGCGGCGAGATCTGGTTTGACGGAAAGCTGATCCGTAAAAACGGCGTTTTCCTTCCCGCTTCTCTCAAGGGCCTGAACCCCTGATCCCCCGGCGGGGTTTTTCCCGCCCGACTTAACGAGGTAACAACCAACATTATGAAGCAATCCGTCCGCGCCTGGGTTTTCGATATCCTGGCAATGATTTTTGGCAGCGCGCTCGTCGCGGCTGGACTGGTGCTTTTCACCATTCCAAACAACATCGCTCCAGGCGGCGTTTCGGGCCTGGCGACCGCGCTGGCTTATATCACACCGGTCACGGTCGGTATCTGGACTTTACTCCTGAATATCCCGCTGCTCGCGCTTTCCTGGTGGAAGCTCGGTTTCCGGCCGCTCATTAAAACCATCGTGACTACGCTGCTGCTCTCCGCACTGATCGACGTGTTTTCCTTGGTTCTGCCGCAGTATATCAACAACGTCCTGCTCGCGGCGGTCCTTGGCGGCGTGCTCAGCGGCATCGGGATGGGTTTGATCTTTGTTCGGGGCGCAACCACCGGCGGCACGGACCTTATCAGCCTGCTGCTGAAAAGAGCCTTCCCGAATTTCTCCGTAGGATCTTTGCTGCTCATCGTAGACGCGCTGGTCGTCGTTTTTGCGGTGTTTGTCTTTCGTGATATCGAAGTGGCACTGTATTCCATCGTGACCATCTTTGTCAATTCCCGCACGATCGATGCAATCATGCAGGGCGTTGACCACGCCAAAGTAATCTATGTCGTAACCGAGCGCGGCGACGATATCCTCTCTCTGCTGGCGGACGATCTCGGCCGCGGCGTCACCATTTTACAAGGCCGAGGCGGTTATACCAAGCGGGACAAGCATGTGCTCATGCTCGTAACGCACCGGAACTCGTTTGCCCAAACGCTCAAGGCCATCAATACGGTCGACCGAAAAGCGTTCCTTTTTGTAACCGATGCAACGGAAGTGCGCGGCGAGGGGTTCAAGCCGCTGGATTAACGTACCCGGCGGAGGCCGTTCCATGCTCAGCCAACAAACAGAGCGCCGCTGAAAAGCGGCGCTCCGAGACCGTAAAAATCCAGTTTTGGGGGCGGGATAACCGCTCTTTGCCTCTCACCCTTCGGACTCCCGGCCGGCAAAACGCACAGAGAACCCGCCCGAAACGGGCGATGGAGTTGTGCCGGATGAACCGGCGCAACCGGAAAAACGGGTTAAGGGCTGCGGCCCTCAACAATCACAAAGGCTTTTTTGACAGACTGCGGCATTCCGATACATCCTCTCATGATCGGTCTGCGCGGTTGTTTTTTACCGCACCGCCGCCATTAACAATCTGTACGCCAGCCCGTATAAAACGGCGGACGCAGGGCGACACTTCTAGGTTTTTTCGAGGTTTCAATGAAAATACGCAGATCGGGATCGTGAACATGCGTTTTTGTGGTTTTTGAAACATGCCCTAGTGTGTGTTTCTTAAGTCTGGAAGATGCCGTTTTGCTGGATCGGCTTGCGGATTGAGGCAAAAAACGCAGGCGCAGTGCTGCGGCGAGGCTTTTCAACAAGAATATGCAACTTGAGACGGCGAAAATGCGCTTTGCGGGTTTTGGAAACACACCCTAGGCCAAACGATCGGATGCTTCCGCTTCGGTCGTCTCGCTCTCCGCCATCTTCGCCAGTTCGCGCTGCCCGGCTTTGTTGGTGAAAAGATGGTTCCTGTACACCACAAAGCGGTAAAAACTGAACTCGGTCACAAGATTGACGACCATCGTGCCGAACAGCACGATATACTCGTTCCATCCCGCGCGCGTCAGCGCCTCGCCCCACCAGGTGGAAAGCGGCGTAAACACGAGATAATATCCAATTACCTGCATCATCGCCAGAGGAACGTTTTTTGCCGATTTAAACGTAAACCTTCTGTTTACGGTGAAGTTGTAGAGCACCGATAGCGTCAGCGCAATGAGATAACTCGGCCAGTAATCCCAGCGAATCGTCTCGTTAAGCAGCGTAAACGTCGCCGCTTGAATCACCCCTGCCGAGCAGGAAAAGAGCAAAAATTTCAACCCCTGTAAGAAATTCTGCTTTTTGGTGAGTTTCACCTTATCCTTTGTCTGTTCCGTTGTCTTGCTCCTCCGTTTCTTCGTTCGTTTCTTGTACGCCGTCATAAACTCTGCGAAAAAGCTCGCTGCAGTTTTTGCCCTCGTTCTTCACGCGGTACAAAGCGGCGTCCGCAGCTTGATACAGCCTCCCAAACGTGTGTCCGTCCTGCGCATATATGGAGATACCGACGCTCACGGACACCGCCACGCCGAACCGTCCGGCAATCTTCAGCATAGTCCCCCGCATCCCGTCCGCTTTGATCAGCGCATTTTGCTCCGATTCAATATCTTTCATGAGTATAGCGAATTCATCTCCGCCCATACGTGCCATAAGATCCCCCGTACGAAACAGCACTTTGACTGCGGATGCGAAATCGATCAGCATACGGTCTCCTTCGGCATGCCCGAGCGTATCGTTGACGCGTTTAAAATTATCAATATCTAGCATCAGAAACGCGTGCCTGCCGTCTTTTCCGTCTCCGGCAAGAAACGTCTTAACGCTTTGTTCCAGCGCCGCACGGTTTAGAAGCCCGGTCAGCGGATCGCTGTCCGCTTTTTGACGCAACCGCTGCATCGACTTTTTCTGCCGGTGGATGTCCGTTATTTTACCGACTACCTGACGCGCATGGCCCTGCTTATCGAACACGGTGTAAATTTCCAGCCGCTTCCAGCGGGAAACGCCGCGGGCGTCGATCATACGCAAATCCTGATGCGCTTGGGGCGCGCCGGCAATCATATGTTCGATAAAACGCAGAAATGCCGAACGGTCTTCCGGATCGATCATAACGTAACACTCTTCAATCCTGTTTATCGAGCACTGCGGCGGCAAAAACCCAAACATCGATTCGAAACTGTCGTTAAATAGGATATTCCCGCTTTCCATATCGACCGTGAAAAGCACTTCGTTGGAAAGCCGGTTGATCAGAGCATACCGTTCACCGCTTTGACGCAGCAGTTCTTTGTCCCGCTCGAGCGCTTTCACAGCTTTTTTTTCGTGCCGGTACGCCTGCGCGACAGCAAATAGGTGCGCCAGCGCCACCAGCGCCAGCATGACGATCACATATGTCAGCATGTCGCGGCTGAGCGGAACGAAAACCGCGCTTGGCGTTTCCAAAACTAAAAACCAATCGCTGATCCCCAGGGGAACCACGGCCGCATAAAAAAGCTGCTCGCCGTGCAGCAGGGAAAGCACCTCCGTTTCGCCAGACAGAACCCCTCGTTCCCGCGCATTTTCAGTTTGCAAATCCGTTGCAGCGTCAAAAAGATTCTGTCCAACGCTGCCTTGTGCCGTTTTCCCCGCAGCAGCGAAGATGTTGCCCGCCGAATCCATCAGCAGCGAACGGGTTTGTCCCCCAAATATATTCGCCTCCGCCAGCACGGAGATATCGTCGGGGTCGATCGCCGCCATGATGATTCCTTCCGGAACGGCCTCGGCTGCAAGCGGAATCGCCGTAACGATCGCATTTTCTCCGTACCCGCCGAGCGCTGCGACAGCCGCTGTACGTTCACCTTCCATACACGGCGCAAACCAGTCGCATCCGGATACGTCCACTTGCGCGCCTTCGTTCGAAACACCGCGCCCCTGCGCATCGGTTATCGCAATCCACAGGATTCCTTCGCCGTCCGCCATTCCTGCAATCGCGGCCGTCGCCGTTTCACAGCGCACCATAATATCCAGTTTGCTGAATACCGTATTGAAATACAGCAAAACCGTTTCTTTTTTCTGCTCGGCGGCTTCCGTAAGCACTTGCAGCTTCGTTTCCTGTATTCTGTTTTTTATCTTTTGCCGGAATCCGAAAAATACTGCGGCAATCACTATTAGCGTTAACGCCGTCAACCCGAAAAATCGAGCCAATTCTCTGAATCTCGCCACAGCATCCCCTCCGTTCGCGCAGGGTTCATGTCGTTCTCATATCCTTGCGTGTAATTAACGTGAATTGCCGTAAAAAGCTCTGTATTTGATGAAATTATATCGAAACCACCGATGTTTGTCACGTTCCATTTGTTTTATACGTTCATAGAGCGTCCTCCGCCGGCATATATTGCAAACGTTTGGCTTTGTTCCGCCCGTTGAAACGGCCCGGACGGCAAAGCACACCCTAGGCAACCGCCCAAAACAGGCGATCGTACTGCGCCGGAAGAACCGCGTCAATGAATCAAGGGCTGCAGCCCTTAACGATCCTGGGGATTTCCTAATGGTTACAGCAGGAAAGCCCGCATTACTGCGGGCTTTCCTAATCCTTGCCGTTTGGTTTGGTGTTTTCGCCGGTGCGAAAA
>CAYTHS010000046.1:0-20845 GCA_964437665.1 uncultured Oscillospiraceae bacterium
CTAAAGTCTAGAAGATGCAGTTTTGCTGGACCGGCTTGCAGATTGAGACGAAAAACACAGGCGCAGTGGTGCTGCGGCGAGGCTTTTCAACGAAAATATGCAAGTCGAGGCGGCGGAAATGTGCTTTTGTGATTTTAGAAACACACCCTAGAGTTCAATCAGACGAAAAACCAACCGGAAGAGGACCGGAGAGGCCAGCACAACCAGAACAATCGTCAGACAGCCGCCTTTTTTCCCGCCTCCGCCATTTCCACGGCCGGAGGAATTTTCTTGCTGTGCTTGCATATAATGTACATAACCGTTTATGCCTTTACCGAAATAGCCATAATCGTCGTCCATGTAAAACCTCCCGGAATGAAGAATTGAACAGGTGAAAGGATGAAAAGTTAACTCCAGTATACCACTTTAAAAACTGCAAGCGCCGTGACGGGCAAAAAACGGTTGATTTGTCAGCAATCAGCACACCACTATTGAAGAACGACGGCATATGATCATTAATATAACCATGAAACCGGTTTTGCCGGGACGGTGCGTTTTGCGAATACCGGTTTTCACGTTGTAAGAGCGCATGCTTACAAGGATAATCAAAAATACGGGAGGGAATTCCATGAAGAAAGTGCTTTGCGTTTTGCTTGCGTTGCTGATGGTTTGCGGGGTGGGTGCCTGTGCCGCTCCCGCGGCGGAGCCAGTCGCTGCGGAAGAGACAACCGAACCGGCCGCCGAGCCGACCGCCGAACCGGTTTCCGAATCGGTCGTCGTGTTTACCGACCCGGTTCTGGAGGAAATGGTGCGCGTCGCGATGGGTAAAGCGGAAGGCGATATCTCGCTTGCCGAAGCGGCGGACGTGACCGAACTCGATCTGCAGATGGAAGATGTTGACTGGTCGGAACCGCGGATTTCCGATATTTCCGCGCTGCAGTATTTTACGGGACTGACGTATCTTAACCTCGGATGGGCGCTGCAAAACGACAGCCTCGGCGTCGACCTCGGTCCGCTTTCAGGGCTGAACAATCTGGACACGCTGTTCCTCTGCTGTAACGATATCCGGGATATCACGCCGCTTTCATCGCTGACGCAGCTCGGCAGCCTCTGGTTGTTCGGCTGCGACGGGGTAAGCGATCTTTCGGCTCTCAACGGCATGACCAACCTTTGGGACCTCTGGCTGCACGGCTGCTCCGTTACGGATATTTCCCCGCTTTCCGGCATGACGGAACTGACTCGCCTGAACCTCGGCAATAACATGATTTCGGACATCTCCGCGCTTTCCGGGATGACAAAATTGACCGAACTGAACCTTGCGGGGAATCCCATCATGGACTATTCGCCGGTCGAAGGGGTATTCGGCAACCTGACCGACCCGGATTTCGATCTTGACCCGGACAACGACGTGATCGTGTTTGACGATCCTGTTCTGGAGGCAAGAGTGCGCGAAACGCTCGGGTTACAGGACGGCGAGATTACGTTTGCCGACGTGATGGACGTTACGGACCTTTCGATCGATAACGACTGGCAGGAAAAATTCCCCGAAGGATCGCAGATTTCGGACGTCACGCCGCTGAAGTATTTCGTAAACCTGAAGTATCTGGGCATTCAGTTCCACGCGATACGTAATATCAAACCGCTTTGCGGGCTGATAAATCTGGAGTCGCTCTGCCTCGGCGGTAATCCGGTGCAGAATGTCGACGCACTGAAAAACCTGACGAATTTGTCCAACCTGACGCTTTGGAACTGCGAGGCACAGGACTATTCCGCACTGACAGGGCTGAAGCAGATGCGTACGATCAGCATCGCTTATTCCACGTTCAGCGATCTGAGCCTGCTTTCCGACATGCCGGAGTTGAGCGAACTGGACGTTAAGCGGTCGGGCGTTGCCGATCTTTCGCCTCTGGAAGGCATGACGCAGCTTAAAAGACTCTGGGTCGAAGGATGTCCGATTTACGACTATGCGCCACTCATTGAAATCCTGCCGAATCTGGAGGAAACGGACTTCGTTGCGACGTCCGTCGATACCGAGGCGCTCACGCGCTATCCGGACGACGAGGTGATTGTGTTCAACGATCCGGTGCTCGAAGAGAAAGTGCGCAACCAGACGGGACTGCTGGACGGCGACATCACGTTTGCGGACGCAAAGAAGGTAACGGAACTGGAGCTCGATATCGACTATCAGCAGGAATACCCGGCGGGGACGCAGATTACGAACATCGACGCGCTGAAATACTTTGTGAGCCTGAAAAACCTGGGACTCGGTTTCCATGCGGTACGTGATATTTCGCCGCTTGCGGGTCTGACGAATCTGGAAGGCCTCAGTCTCGGCGGAAACCCGGTGGAGGATATTTCCGCGCTGTCGAACCTGACCAAACTCGGTTTTTTGACGCTGTTTAACTGCACTGCAGAAGATTATTCCCCGCTGTCGAACCTGACGCAGCTTGGGACGCTCTACATCAGCTGGAGCACGCTGAGCGATCTTTCAGTGCTTTCCGGGCTGACGAATCTTGAAACACTCGGCATCGAGCATACGTTCGTTACGGACGTTTCGCCGCTGGCGAATCTGGTGAATCTCAAGAAACTGACGCTCGAAGGAGACGATATTGCCGACTATTCGCCGCTGAAGGATATCTATCCGAATCTTGAGGAAAAGGACTTTGAGATGCCGTAACCGGCCGGAAGCAAATCCGGTTTTTCAACTCGGCTTTTCAGGCGATAGCAAAGCACCTGAAAAATCGGGCGCATGCGAACCTGACGGTAAGAGTGGATTTCCCGCGGGAACCGCTTAAGATATGACGACAGAAAATACGCCCGGCGGATTGTCCGCCGGGCGTCAGCCGCATGCGTGAAGGCGCTAAATATCCAGCAGATTGACGCCAATTTCCGATGTGCGGCGTCCCAGCGTCCCGCAGAGCGTCTGAATGAAGATTTCCGCCGTTACGGCGATGTTCGCTGAAACGAGATGTCCGCTCAGCGTTTCGCCGTTTTGTCTGCCGAGCGTGACGTGCAAGTGTGCATACGGCTCGCCGTCTTTTAACGAAAGGTTACCCGAAAGATGTGCAACCTCCATCGGTTCGTCATATTTGTTTTCGTGATACTGCTTTGTCTCCAGTTCAAAAAAGCCGAGTGTTGCGCCGGACACCGCGCCGATGCCGCCGACCAAGCCCGCCTGAATCCGGTATTCCTTTGCCGCGGCGATAACGCCTTGAACGATATCCTCTCCGCGTTCGAGCCGCACGACGAGCATGCCGCCGCTCTGAAATGTGCTTGCCTTCATACGTTTTGCCTCCCGATCTGCGCCGCCGAGGCGCGGCTGGCGCTTTGCTGCCTAATCTTATCATAAAACGGCATATATTAACCGAGTTTCGTACAAAAATGTGTGTTTGTGTGTTTCCGGCAAGAGCTTTATAATGAAAGCATCGCTTGATCCCGGATTATGGAAGGAGAGACGGCTATGAAACACCTGGTCATCGGCGGCAACGCGGCCGGCATGAGCGCCGCCTCGCGCATTCGGCGCAAAGCGCCGGAAAGCGACGTAGTTGTGCTTGAAAAGACGTTTGAAGTGTCCTACGGAGCGTGCGGGCTGCCGTACTATGTGGCCGGGCTGAACGACGATCTCAACCTCGTGCGCATCCGCCCGGTTTCGGCGTTTGAAAAGGCGGGCGTTCATGTGCGCCTCGGTCACACGGCGGAGCGTGTGGATTTCGCCGCTAAGACGGTGTGCGGAAGAACCCTGCAAGGCGATGAATTCTGCGAGCCGTACGACCGGTTGCTGATCGCGACAGGTGCGTCGCCGAGGCGGCCGAACGTGCCGGGTGCAGACAGAAAGAACATTTTCACACTGAAAACACCCGCTGATGCGCAAGCGCTGCGCGCTGCGCTGGAACAAAATCCCGCGAACGTCGTAATCGTCGGCGGCGGAGCGATCGGGCTGGAACTTGCGGAGGCGTGTTTGCTGCAAAAAGTGAAGCGCCTTTGCGTGATAGAAGCGCTTGGTCGGCTGCTGCCGCCGTTCGACGCGGAATTTGCCGAAGAAGCAAAGCACGAGCTGGAACGACACGGCGTGCAGGTTCAACTCGGAGAACGAGTCATGGAGCTTGCGGGAGACGAAGCGGTGGAACGCGTCGTCACCGACAAGGGCGTTTACGACGCGGACGTTGTGATTCTCTCCATCGGCGGGCAGCCCAATACGGCGTTTCTGACCGGCATTGAGAAGCTGCCGAACGGCGCAATCCTGACCGACAGGCAAATGAGGACCAGCGCTGCGGACGTGTTCGCGGCAGGCGACTGCGCGAGCGTCTGGCACGCGGTGCTTGACGCGCCCGCATATCTTGCGCTCGGTACCAACGCCAACAAACAGGGCCGCTTAGCCGGGGACGGCATGGCGGGATTCGACGCATGTTTTGATCGTGCGCTTGGCACGGTCATGGTCCGCTGCATGGGGCTGGAACTGGCAAAGACCGGTATCGGAGAGCGGGAGGCCGCGCAAACCGGTATTCCCGCAAAAACCAAGACGGTAAAAACCCTTTCGCACCCGCCGTATTACCCCGGTGCGTGCGAACTGACCATAAAGCTCTGCTACCATGCGGACGGCCACGTGCTGCTCGGCGCGCAGATCATGGGGGAGCGGGAAGCCGCCTGGCGTATCGATCCCCTCGCTGTGGCGGTCGATCGGAAGATGACGACTGAAGAACTCGGCTATACCGATCTTGGCTATGCGCCGCCGTTCGCTTCCGCATGGGATGCGATCCATATCGCAGCCAACGCGGCGAAATAAAAGCATGTCCGTGTTTGCACGGCTTCTGTGCGCGCGGGTCGAACAGGCCGGCACGCAGAGATAGCCTTCGCCTGATGAACAAAAACGATTCTGCCGGATGCAGCGGGCAGGAGTGAGCGGCGTGCCTGTTTGCCGGAGCGGGAGCAAACGGACCCGCAGTTGACGCGGCGGTGAGCGCAAGGCTACAATGAGTTGATCCCGTAACCAACCGAACGCAGAAGAAGGTACCGCTCATGAAGAAACGGATTTTCGCGCTGGCGCTGAGCCTGCTGCTGTCAGCCGTGCTTTTCCCGGCATACACGCTCGCCGAAGGAGAAACCGCGCCGGTCGAAATCACGGACGCGGCGGGCATGCTCGCCATCGCAGACGACCCCGCCGGGCAGTATTTGCTCGCGGCGGATATCGACATGTCCGGCGTGGACTGGCTGCCGATTCCGTTTTCCGGCACATTCGACGGCGGCGGGCACGTGCTCTACAACCTTTCGATTACGCGCGTGAGCGAGGACACCTCTATCACCTACGACGGCTGTCACCGCGGTTATCACACGGTTTACGCTTCCCTGTTTTCCTATGTGGAAAACGCGGTGATTGAGAACCTGACCCTCCTGAACGTAAAAGTGAACGTTACGACCGACCAGCCCTGCTTTGCCGCAGGTATTGCCGGCCACATGGAATACAGCGAAATTTCAGGCTGCACCGTCAGCGGGCGGATTTTCGTGCAGGCGGAAAGCCGCCAGTGCGGCGTCGGCGGAATCGCGGGATTCGGCAACGGGCTGATTCAAAACTGCGACCTGAATATCGAGCTGACCGTCGTCGCCACACCCAGCGACTTCAAATGCGAACAGTACCTCGGCGGCGTGCTCGCAAACGGGTATGCGGATATCGACGGCTGCAGCGTCGTGCTGGCCGGATACGCCTCCGTGCACGGCTATGCACATAACGGCGGGCTTGTCGGGCTGGATGATATCAACCCCAGAAACCGCGAGCACAGCGGGTATGTAAAAAACTGCACGCTCGACGCGAGCATCTCGTTTTATGAAGAAACCGACGACCGGCGCGCCTACTGCAAGGCGTACATCGGCGAAAAGCAAAATAAGTCCGCAATCGTCTCCGGTAACGAAACCACCCGCTTTATCAGCAATGAATCGACGGACTACAGCCGCCCGATCCTGCCGGACATGGACGAAAACCCCGTTTACGAGGCCGTAGTCACGGCGCCGCGCGACACGGCGTTCGGCTACACGACCTATACCAACCCGAACAGCGGCTACAGCTATACGGACGACTACACCGCGCCCGCGCACACCCCCGGCGAATGGATCACTGAAGTGGAACCGACCTACGAAAGCGAAGGCGTGAAGCGGCAATACTGCGAGGAATGCGGCGAACTGCTGGCCGAGGAGACAATCCCGAAGCTCGTCGCCGTCTCCTCCTGCCAAATCGACCGCGACTCGCTTCGCCTGCCGTATGAATCCGCCGTGCAGCTGACGGCGGAGGTGCTCCCGGCAGACGCAAAAGACGGAAGCGTAACCTGGTCGTCCTCCGACGAGAGCGTGGCGAGCGTGAGCCAAACGGGGCTCGTGACTGCCGAGGGCGTCGGCAGCGCGGTGATCACCTGCCGTTCGAACGACGGCTTCGCGTCGTCTGCGTGCTCCGTGGAAGTCTGCTACACCACAAAGCAGAAGATCGTGCGGTATGTGCTGTTCGGCTGGCTTTGGGACAGATAACAATTTGAAATACGATAGTAACTCAAAAATATTGAACGCAAGGAGGTCACCCCATGAATTTCGATTATTACATGCCGACCCGGCTGCTCTTCGGCGCGGGAACGCTCAAAGAACTGCATAAGCAAAACCTGCCCGGCAAAAAAGCGCTGATCGTCATGACCGGCGGCAAAAGCCTGCGCAAAAACGGCTACCTTAAAATGTTGGAAGACGAGCTGGCGCTTGCGGGCGTGCAGAGCCTGCTTTACGACAAAATCACCCCCAACCCCGCCAAAACGCAGGTGATGGAAGGCGCGCAAATCGCGAGAGAAAACGGCTGCGACTTCATCGTCGGCTTCGGCGGCGGCAGCAGCATCGACGCGGGCAAAGCCATCGCCGTGATGGCGGCCAACCCCGGCGACTACTGGGACTATATCTCCGGCGGCAGCGGCAAGGGGCAAAGCGTGCCGAACGACCCGCTGCCCGTGGTCGCGGTCACGACTACCGCGGGCACCGGGACGGAAGCCGACCCCTGGATGGTCGTCACCAAGGAGGAAACGAACGAAAAGATCGGTTTCGGGTACGAAAAAACGTTCCCGGTGCTCGCGGTGATCGATCCAATGCTCATGCTGACCGTGCCGCCGAAGCTGACCGCCTATCAGGGCTTCGACGCGCTGTTCCACAGCACGGAAGGCTACCTCAACACCACGGCCTATCCCGTCAGCGACGCGTTCAGCCTCCGCGCCATCGGCCTCGTCGGCAAATCGCTCGCCCGCGCGGTCGCGCACGGGGACGATCTGGAAGCGCGCACGGACATTGCGCTGGCAAACACGCTTTCCGGCCTTGTCGAATCCACCTCCGGCTGCATTTCCGAGCATTCGCTTGCGCACGCGATGGGCGCGCTCAACCCGGAAATCCCGCACGGCGCGGCGCTGATTATGATCAGCGAGGCCTATTACACGCACTTTGCAAACGCAGGCTGCTGCGACGCGCGCATGACCGACATGGCAAGAGCGCTCGGCAAAGCGGACGCTGCGACCGCAATGGACTTCGTTTCCGCGCTGACGCAGCTGCAGGCCGCCTGCGGCGTGGACAACCTGAAAATGAGCGACTACGGCGTCGTTTACGACGAACTGCCGGCTTATGTGGACAACGCGTTCGACACCATGGGCGGGTTGTTCCAGTTTGACCCCTGCACGCTCACCAAAAAGAACGTGCTCGAAATCTACCGCGCGTCTTACCGGTAAGGATCTGCGCAAAAAGAAGGCTGATGCAAGGCGATTGAACCCGTCAGAATCTTGCTTTTAGCGGGACGACTGCTCGCGGGTTCTCCTTTTGGCGTTCCGATTTGTAGAGGGTACAGTGAAAACAGCCGAAGCGGGCGCTTTGTTGCCCGGATAAAAACCGGCACAGCGGAATCGATGGGTTAAGGACCGCGTTTTTTAACAACCGCAGTCGATTTTCGAAAAGCTAAAGCTGAAACCGCCCGGTCGGAGTGGTTTCAGCTTTTTAAAAATATTCTTCATAACGGCAACGCGGCCTGCTGATAAGGGGATGGGGACAGGCCACGATTAATCTCTTTCGCGTGTCTCGAGCCGGTAGACGACTTCACCGTATTCAATCCGTCCGTCGGGGACGAATCCGAGGCCCTCGTAAAGCGACTTAGCCGCAAGGTTTTCCGGCTCGAAGCTGATGTAGATCACGCGGTGGTCCTCGTCTGCGCGGATGCGTTCGATCAAATGCTGCATCGCTGCGCGTCCGTATCCGCGGCGCTGGAATTTTTTGTCGATCATGAGCCGGTAAATCCAGTATTCGTGATCATCCCGGTCCAGCGCATACATCGCAAAACCGACGGGTTTGTTCTCGGCATACAGTGCGAGCGGGACGCACTCAGGCTGAACATAGGCTTGGGCGAGCGAGTATACGTTGCTGGCGACGAAGCGCTTCTGCTCGTCGGTCACGCCCAGGTCAAGGACCGCGAGATAATTGTGCCGGTCGATGGACACGAAAGATAGCATAGAGGGACTCCCTTCCCGGTAAAACTCAGTCTGCGCGATGAAACGGCGCGTTTACTGCTGCCTGCGGTTGGATGCTTTGACGCGCTGATCCTTTGTGAGCAGCTTTTTGCGCATGCGGATGCTCTTCGGCGTGATTTCAACCAACTCGTCTTCAGCGATGAATTCGAGGCTCTGCTCCAGAGAAAGCGACACCGCAGGCGTGAGGCGCAGCGCTTCGTCCGAACCGGAAGCGCGCATATTGGTAACATGCTTCTTCTTGCAGACGTTGACGACGATATCTTCCGCGCGCGCGTTTTCGCCGACGATCTGGCCTTCGTAAACAGGTACGCCGGGGCCGACGAACAGCTTACCTCGCTCCTGTGTGTTGAACAGGCCGTAACTGCTGGTTTCACCCGTTTCGTGCGCGACCAGCGAGCCGGTCTTTCTTTCCTCGATTGGTCCTTTATAAAGCTCGTAATCGTGAAAAATGTGACTCATTACGCCGTTGCCGCGCGTATCGGTCAGCAGTTCGGAGCGGTAACCCATCAACCCGCGTGCGGGAATGAGGAACTGCAGCCGCACGCTGTTGTCGCCCTGATTGGACATATTCGTCAGTTCCGCTTTGCGCCGCCCGAGCTTTTCCATGACGGCGCCAACGTATTCGGTGGGCGCATCGATGGTCAGCTCCTCGATCGGTTCGGTGGTTTTGCCGGCGTCGTTGGTGTGCAGGATTACGCGCGGACGGGAAACGGCGAATTCATACCCCTGCCGGCGCATGGTTTCGATCAGGATGGAGAGGTGTAGCTCGCCGCGTCCGCTCACCCGGAACGTGTCGGTCGATCCGGTTTCCTCCACGCGCATGGAGATGTTGGTTTTCACTTCGTTGAACAGGCGGTCGCGCAGGTTGCGCCCGGTGACATACTTGCCTTCGCGTCCGGCGAACGGGCTGTCGTTGAGCATAAACATCATACTCACGGTTGGTTCGTCAATGCGAACAAAGGGAAGGGGCTCAACGCGGGATGGATCGCAAACCGTTTCGCCGACATTGAGACCTTCCACGCCCGCTACGCAGACGATGTCCCCGCATGGCGCTTCGTCCACCTCCACGCGCTTGAGCCCTTCAAAACGGTAAAGCCGCGTGATCTTTGCGTCCAGCCGCCGATCGTCCTCGCCGCCGCAAATGACGATGGGCATTCCTTTTTTTGCCGTTCCGCGTTCGATGCGGCCGACGCCGATGCGGCCGACGTATTCATCGTAATCGATGCTGGAAAACAGGATCTGCAGCGGTTCGTCGGGCTGAGAATCCGGCTCCGGGATTGTGGAAAGGATCGTGTCGAACAGCGGGCGCATCCCGTCGGTCATTTCGTCGGGTTCCATGCCGGAGCGATTGTCCCTTGCGGAGGCGTACACGACGGGGAAGTCGAGCTGCTCCGCCGTTGCGCCCAATTCTATGAAAAGCTCCAGCGCCTCGTCCACGACTTCGATCGGCCTTGCATTGGGCCGGTCTACCTTGTTGACCACTACGATCGGAACCTTCTTTAGTTCGAGCGCTTTGCGCAGAACGAAGCGCGTCTGCGGCATGCAGCCTTCGAACGCGTCCACGAGCAGCAGCACGCCGTCCACCATCTGCAGGATGCGCTCGACCTCGCCGCCGAAGTCCGCGTGACCCGGCGTGTCGACGATGTTGATACGCGTGCCGTTATAGACGACCGCGGTGTTTTTTGAAAGGATCGTGATGCCGCGCTCCCGTTCGAGATCGTTGGAATCCATAATGCGCTCGACGTCCTGTTCGCCCCTGCGCAGCACGCCCGCGTCGCGCAGCATCTGATCGACCAGCGTGGTCTTGCCGTGATCGACGTGTGCAATGATGGCGATATTCCGAATTTTCATGCTTGTATTTCCCTCTTTCTTCTATAACAAAAACAAGTTATTATACAACCGTTTTTAGCGAAACACAAGAACCGAACCCATATTAACCGGGAAAGAAACCCCTCAAAAGCAGTTCGAAGCCGTACTTTTTTCGAAAATCGATCGATTTGCATCTTGACAATGAGGGCTTTTGCGTGTATAACTGTATTAAGCAAGTAGAACATTAATACAGTGATACGTGAAAGGAGGAAACCCGATTGGCATGGAAGTTTACATCCAACCAGCCGATTTATCGGCAGATTATCGATGAAATCGAGTTAAGAATACTCAACGGCACTTATGAAATGGGGATGCGCATGCCGAGCGTGCGGGATCTTGCAATGCTGGCGGCGGTCAATCCAAACACGATGCAGCGCGCGCTTTCGGAACTGGAAAGCATGGGGCTGATCGAGACGCAGCGCAACGCGGGCAGGACTGTGACAATGGACGAAGAAGCCCTGCAAAAAGCGCGGAGCGCCAAAGCGCAGATGCTCACGCAGACCTATCTGCAGCAAATGGATGCGCTCGGACTGCCCAGGAAAAACGTGATTGAACGGCTGACCAAATGGGAGATGAAGGAGGAGGAAAATGGACGCGATTCTTGAAACAAGAGCGCTCACGAAGCGCTACGGCGCGACGCTGGCGCTGAATAATGTGGACATAACGCTTCCGAGGGGGAAGATTGTCGGATTGCTTGGGCCGAACGGCAGCGGCAAGACGACGCTGCTAAAAATCGCCGCAGGGCTTTTGACCCCGACGAGCGGTGTGATTCTGGCGGACAACCGTCCGATCGGGCAGGAGACGAAATCCGTAATTTCGTTTTTGCCGGAGCGCACGTATCTGCCGGATTGGATGACCGTGAACGACTGCCTCGATTATTTTGAGGATTTTTATACGGATTTCGACCGCGAGCGCGCTATGGAGATGCTTTCACGACTGGATGTACCGCCGAATAAAAAGATGCGCACGCTTTCAAAAGGCACGCGTGAAAAGATGCAGCTTGTTCTCGTAATGAGCCGCAGGGCAAAGCTCTATCTGCTGGACGAGCCGATCGGCGGCGTGGACCCCGCCACAAGGGATTATATCCTCGACACGATCATCGGCAATTATGACAACGAAGCGACGATTATGATCTCTACGCACCTGATTGCGGACGTCGAGAAGGTGCTTGACGAATTCCTCTTTTTGAAAGAAGGCGTAATCACGATGCACGATACGACGGACAATATTCGCGAGACGCAGGGCAAGTCGCTCGACGAGCTGTTCCGGGAGGTATTCAGATGCTAGGCAAATTGTTAAAACATGATTTCCGCGCGCTTTCGCGCACGCTGTTCCCGCTGCAGATTGGAATTCTTGCCGGGGGACTGGTTGCAACGTTTCTGACGGGACTCACGCTCCGTGTCAACGATGCGTCTTACGGTTCGTCGGTCTTTCAGGATGTGGTTGTTGCGGTTTCCGCGACTATGGCCGTGCTCATCGGTATCGCGATCGTAGCGTCCGCGTTTGTAACGCTGCTGCTAATCTGCATGCATTTCTACCGCAGTTTCCTTTGTGACGAAGGGTACCTGACCTTTACGCTGCCGGTTTCCACGGGCAGGCTGCTTTGGTCGAAGCTTCTGACTGGCATGCTCTGGACGCTGATCAATGCACTGGTGATCTGTGTGACCATTCTGATATTCGCGGCATTCGGCACGACGAGTGCGGGCATTATCAATCAGGAATTGCTCGGCCAACTCAGGGAGTTGTTTTCGGAGTTGATCCCGCGGGTATCCAACTACATCAATATTCCGCTCGTCATCACGGAAAGCGTGGTCGTCGGCCTGCTGGCGATGGGTGCACAATTGCTGGAGTTCTATTTTGCAATCATCGTCGGCGGACAGATTGCCAAGAAGCACCGTATCCTTGCATCCATCGGCATGTACCTGCTTATCAACATGGGGGTGGGGATGATCAGTTCATCCTTCATGACGGGGATTTCGTTCGGCGGTATTTGGAATTACGCGGGCGACACCGTGCGGGAATTGGGCGCGATTATCACCACAATGTTCGGCTGGTACGGCGTGCTGGCTGCCGGGTTGTGCGTGCTGTTCTTCCTGACATCACGGTCGATCCTAAAAAAGAACCTCAATCTGCAATAAGATGCGTTGCAGGAGGCGGCATATGCCGCCTCCTGTCATATATGGTTGCTTCTTGCTTGCTTTTTGCGGTGCATACCCCCTATAATAACGTTCATGAAACGAGTGTTGGGCAGCATCCGCCGCGCGGATGAAAAGTATCATATGATTGAAAACGGCGACAAGGTCTGTATCGGCGTCTCCGGCGGGAAAGACTCGCTTCTGCTGATGGAGGCCATGAAGCTGTATCAGCGCTTTGCTTACGCGTCGTTCGATGTAATCGCCGTGATGCTCGATCTCGGGCTTAAGGAACAGGATACTTCTGCAATCGAGGCCTTCGCCGAACGCATCGGCATGGAGTTTACCGTTGAAAAGACCGACATCGGCAAGGTCGTGTTCGAATACCGAAAGGAACGCAGCCCCTGCGCGCTCTGCGCAAAGCTGCGCCGCGGCGCACTCAACACGTTTGCGGTCAATAATGGATGCAACAAGGTTGCGCTCGGGCACAACCGTGAGGACGTAATCGAGACGTTTTTTATGAGCATGCTCTACGAAGGGCGTATCAATACCTTTGCGCCCGTGACATATCTTTCGCGCAGGGACGTGACGGTGATCCGCCCGCTGATTTTTCTGCCTGAGAAATACGCGCAGTCCGTGGCAAAAGCGCGCGGGCTTCCGGTGCTTCCGCCAAACTGCGATATCGCGGGGAAGACCAAACGCGAGGAGGCAAAGAAGCTCGTATCGGACCTCTGCAAGCTCACGCCGGATTTCCAGGAGAAATTCATGCATGCGCTTTCGACCACCGAGACATACGGGCTTTGGGACCGCATGCGCCTCAAGGGCGACGAACGCCACAGAAGATAGGGCGCGTCAGACGGAGGCGCCGTCCGCATGCTTCTCCAGCAGCGGGATAACGTCCGAGAGCGAACGCAGCCGTACAAACGGGATACTGACGATATCGTCGCTTGCTTCGAGCAGGTCCGGGATGAAAACGGGCCGCATTCCCGCACGGTATGCCGAGAGGATACCGATCGGCGAGTCCTCGAGAGCGAGGCATTCGGCAGGCGCGAGGCCGATTTTTTCACACGCCTTACGATAGATATCCGGGGCGGGTTTTCCCTTTTCGACGGCATCCCCGCAGACGACGCCATCGAGAAAGCCGGCTATTCCCGCCTGTTCGAGGTAAAACAACGCTCTGGCGGCTTCCGTCGAAGTGGCGACCGCGGTACGCAGGCGCATGTCTTTCAGATAACGCAGCAGATCCAATAACCCGGGCTTGACGGGAACGCCGTTTCTGCGGATGGAATCTTCCATAAAATCGAGCTTAAGCTGCCTGAGCGCGGCAAAATCCAGGTCCGCCCCCAGACGCCGCATGAAAACCTCTTTTGTACGCGCCGCATCCAATCCGATCGTCTGGCGGACCAGTTCAGGGGTGACGGAACGCCCCGTCCGCCCGCCGGCATATACCCAAGCCTGGATGGCGAGGTTTTCCGTATCGAACATCAGACCGTCCATATCGAATACGATTCCGTTTATCATAAACGCCTCCCGTCTTGCGCGCCTGCTGCGCGCGAAACTTTCATCGCCTGCATAGCTGTTATTATAGCAATGATGAAAAAAAGAAGCCAATCTTGCGATCGGCCCTTTTTACGCTAACTTCCTAACAGGGGTATGTGTGTACTGGTTGAAACGTGTTTGCTCAGTCCGCCACGTACGGCAGCAGCGCGACGATCCGCGCACGCTTGATGGCGACGGCAAGATCGCGCTGATGCTTGGCGCACACGCCCGACATGCGGCGGGGCATGATTTTGCCGCGCTCGGTTACGAACTTTTCAAGGGTACGGATATCCTTGTAATCGATCGTCATGTTTTTATCAGCGCAAAACTTGCAAACCTTGCGGCGGCCGCGCCGTTGGCGGGGACGCATTCTGCGGTTTTCCATATCGCAAGCCTCCTAATCAAAAATAATTGCCGCGGGGATTGCCCGCGAGGTTCAAAACGGGATGTCGTCGGACTGGATGTCGGTGAATCCGGCCATGTCCTGCGCCTTGCTTCCGCTCCCGCTCCCGCTCCCGCGGGACTGCGCCGCGCCGTCGTCCTGCTGCTGGCGGGGTGAAAGGAATTCGACTTCGTCCGCCTGTATATCCAGCGACATACGGGTCGTGCCGTCCTTGGCCTCATAGGTACGAGCCTGCAGTTCGCCGACGACCGCGACTTTGCGGCCCTTGCTGAGATACCGCGCGCATGTTTCGCCGAGCTGGCGCCATGCGTTGATGCGGAAGAAATCGGTCGGACGCTCGCCGTTTGCTGAAGCAAAGCGGCGGTTAACGGCGATGGTGAAGGTGCAGACCGTGACGCCGTTCGGGGTGGAACGGACGTCCGGATCATGCGTCAGGTTACCGATGAGTGTGATTTTATTCATGCTTCATCCATCCTTTCGGCATTGGTTACGGTTATGCTTCCTTGCGCGTGACAAGATAGCGAAGGATTGTTTCGTCGATCTTGAAGTTACGCTCGAGTTCTTTGGGGAACTCCGGCGCACAAGAAAACGACATCAAAACATAATAGCCCTCGGTCTTGTAATCGATGGGATATGCAAGGCGTTTTTTGCCCCATTCGTCGATCGCAGTGACTTCGCCGCCATTGCTTTCAACGATCTCTTTAAACTTTTCGACGGATGCTTTCGTAGATTCCTCGTCCAGAGTGGGCACGATGATGTAAAGAGCTTCGTATTGATTCATTCTTTTCACCTCCTTATGGTCTGATGGCCAGGCTCCGCGAGCCGGGCAAGAAGGACGTTAGCGGTTGCGAGTATATCACAACAATCTGCGTGATGCAAGGGCTTTTCCGGTTTTCCGCCGTGTTCGGCCGGGCTGTTTCTGCGGTTTTTATGGATTGCCCCCGCGTCAGGCATTGCGGCGGAGGGTGAAGCCGGAACGGGCCGAACCCCGGCGTACGGGCAGGAATGACAAAAGCGTCCGGGCCGGGCCGGACGCTGCGGCTTTTCAATATTCTTTCCCAAGCCTGTTCAACGGAACGCCGCGCACGAATAAAAAAGGAACCGTGCGGCGCGGGATCATTCGTTCTGCGCCATATGTACTCTGCGCTTATGCCGCCAGCGCTGGATGCCGTTCCGCGTCAGCGTCAGCAGGAAATAAACCAGCGTCCCGAGGATAACGATGCAAACGCCGGAAGGGATGTTGGCATAATATGCCACGACAAGCCCCGCCAGACTGAATAAGAAGCTGAAGAGCATCGAAAACGCCACGACTTTCCCAATCGACTTGAAGTATAGCTTCGCGATGGAGACCGGTATGCTCATCAGCGCGATCGTCAGAATGATACCGACTACCTTAACCAGAACGATGACGCCGACCGGAATCATGATGTATACAATCCACTCCAGCAAGCGGGTGTTTACGCCGCGCACGAGCGCGTACTCTTCGTCGAAGAGGTAGAGGATCAGGTGATGGTAAAGCATGACGAAGAGCACCACGACTGTAAACGTAAAGCCCGCCATATAGACGATGGACGAAGTTGAAACCGAGAGGATATCGCCGAACAGATAACTCGTCATATCGGGCATATAACCAGGCGCGAGCGAAATGAACAGGATGCCGAGCGCCATACCGAACGACCAGAGGATGCCAATCATGGCGTCCGCCTTGAGGCGGGTGTTGCGCGGCAGCCGACAGATCAGCCCGGAAGCGCCGACGGCAAACAGCAGTCCCCCCCAGATCGGCTCGAATCCGAGCAGATATCCAAGACCGATTCCCCCGAAGGAGGCATGCGCGATGCCGCCCGACATGCTGATGAGCCTCTTTTCGATCGCAATGGTGCCGATCACGCCGGAAACGATGCTCGCAAGCAACGCGGCCAGCACGGCATTGCGCATAAACGTATAACTCAGTATCGCGTTCAGCATATGGAGATGCCCCCCTTCAGCGCGGTCTTCAGCGAGGACGGGTTATTGAAAACGACCGCTTTTTTGTTGACGTAAACCGCCGTATCCGCAATATCCAGCGCCGCTTCAATGTTGTGGCTTGCCATTACGATCGTTTTTTCACTCTTTAAAGAATCAAGAATGGCGTAGAGCTCCCTTGCCGCGTCGACGTCGAGGCTTGCGTCCGGCTCGTCCAGCGCGATCATGTCTGCGCTGGAGGCATAAGCCCGCGCGATGACCGCGCGCTTGAGCTGTCCGCCGGAGAGCTGCGCAATCCCGCGGCGTTCGCAGCCCGACAGCCCGACCTTCCGGATTGCTTCCGCCGCGCGGTCCTTCTGCGCGGCGCTGAAGCGACCGAACGGACGAATTTTTCGCTGGAGCGTTCCATGCAGAACCAGTTCTGCGACGGTCAGAGGGAAGCTCGTGTCAAAAAAGAAATTTTGCGGCACGTAGCCGATCTCCAGCTTGCCGCGGTGGACAATGATACCTTCCTGCGGCTTGAGCAGGCCGGAAAGGAGCTTGATCAGCGTGCTTTTTCCGCCTCCGTTCGGGCCGACCAGCAGCGTCAGCTTCCGTGATGTTACGGAGAAATCCACGTCGTTGA
Organism: uncultured Oscillospiraceae bacterium; assembly: GCA_964437665.1. Lineage (GTDB taxonomy): Bacteria > Bacillota > Clostridia > Christensenellales > CAG-138 > UBA7703. The sequence continues at coordinate 17,032 of CAYTHS010000046.1, forward strand.
CGGCGCAGACCTCCCCGTAGCAGAAACGTACATTATGAAATTGAATGTCTGTTAAATTCGCCATATTACTTTCCGGATTGTGCGAACGCGTTCGCGAAATCCTGCAGTCCCTGAATGTAGTCGGCCGACAGCGGAGAAACCTTCTGCACGACGCCGCCGATCTCCGCCGCGACCGTTTCAGCCTGATTGCTGTCGAATTCCTCCTGGTAGAAGATCGTTTTTATGCCATTTTCCCGCGCATAATCGATCACGCTCTGCAAATCCTCTGCGGTCGCCTGTTTGCCCTCGATTTCGATGGCGACCATCGTCAGGCCATAGTCGTTCGCAAAATATCCGTACGCGCCGTGATAAATCAGAAACGTGCCGGTTTCCGCCGAAGCGACGATCTGGCGTATTTCCGTGTCGAGCGCATCCAGCTTTGCGATATAATCCGCAGCGTTGGCCTGGTATGTGTCGGCATTCGCCGCGTCAGCCTCCGAGAGCGTGTCCGCGATGGTCTGCACCATCACGGCGGCGCGCTTCGGCGAAAGCCACAGATGCGGGTCGACGCTCTCGCCGGTTTCGGCGATTTCGTGTTCGTCGGTGCTGTTGAGCAGCGGGTAAACTGCGGCCGTTGTTTCGCGAAGGTCGACAACTTGGATATCCGGGTTAAAATCGCTCACCTTAGGCATGATGTTTGCGCGTTCGGCCGGCATTTGCAGCGTAAAGTAAATTGTCGCGTCGGAAAGCGCCTGCATCTCCGAGGCGGTGGGTTGGTAGTTTGCGGGACTGCTGCCCGGCGGTACGAGCGTGACCACGCCGACAAGATCGCCGGCGACCGCCTCCACGAAGGCGGCTTCCGGAACGATGCCGACGGCCACGGTAAGCGCCGCCGATTCCGTTTCAGCCGTCTCTCCGGCGCCGCCGCAGGCGAACAGCGGGAGGAGCAGCAGTGTGGAAACAAGGATAGATAAGATTTTTTTCAATGCAATCGGCCTCCTTACTGCAAACGTATTGCAATAAGCAGACTACCACGGTTTGTTATGTTTGTCAATCCCGTTTGTCGCGCGGGCCTGCGCACGTTGATTACAGGCCGCGCATTTTCCGTAAACTTCGAGCTTGTGGTGCGTTTCATGGAACCCGTTTTCCGCTGCGACGAGCCCCCAGTAATGATTGGCGCAGGGGAACTTGATGATCCGTCCGCACTCGGTGCAGATCAGGTAGTGATGGTGCTTTTTCTCGCGAATGGTATACCGGCCGGTCCCGGAACTGTCGATCATCGATTCGAGTATGCCGGAATCCAGAAACTTCCGGATATTGCGGTATATGGTCGCCTGGTCTGCGCCGCATCCCTCCGGGAGCAGGTCAAATACGTCGCCGACGGAGAGCATTCGGTTTTGATTCGCAAGAAACACATCCAGGATTACTTTTTTAGGCTTTGTGATGCGAAAGCCTTTTGTCCGCAGCAATTCGTAAATCTCAGGTTTTTTATCCATATTTCAGCCTCGCGCGTTTGCATATTCAAAGGCATTATAACATCTTTTGCAGCGGGCGAAAACGCCGCCGGGGTTTTCGAAAAGGGAAACGGAGGCGTCTGCGCTTGGACGGCGGACGCAAAAGGGAGCGGAAACCCGCCCCCTCGGTTGGTTTGATGAGAAAAACCGCTCTTTACGCGCCCGCAAGACGGCGGATTGCTTCCGCCATCATGCGCGTGTCGAAACGAATGGATTCGACGGTGCGGCTTTCGTCCGGCATATGGCACTGTGCGGGTTCTCCCTCCGGCTCGATGCCGAAGGCGACCGCGTTTTCAAACGCGCGGGCGTATGTGCCGCCGCCGATGGAGAGCGGTTCCGCCTTTTTGCCGGTTGCTTCCGCGTAGACGCCGAGCAGCGTCTGCACCAACTCGCAGTCGGGGTCGATGAAGTGTCCCGCGGCGACTTTCTCGTACGTTCTCTCAAAGCCGATTTGCCGGAACTTTTCGTCCAGCGTTGAGAGAAGGTGTTCGGAAGTGACGGTGAAAGGATGTCGGCAGTCGAGCGTGACGGATACCTCGCTCGCATTCCATGCAAGCATATCGGGCGAGAGCGTCAGCCGTCCGGACTTGTCGGTCACGTCGAGCCCGAAGGTTTCGCCGTGCTGGTCAAAGCCGAACAGCGCCGCAAGAGAAGAAGCGACGGCGAGATCGTCCGCATCGAGCGGCTGTTCCTTGAGCGCGTCGAGCAGCATCAGCAGCGCGTTTTTCGCGTCCTGCGGGCGTGAGGCGTGCCCGCCGTGTCCGATCGCCTTAAGTTCGTTGTCCGCGCCGACAAGCTGCATACCCGCTTTCGCTTTCACGGGTTCCGGCGTGAACGGGAGCGTCGCGCTCGCTTCGCCGGGGATAACGTTCGGCGCGGTACCGCAGGAAACCTGTACTTTGCTGCCGGAGAGTTTCTTTGTGTAGGTCGTGTGGCAGATGCCCATTTCAGAATTGATGACGGGGTAATTGCTGTCCGGCGTGAACGCAAGCGTGGGCGCCGGTTCCGTTTTTTTATACCGCTCGATGCAGCCCCAGCCGCGTTCTTCGTCGCAGCCGAACAGCAGGCGTACGCGGCGTTTGAGCGGAATCCCCGCTTCCTTGATTGCGTAAAGCGCGTACAGCGCGGATACCGCGGGGCCTTTGTCGTCCAGCACGCCGCGGCCCAGCAGACGACCGTCCCGCCGGGTCAGGGCAAAGGGTTCGCAGGTCCAGGCGGGGCCCGCCGGCACAACGTCCAGATGCGCCATGATCATGAGCGTTTCGTCGCCCTTGCCGTAATCCACAATGCCGCAGTATCCGTCCAGCGAACGTGCGTTGGGGAACCCGAGCTTTTTTGCAAGGGCGAGCGTATATTCCAACGCGTCGTTGACGCTGCGCCCCAAAGGGGCGCCGGGTTCCGGCGCTCCTTGCGAAACGCTCGGGATTGCAATCAGCCCGGCCAGGGCGTTCAACTGTTCTTCAAACGTTTTGTCGATAATATCGTAATACATTCATCAGCCTCCGCGTCGCTTATTCTTTGTTCCCATCATAATAGCCGAACCCGGAAAAAGCAAGCGCGTGGGGAATTGACAGAGCGGCTGCGTGCTGATAGGATTTTTGCTATGACGCAGAAAGATAAAACCGTTACAATCCGGCTGCCTTCCGGCAAAACGCTCCAGATTGCCGGGGACCGTGCGCGCGCTGAAAAAGCGTCCGCAGACGACGTCGTTTCCGTATTCGACGACCGGCACACGGGTAATCCGTCGTTTCAAATCCGGCGTTCCTTCCACGTCCGGCGGAAGAAGGAGCGGCTGGAGGTGCTCCGCGCACTGCTCGAATACGACGCGGCGCATCCGAGCGACCCGCCGTGGCAAAGGACGCTTGGTTCTCTTGAACGCGAATGGGCGCTGCATAATCTTGCGTACCGGATCGGGTTTTTAAGAAGCCGCGCGAGGGACGCGGACCTGGACAACCACGCGGAAGGACGCGGCGCGCTGAAGTATTTCATCAAAGCGGCGTGGGGTGTGATTTGCCGCAAATAGCGACGGGAAAGAGCGCTGGAGTTTCCGGATTGCGCTCGCATAACGGTCCCTCCGGCTTTTAATATACTTTTTATTCGGAGATCGATTTATAGAAAATGAGGCAAAAACGTTTTTTGCTGTAAAGGATACCGGCGGTCGTGGACGGCGAGGCCGCTTTTTTATTTGGTACATTCGCAGTATAAAGGAAATCTGCATTTTGAAAAACCGCTTGAAGTATAGAAAACGTTTGGTACAATTAGGGTGTGTTTATAAAATCACAAAAGCGCATTACCGCCGCCTAGACTTGCATATTTTCGTT
>CAYTHS010000047.1:0-8670 GCA_964437665.1 uncultured Oscillospiraceae bacterium
GGCTTTTCAACAAGAATATGCAAGTCGAGACGGCGGAAATGCGCTTTTGTGATTTCAGAAACACACCCTAGTAATTCTGCACGGCCGGCGTCCAATACTGCCCGCCGTAAAGGTCGGTAATCCGATAACACATCTGCCAGTTTACGTCGCCGAGCGCCGCGTTGCCAATCACCCACTCGCCCGTTGCCGTCGCCTGCTCGCCGAGATAATAGGTGTCCGAATACGTGCCGTCGTAATTATAGTAATCGCAGAGGTAGTCGATCGTGTCGCCCGCCTGAATTTCCACAAGTCCTTTCATGACCGCGTCCGTTTCCGCCTCATAGTCGGTCTGCGCGCCGAGCACCGTTCCGTACGGCTCCTCGCTCGTAAACGCGAGGATGATGTTGGCGCGCTCGCCGTTGAGCATGGCGGGCACGCGGCCTATGATCGTGTAATCCTCTCCCACCTGATCTTCGCTGACAAGGTAATACGCAACGATCTGCCCGTTGAGCGAAAGCCATGTCCCGTCGTAATCCATGATCAGGTCCCCGTCATCGTCATAGTCCGCTACGTTGTCGAGCCCGAGGTCGATATACCCTTCCCCGTCGTCGACGTATACGTTCATTTCCAGCGTAACCACCGCGCTCCACTGTGCCTCGCTCATCACGAGCGCGGGCGTTTCGCCTTTATAGGTCAGCATGAGGTTGGCAAAGCCCTCGTTCGAGGCCTGATACGCGTCCGCCGAATCGCGCACGAGCTTTTCGTCCACCCAGGAAGAATCCGCGTCGCCGGTGACGATGCTGCGGTTCGAAAGGAAGAGCTCCAGCAGTTCGCTCACCGTGTCGCCGGAAGCGCCCGCAGTCTCCTCGCCGGTGGCGCTCCCGCCGAGCAGCGTGCCCAGCAGACTGCCGCTGTTGTCGCCAAGCAGCGTGCCCAGCGCGCTCTGGCTCGAACCGCTGGCTACCTGTCCGCCCGCGGAGACGGAGGCAAAGCTCTTGATACACGCGGAATAGTTCTCGTCCAGACCGATTGCGTCGTAGGTTTCAAGCGCCGTGCTCACCTTGCTCATGGATTGATACGGGAAATAGATGGAAACGCCGTTGGCATGCGAGATATTCGTTGAGTTGCGGTTATATTTCACGCAGGCGCGCAGCGTTTCCGCCAGCGCGTTTGCTTCCGTCGTTCCGAGGTTTTCAGCAAAGTGGATCAGGTCGATCTGGTTGATTTTCGTGCTCGTCGAAAAATCACGCGCGCCGCTTCTCGCCTCGGCCACTTCGGAATACCCGTCGTTTGCAATCAGCTCCGTCGCAGCGGTGGAAAACGCCGAAAACGCCGCGGGCGCGGTGCCGGAAAACTCCGCAAGGTCGATCAGCGAAAGCGTGGTCTGGCTCGAAGACGAGCTCATCTTCACAAAGTCGTCCGCAATCGCCTTGCCTACGTCCACGGTCGTCATGGACGGGTCGGCGGAGAGGTCAGAAAGCCAGTTTGTGTAGTACCATCCCGTTCCGGGTTCGGTCGCTTCGGAAGCAAGCAGGTAGTCGGCATACTGGCTCGTCACCAGCGCGGTTTCCATGGTCGCCATCAGGCACGCGTCGAAGCCGATCAGGTCGAATTTGCATCCGCCGTCGCGCAGTGCCGTGTTGATTTCGTCCAGGCTCATCGAGCCGTTCGGATAGAGCTCGTCATACCCGTAACCGGCCAGCGAGCCACCGCCGTGGTCCCACATCACGAGCATGTAGCGGTCCGCCGGGAAATTTTTTTTACAATACTGGATAAAGCTCGAAAGCGTGCCGGGTTCTACCATTGAGCGCTTTCCGACGCTGTCGTCGAGCGTCTGCAGTCCGCCCTGCTTGACGCGGAACCGCTGGTTCGTCCCGCTCTTGACCACGCTGTTCTGCCAGTAGGAAGCGCCGCCGGTCTCAACGATCACGCGGATGCTGTCGCCGAGGGTGGCGCTGGCCATCTCCTCGAGGTCCGCGGTGGCCATACCGCTTTTGCTCTCTAGGTCCGCGCCGCAGAGGTAGACCATGACGGTCACGCTCTGCGCGCCGTTCGCGTCGGTGAATTTTTCACGTGCGGCGGTCGCCACCGTGCGGTCGGGTTCATGCGCGGAATAAACCTCGTCCGCGGAGTCCGCGGCGCTGATAAGCCCGCTCGTGCCGCCATATCCGCCGAGAAGGGATTCAACGAGAGACCCCGCAGTGCTGCCCGAATCGACCGAAGACGAACCGGACGAGGACTCCGTGGACGAATATCCGCTCAATTCGCCAAGCAGGTCGCCCGCCGTAGTGCCGGAGCAGTAGTTGAACAAAAATATCACGCCGACGACGATCAGCACAAGAATTAAAATGCGCCCGAAACAGCCGCGTTTACTGCCGTTCGAGTTGTTGGAAGCGCCGCCGATTAAAAGCGCAAGCAGCACCGCAAGCAGACCGCCGGAGCCGCTCCCGCGCGTCCCGCCGCCGCCCGCGCTCCCGCCGGAGGAGCCGCGCGCCCCGCCACCGACGCTGCCGACGCCGAGTCCGCTCCCCCTGCGGCTGGCGTTGCCGCCGCCGCCGACTGTCCGTTTTGATCTTCCACCCGGTCTGTTGGCTGGGCTCATGAATTGTTTCCTCCGTAATTTGCCGTATTCTTATCCGCTCTCTGCGGTTACGCCGTATGTACACAGTGCTTTACCCTGCGCTATACCGGATTCATCTTATCATCCCCGCGCGCCACTCGTCCAGTTGTACGGATTGAAAAACAATGCTAAAATAATATATGCGTAAAAACAGGCAATTGAATTGGATTCTCGCAGCGCTTTGCGTCCTTGCGGCCGCGGCCGTAGTGACGCTCGTTTTCGCAGCGCGAGCCGGTGCGCCGTCTGCAATGCCACAGACGGCGGAACCGGTCAATGTCATTTTGCCGGACGACACCGCGGGAACCGCCGTGCCGGAATCCACACCGCAGCTCACACCGGAGCCGCAACCCCGGCTGAAATATATTTTTCTTTTTATTGGCGATGGGATGAGCACCCCGCAGGTGCAGGCCGCTTCACAAGCGCTGGCAGCCGCAGGCCGCGCGCCGCTCGTCTTTGCGGATTTTCCCGTCTGCGGATTCGCACACACCAACGATGTACACGGCGACGTAACGGACTCCGCCGCCGCCGCGACCGCCATCAGTTGCGGAGTCAAAACAAACAACGGCAGCCTCGGGCTGTCCCTGAACGGTACGCGGTTGACGAGTGTTGCGGAAACGCTGCGCGACGAAGGTCGTAAGATCGGCGTCCTAACCACCGTCTCGCTCGACCATGCCACTCCTGCCGGGTTTTTCGCGCATGTGGTATCGCGCAGGGATTATGCCGCGATCGCTGACGACCTCTTTGCCAGCGGCTTCGACTACTTTGCCGGCGGCGGGTTCCACAGCACGCCGAACGCGGAAACGCATGCCTCCGATAACGGATACGCGTTTGTCCGCCGTGTCGAACAGGCGCAAGCCGCTCCAGACGGCAAGCTTATCCTCTCTTCCGACCTCATCTTTGGCGATTACGGCGTCCTTCCCTCCATTGACGGCGGAGAACGCACGCATTTTCTACGGGACGCGACCAGCATCGCGATCGAGCGTCTGGACAATCCAAACGGCTTTTTCATGATGGTTGAGGGGGGGCGCATCGACTATTTCTGCCACTATAACGACGCGGCGTCCTTCGTCGCGGAACTGCTCGACTTCGATGAAGCAGTTGCCGCGGCCCTCGATTTTTACCATACACATCCGTATGAAACGCTGATTCTGATCACGGGCGACCACGAGACGGGCAAAGTCTCCTTCACGAACGGGGACCGCGCCGCGCTGCTGCGCCAGACGATCTCCTGTGACGAATGCGACGACACGCTCGTGTCGGCATGTGTCTCCGCACGCACGCCCGTTGAATCCGCACTCGGCCTTTTTGCTTCGGCATTCGGGCTGAACGATCTCACCGAGGAAGAAACCGCATACCTCAAAAGGGCGTATGCGGTCACGCTAAGCGGCGGGGACGGTTCGGAATTCGGCAGTGTGTACGAACCGATTACATCCGCCTGCGCAAAACTCGTTGCCGCGCGCGCAGGACTGATTTTCGGCTCCGGATCGCACTCCGACCTGGACGTGCCGGTCTATGCGCTCGGCGTCGGGCAGGAGATATTTGCCGGAACGTATGAAAACACCTATCTGCACGACGCCATCCTTCTTGCCGCTGCACAATACCCCGTAGCCTGAAGTAATCAATAAAAAGAACGGATTGAAGAATACATCAGATTGGAGAACGCCTTACAACATGAAACTTACCTTTATTGGAGCCGACCACGAAGTCACCGGAAGCTGTACCTATCTGGAAGCCTGCGGAAAGCGCATTCTCATCGATTACGGCATGGAACAAGGCAAGAATTTCTATGAAAACGCGCCTTTGCCCGCTCTGCCTGCGGACGTGGACGCAGTGCTGCTGACGCACGCGCATATCGATCACTCCGGCCTGCTTCCACTTTTATTTAAAAACGGGTACAAAGCGGCCGTACACGCGACCAAGGCGACCTGCAACCTCTGCGATATCATGCTGCGCGACAGCGCGCATATTCAGGAGTTTGAAGCCGAATGGCGCAACCGCAAGGGAAAACGCAGCGGCGCGGACCCGTTCGTACCGCTCTATACAATGGAAGACGCAGAGGGCATCATCAAGCAATTCGTCCCGCACCGTTACGACGAACGTTTCACGTTGTTCGACGGTATCGAGGTGCGCTTCACCGACGCGGGACACCTGCTCGGCTCCTCCCATATCGAGCTGTGGCTTAACGAAAACGGCGAGTCCCGTAAAATGGTTTTCTCCGGCGATATCGGCAACATCAATCAGCCTTTGCTGCGCGATCCTTCGCTGGTTGACGAGGCGGACTTCTGCATGGTGGAGTCCACTTACGGCGACCGTCTGCACGAAGCTCCGCCGGACTACGCAAAGGCGCTGGCCGCTGTCCTGCAGAAAACATTCGACCGCGGCGGAAGCGTAATCGTCCCGTCTTTCGCCGTCGGACGTACGCAGGAGATGCTTTACTTCATCCGCCACATTAAAACGCAGGGACTCGTACACGGACACGATGGGTTCCCCGTCTTCGTAGACAGTCCGCTGGCTAGCAAAGCCACGCGCGTATTCGTTGAAAACGGCGAATTCTGCTATGATGCGGAGGCGAAAGCCTTTTTGGACGCGGGCGTCAACCCGCTTTCGTTCGACGGACTGACCATCACACAGTCTACGGAAGAGTCCATCGCAATCAATACCGATTCTCGCAGCAAGGTAATCCTTTCGGCAAGCGGTATGTGCACCGCAGGCAGGATCAAACACCATCTCAAGCACGGGCTTTGGAACGCGAACAATACCATCCTATTCGTTGGGTTCCAGGCTTATGGAACGCTCGGGCGCGCGCTCATCGAAGGCGCGGACAAAGTCAAACTCTTCGGGGAGACCATCCGTGTAAACGCGGAAATCATCGAACTCCCCGGCATCAGCGGTCATGCCGACGCGAACATGCTCGCCGGCTGGGTCGCACATTATTCTCCAAAGCCCAAACACGTTTTCGTCAATCATGGCGAATCCTCGGTATGCGACCTGTTCGCCAAACGCCTGGTCGATGAACTTGGCGTCGACGCTACCGCGCCTTACAGCGGGTCGGTTTACGATTTGATCACGGACCGTTACATTACGCAAGCGACCCCCGTTATGATCGAATCCGCCAGAGAACGCGCCGAGAAAGCGAAAGAAGCCGCTTCCCCCTACACACGGCTGCTTGCGGCTCTGGAGCGGCTTACGAAACTCATCAAAGGCGGAAAAGGCCGCAGCAACCGCGAAATCCGCAGCGTGACCGATCAGCTCGAATCCATCAGCGACGCCTGGGAACGGAAATGATCTTTTGCCGTTCACGCATACTCCGCCCTTATCGCTTGTTTGGCCGTGCAGGTATCGCGCGGTCAGGATTCCGTACCGCGGCGCCTGCATACCCGGTCGGCATACAACGCGGGACGTCCCACCTCCCGGCGGAACGTCGATAACCGTTAAAACCATTTTTTGACGGAATACTCATGTTTTGCTTTTTGCCGCTTGGTATTCCGAGCGGCAAAAACGTCTGGGACCCGCCTGAGGCGGGCGATCGTATTGTTCCGGAACACATCAGCTAAGGGCTGTCCCGAAGGCTTTTGTACAGGCTAAACGCCCCGCCAATCGGCGGGGCGTACCAGTTCACAGAGCAAGCCAACGTGTCAGTTGAGGCGGTAAAGCCGCATATCCCCCGTTCTGACAAGCGAACGCCACATTAAAAGCGAAAGAACGACCAGAATCAGCGCTGTAACAGGCAGCACCCATCCGCTTTGCGTAACACCCGCAATGACAGCCGGTATGATAGCCGCCGCCATACCGACAAACATACAAATCATCGTCGCACCGCTCTGCTTAATCACTTCCGCCTCGCCCTGCCAGTCCAGTTTAGGCATGCGCATGTTGAGCCACAGTCCGAATACTGCAAACGCCACGGCATATAGAAGCGGCAGCACGTACGCCCAGAACCATCCGGACACGCCAGAGCCAATCCCTATGGAAACCAGCGTGCAGGAAATCAGAATGCTCGGTACCGCCAGGGTCATGCTGACCATAAGCTTGCCGGTCAGCCAGTCGCGGGCGGGTATGGGCATGCTTTTGACAACCCATAGCCGTTTTCCCTCCATGGATACCGCGCTTGCGGTCGTCGTGCTCATGGAAACGATCCAGCCGAGAAGAAACGGCACAATCAGCCGCACAAACCCCAGTTCAGGCGTAGCGAGCGCCCTGCGGATGATATCCGGCTTGACTACACAGAACACGCCCGCCGCCAGCAGCATCAGATGGCCGAACGCGGTGTTGACCACATAAAGGCTCGAGCTGAAGTAACGCGACCATTCCCTGCGGAACAGCGCCGTTACACGGCTTGAACGCACCTGCGCACGCATAACAAATTTCTCCCGCGCCGGATGACTTTTGATACGTGAATTGATCGAAACGAAATTCCTGCCGATGAAAAGCAGTAAAAAAGCAATCGACGCCGCCGAAAGCAGCAGCAGCCAGAGCGCGTCCAGCGGAGCTCCGGTCGTCAGCACGTTCTGGAACCAATAGGCCGGCGGGAATACGTTTTCGACCATAGCCTGCAGCGAACCGGCGCTGTTTGCGAACGCTGAAGCATCCGCAAATTCTGTGTTCATGCGAAACGAGAAAAACATAATGCCGCACACCAGCGCAAGCTGACCGATTATGCTGAGGATATTGCTCTTTTTCGACCGTGCGGTAACGACGGTGAGAAAAGAACCAATGATCGCGCCGATAATCGTCGGCAGTGCGGGAATCAGCAGAACCAGCAGCAAAAACAGCGGATAATACCACCATGCCGGCGCCGCCTTACCCGCGTAGATCACGCCCGCGGGGATCAAAAGCAGCGCCGCATAAACAAAATTATAAGCATACATATTCGTAACCCGGCTTGCCGCTACCGCGCCGACGCTTACAGGCCAGCTCATAACGATATCGTAATCGCCGAAACCGAATAGCACGCCTTTGGTCTCGAATATGGAAAACACAAGCACCAGCGCCGTACACGCGAGCGCCATTATACCCAGCAGCGTCGGCAGCATGCCGACCGACTGGAACGCCGACGCCATCGAAAGGCTGTAAAACACGGAAACGTATCCCAGCGCAAACACCATTGCGATCAAGCCGTATACACTGCGTTTGGCCTGCTTTTTGTCCTCCGAATCCTTCATATGCACGATCTTATTGATTCCGAAAAGCGAAGTTAACTGCAGCTTCGTTAAAATCCAGTACTCACGCATGGTCGGTCAGCTCCAAAAACAGCGTTTCAAGCGACTCGTCGCCCTTGACGGTTTCCATGTCGCCCGCGGCAATCAGTTTGCCCTGCTTGATGATGGCAATTTTGTTGCAAAGCTTCTCGGCGACTTCCAGCACGTGCGTGGAAAAGAAAATCGCACTGCCTTGATCGCATAATTCCTTCATGAATCCCTTGAGCGTGTGGGCCGCTTTGGGGTCGAGCCCGACGAACGGTTCGTCGAGCAGCAGCAGCTTCGGCTCGTGCAGCAGCGCGGAAATAACTGCGATTTTCTGTTTCATACCGTGTGAGCACGCGCCGATCAGATCGTTAAGCCGCGGCGTCATTTCAAACGCGTCAGCGTATTTTTTAATGCGTTCATCGCGCGCGGCGCCGGACACGCCGTAGATATCCGCAACAAAATTGAAATACTGGATACCCGTGAGATGATCGTATAAATCCGGATTGTCCGGGATATACGCCATCTCCTTCTTACAGCCGAGCGGATCGTCCGTGATGCTGCGTCCGTCGATGCGGATTGTGCCGCTGTCGAACGAAAGGATTCCGGCAATCGCGCGCAGCGTGGTGGTTTTGCCCGCGCCGTTGTGTCCGATGAAACCGTAGATATCGCCCGGGCGTACCTCCAGCGAAAGATCATCCACGGCGCGTACGTCCCCGCCGTAAGTTTTTATCAGATGTTCAATCGAAAGCATTCTTTTCTCCTTCTTGCTTTTCCTTGTTGTATTGCGTATTTTTCGATTATTATAACACATATAAAACCATGCCGCTTTGCCAAAATACTATATTTTTCAAGGCTTTGTCTAATAATTGACATTCCTGTGGTCAT
>CAYTHS010000047.1:8680-20666 GCA_964437665.1 uncultured Oscillospiraceae bacterium
AATGAGTTGGTAGAGACTCGAATATGCGATCGGAGACTGACAGCATTTATGAAAGACGGATTCATTAAGGTTGCCGCCGGAACGCCGGCAATTCAGGTTGCCAACTGCGAGTATAACGCGGACGCGGTCATCCGGCTGATGCAGCGCGCCGAAAAAGACGGCGTTAAGGTGCTCGTCCTGCCGGAACTGACGCTGGTTGGTTACACCTGCGGCGATCTTGTTTTAAGTTCCGCGCTGACCGAGGCCGCCATGCAGGCGCTCTGGCGCGTTGTGGACGCAACAAAGAACAGCGATATGCTTGTAGTCGTCGGCGTGCCGATCGTCTGCGGGCATCTGCTTTACAACTGCGCCGCCGTGGCGCAGAGTGGCCGCGTACTCGGCGTCATTCCCAAAACGCACCTCGGTAATTATGGAGAATTTTACGAAAAGCGCACCTATGCGCCGGCACTCGAAACCACCGAATATATGGAAATTTTCGGCAGACGCGTGCCGTTCGGCAACCGTTTGGTTTTCTGCTGCGAAGAGATCCCGCTCTTTGCGCTCGGCGTGGAAATCTGCGAAGACCTCTGGGCGGCCATGCCGCCGTCCACGCGGCTGGCCGACTGCGGCGCGAGCATTCTCTGCAATCTCAGCGCTTCCGACGAGGCGGTCACCAAGGAAGCATTCCGGCGGATGCTCGTCCAGTCCCAGAGCACGCGCACCTGCTCGGCATATGTGTTCTGCAGTGCTGGCGAAGGCGAAAGCACCACGGACGTCGTTTTCTCCGGCCACGATATGATCTGCGAAAACGGCGTATTCCTTGCCGAAGCCGAACCCTTCACGACGGGTTACTGCGTCAGCGAAGTCGATTTGGAATTTCTCTCGCGCGAGCGAAGGCGCTTTGCCCGCAAACTCTTTTCCAATGAAGACATCGTGCGTATCCCGTTCTCGATGAAAGTTGCAAAAACAAAACTCACCCGCTCCGTTTGGAAAACCCCGTTCATTCCGGACGACGCGGAAAGCTGCGCAGAGCGCTTCGGGCAGGTACTCGCCATTCAAAGCCACGGACTGAAACAGCGCGTAAACCACATCGGCGCAAAGAAACTCATCGTCGGCGTTTCCGGAGGCGTGGACTCGACGCTTGCGTTGCTCGTCAGCCGCGAGGCGCTCCGACTTCTCGGCCGCCCGGCCACGGACGTGCTCGCAGTCACAATGCCGTGCTTCGGCACGTCCGCACGTACCCGGGACAACGCGGGTATTCTCTGCAAAGCGCTGGGCATTCCCCTGCAAACCATTCAGATCGGCGAAAGCGTTAAGCAGCATCTTCTCGATATCGGTCACCCGCTCGATCTGCACGACGCCGCCTACGAGAACGCGCAGGCGCGCGAACGCACGCAGGTACTCATGGACCTTGCCAACATGCACGGCGGCATGGTGATCGGCACGGGCGACCTGAGCGAACTAGCGCTCGGTTTCGCTACCTACAACGGTGATCATATGTCGATGTACGGCGTGAACGCAGACGTACCCAAAACACTGATCCGCGCAATTCTCCGCCATATTGCCGGCAGGTCCGAATCCGACCTGCAAAACGTTTTGCTCGATATCGTTGCAACGCCGGTCAGTCCGGAACTGCTGCCCGCCAAGGACGGAAAGATCGCGCAGGTCACCGAGGATTTGATCGGGCCTTACGAACTGCACGATTTCTTCCTCTACCACATGCTGCGGCGCGGTGCAAGCAAGCAAAAAATCCTGCGGCTCGCAAAATATGCGTTCGACGGCGATTACGACGAGGAAACCATTGCACGCTGGTACGGCCTGTTCATTCACCGCTTTTTCTCGCAGCAGTTCAAGCGTTCCTGCATGCCGGACGGCCCGCGCATCGGCAATGTCGCGCTTTCGCCGCGCGGCGACTGGCGGATGCCGAGCGACGCGCACCCATTCGCTTTCCGTTAACAGCAGACAACAACTCCGGCTTCATAATTGCATTCCATTGACAAGCCCCACGCTTCGAACAAATCGTGGGGCTTGTTCTGTAAACATGCTTTAGACGTACGCTTTTGTTGCGCCTTTCCTTACACTGCCCGATGCGGACGCTCTCAGTTTTCCTGCTGCAGATACCTTGCAACCGTATAGAGGAACTCCTTGTTCCCGGGCGGGTATGCGCCCCGGTTGATGAAAAGCTGGTCCAGTCGTTTTTGATTCCCGAAATTCCATATCGCTTTTATCTCCTCGCGTACGTTGCGTTCGATCCGCGCGGGCTTTGTGTTGCAGCGTTCCGCCACCATCGGATACAGTACGCGCGTCGTGCTTTTCACCTGTTCTTCCTGCACGATCAGTTCCAGAATCATCGCCATCTGCACATATCCGAGCCTTCCGGTCGGTGCCCCGAGTCTCAGAAGCTCCCGCTTGATTTTCGATCTCAAATAATGTCCCTCCCCTATCCAATTTATCCCTTAAAGCAGACATTAATCTACAAAAACCGAAAATTCAACCCCTTCGATTTTCTTCGAGAATTCCGTACAGATTTCGACTTTTTTCGACTTTTTTCGAGTTTTTCTTTTATTAACACATCTTTTCAGCATGCTGCTTTATGAACAGATTCATCGCGTAATGCAAAAGCGGGATACCGTGCAGCCGCTTTGTGGCAGACTTAATATTTCACAAGCGGATTTTGTTGTTCCGCTGCGGCATTTCACACAACCTCTCCGGATTGCGAAACAGTTTTCATCGTGGTACTATGATTTTGTCGATTGATCAATCCTTGATTCCTTACAATTCGCAAATTCATAACGGAGGCACGTAAACTATGTGGACGCTGAAGAAAATCTGGTATCGCATTTTTCAATTCTTCCTTACATCGGCAGAATACCTCATGCCCTGGCGTCAGCCGGTGCTGCTGGAAGGCCCCGGCAGCATAAAAAAGCTCCCCGCATTTGTCCGTTCCAAGGGCGTCGATAAGGTTCTGATCGTTACCGACGCTGTTTTACACCGGATCGGACTGCTCGACACATTGTTCGCCGCCTGCAAGGAAGCAGATTTAGCATATGTCCTGTTCGACGGGGCGGAGCCCAATCCGTCGATTAATAATATCGAGGATGCACGCAAGGCATATTTGGATAACAACTGCCGGGGGATCATCGCGTTTGGCGGGGGTTCCTCCATGGATTGTGCGAAAGCCGCAGGCGCACGCGTCGTAAAGCCCCGCCAGAGCATCGATAAAATGGGTGGAACGCTACGCGTGCTCAAGCGGATTCCGCCGCTGTTCGCCGTCCCCACCACCGCCGGGACCGGTTCCGAAACCACGATTGCCGCAGTGGTCACGGACCGCAAGACACATCACAAATACGCAATTCAGGATCTTTGCCTGATCCCGCGGTATGCCGTACTTGATCCGGAACTGACCGTCGGTCTTCCGCCTCATATCACGAGCACGACCGGTATGGATGCGCTGACGCATGCCGTGGAGGCGTATACGAACCACCGCGCGCCGAAATATACGGACGAACTTGCCGTCAAGGCGGTACGTTTGATTTTTGAGAATCTGGAGACGGTTTACACCGACGGAACGAATATCGAAGCGCGGCATAACATGCTTCGCGCTTCGTTTTACGCCGGCGCAGCGTTCACACGCGCGTGCGTTGGATACGTACACGCCATCGCGCATACGCTCGGCGGCCTGTACGGTACGCCGCACGGACTTGCCAACGCGGTCATCCTCCCCTATGTTTTAGAGGATTACGGCCCCGCCGTTTATTACAAGCTTGCCCGGCTTGCCGAGGTCGCAGGCATCCAAGGCAGGGACGATGAAGAAAAAGCCAAGGCGTTCATCCGTGAAATCCGGCGTATGAACCGCGACATGAAGATTCAGGAAACGTTCGATTTCATCGAGGACAAAGATATTCCGCAGATGATCAAGTGGGCGATGAAGGAAGCCAACCCCATTTACCCCGTCCCCGTGCTCTGGCATGAACCGGAACTGGAAAAAGCCATCGCGCGCATCCGCACCTGACGTATGATGAACGAGCGTTACGCCCGGCAGGTCATCCTGCCCGACCTGGGGGAATCCGGCCAGCAAAAATTGCTGCATTCCTCCGTTCTCGTCGTCGGCTGCGGCGGGTTGGGTTCCGTGCTGCTGTATTGTCTCTGCGGCATGGGGATCGGACGGATTGGATTCTGTGATGGAGACGTCGTTTCGCGTTCGAATCTAAATCGCCAGTTTCTGCATACGCCGCGCGATATCGGGCGGCAAAAAACACGCTCCGCCTGCGAGAAACTCAAAGCGTTCGCCCCGGAACTCACATTTGATCCGTTCGGTTTCAACCTTACGCGGGAAAACGCGCAGAAAACCATATCCGGCTACGACGTGGTTTTGCTGGCTGTCGATTCGCTCCCGGCGCGTCTTATCGCGAACGAAGCCTGCGTCCGGCAAAATATCCCGCTGGTAGACGGCGGGATTTCCGGGATGAACGGCACGTTGCTCACCGTCCGCCCCGGAGAAACCGCATGCCTTTGCTGTCTGTATGCGGACGCAGCCACGCCGAACGGGCCGCCCGCAAGCTTTGCCCCCATCGTTTCCATGATATCCGCCATGCAGGCGCAGTCCTGCGCAAACATCCTTCTCGGACTGAAAAATCCATCCGACGGCGTCATTCTGCTGTTGGACGGAGCATCGCTGCGAATCGACCGTACGCATATACAAAAGTCTGAATGCTGTCCTGTCTGCAGCGCAAAAAAAGACCGGCGCTTCCGTTGAAGGCCGGTCCGAAACCGTCAGGGCGCTCCTTCTCCCAACGTCTTGCCGTCCGGGAAGTCGCGTGCCGCACAGCGGTTATCTTAAAACTCCAGCAACGGCTTTTTCAGCAAACGCAGCACGCCCGCATGGGCCAGCGCGGCGGGCACGTACAAAACAGAGCACAGCATGATACCCAATTCATAAAGCAGATTGCTTCTTGCATCCGCTTTTCCGGAAAAACGGCCCAGAAACGATCCCCAAGCGATGCCGTAAACGTTTCCCATCATGATCATCCGGACCGCGGCAAGAATTCCCCGCGCGCCCGTTTCGCCGTAAGCGCTCCGGATTGATTCCCACGCCTGCTTCGACGGATTCCCTCTCGTATCCGCGTAGTGCTGCGCAAATAAAACCGCTCTGCGCTCGCCTTCCGGAACGGAGGCCCCGTCCCCGCCGAGCATGTTTTTGATCTCATCGTCGCTCATCCCGGATTCCAGCGCAGCCTTTGCGTGGTAATAAGAACACATGGCGCAGCCGTTGACTTGCGTGACCGCAAGCATAATGCGTTCCATGAATTTTTTATCCATGTCGCCCGCTC
Organism: uncultured Oscillospiraceae bacterium; assembly: GCA_964437665.1. Classification (GTDB taxonomy): domain Bacteria; phylum Bacillota; class Clostridia; order Christensenellales; family CAG-138; genus UBA7703. The sequence goes on from CAYTHS010000047.1 coordinate 13,990, forward strand.
GCTTTGCACGCTTCAAATCATGAACCGACCGAAACGCATTCAGCGTGATCCGATACGCTTCCGAAATGGAATACCGTCTTTTTTTCATCGTTTTTTCCATATTGGCTTCCCTTTCTTCGGAGGACTCGTCCGGGATAGATCCTGTTATGAGCATACCTGCAAACAGCATCGAATGCAACCTCCGCCGTTCGGCATTTACTCGTCAAAGAACACGTCTCTTTGTTCCAACTTGCGACAGGTTGTCAGTTATGGTTCAGAAAGGATGAATGGCATAAGGCCGGCAAAACTGAAATATTCGGAACAAAAGCTAGGGTGTGTTTCTAGGGTGTGTTTCTAGGGTGTGTTTCTAGGGTGTGTTTCTAAAGTCTGAAAGATGCAGTTTTGCTGGATCGGCTTGCAGATTGAGGCGAAAAACACAGGCGCAGTGGTGCTGCGGCGAGGCTTTTCAACGAAAATATGCATGTTGAGGCGGCGGAAATGCGCTTTTGTGATTTTTGAAACGCACCCAGGCCCGGCAATCATTATTGAGGCGATATGGATATCCGGCGCATCTCAAAAGAATACCGGACGCTTGTAAACGCTTTTCTTCGGGAGCGCTGGTTCTCCACGGTCATGGTAATCCGCAGGAGAGCGTTCGATCTGTCCGGTTCGGACGGATTCCTTCTTTCGGAAGATGGACGCGTCACCGCGCTGATCACGTTCCGTATCGCAGGAAAGACCTGCGAGATCACTTCTTTGGACAGTCTGATCGAAAACCGCGGCGCGGGTACGGCTTTGGTGGAGTCGGTCATAGTCGAGGCGGCCGCGCGCGGATGCCGGCGCATACGCGTTGTTACAACGAACGACAACGTCCGCGCAATTCGTTTTTATCAAAAACGCGGATTCGACCTAAAACGGTTGTATCGCAATTCACTCGAGCGAGCGCGAAAAATCAAGCCGGAAATCCCGGCAGCCGGCGAAAACGGCATCCCGCTGAAACATGAACTGGAATTTGAGCATACTATCCGCCGCCAGAAAGGGAGACCCTTATGAAAGACGACATTCAAGCCGTAAAATCATATTACGACAAGAATTCAGAGGCAGAATGGCTGCGTCTCGAACGCCATCCGTTCGAGTTTATTTTCACCACCTATATGATGGAACGCTTTATCCGCCCGAGCGAAAGCATTCTCGATATCGGCGGAGGTCCGGGCCGATATGCGATCCATTTTGCAGAACGGGGATGCCCCGTAACGCTCGCAGACCTTTCGGCTGGCAATATCGCTTTCGCACAAGAGCAAGCCGAAAAAGCATGCGTTTCCATCGAAACGCATGTTGTGAACTGCCTCGAGCTGGAAAAGCTCTGTCTCGGGCAGTTCGATCACGTGTTTTTAATGGGCCCGCTGTACCACCTGACGGATATAGCGGACCAGGCGCGCGCCGTGCGGCTTGCGTTGGCCCGTCTCAAGCCCGGCGGCAAGTTCTATGCTTCGTTCATCCTCGCGTTTTCGGGAATTCTGTTTGATCTGAAATACGGCGGCAACATTGTCCGCGACGCGGCCAGGCCCGAAACGCGTTCGCTGATCAACGCAATCCCCGCCGGAAAAGACTACCGCGGCGACGCGTTCACACGCGTCTGTTTTACCCATCAGCGCAACATCCTGCCGTTTATGGAGCAGTTCCCGCTGACGAAGATAAGCCTGTTCGCACAGGAAGGCGTGCTCGCGCCGAACGAAACGGACTTGCTCACCCGTGAAAAAGAAGAACTCGACTGCTGGATTTCCATAGCAAAAAAATATCTGGAGGTGCCGGAGTTGTTAAGCCTCTCCGAACACGCGATGTATATCGGCGAAAAAACAGTGTAGTTTTTTTACACTCCATATGAAACACGACGGCGGGAAGATTTTCCGCCGCCTTGGAACCGCTAATAAACCAGGTTTAGGCGGGATAAAAACGCTTTGCCTCTCGTCTTCTGCAGACGGCAAAGCGCACAGCAGAAGCGTCCGAAGCAGTTTATCCGTTCCGCCGGATAAATCGCTGCAGCCGGAATCAACGGGGAAGGACAATGGCCCTTCATAATCCAGAAAACGTTTTTGCAGGCTGAGCCGCCATAAAAGCGACCGGCTCCGGTTTCGCTCCGCTTCCATGCGCTTACGCTCATAAAGCAAACGCGCGGCATGTATGGTTTAGTGCATCGCTTTCTTTTTGAAAACCACCGTTTTGAACTTCCATCCGTTTTCTTTGGCGATCTCCTTGACGGTCTTTGCAATCGCACCGATGTCGAATTCGTACTCGTAAACTTTTCCTTCGGGTCCATACTGGACGCTTTTGACCTTGCGGAAGAGCGTTTTGCCGGTCTGCGTGGTACTCTCGGCGCTCATGCCGAACGAAACGCCGGCGGAAAGCTCGGTCGTTTTTTCAAACATGCGCACCGTTTTGTTCGCCTCGTCCGCAAGGATCATCGATTCGTAGCGGATTTTCTTTTTCCCCGTGGAAAACTTCGCATCCAGAAGTTCCGCATCGATCGTAAGATCCGTTTTTTCATCCGGTTTGGCGCTCACTCCAATCTGCGCGAGCCGGGTCTCGATTTGTGTCAGTATCTGCTGCTTCATCCGCGTCGTCCTCCCGTTTAGAAATGCCGGCGGTCTGCCGCCTTAGTTATATTGTATCATAACCGCCCCTATGGTGTGTTTCTAAAGTCAGAAAGATGCAGTTTTGCTGGATCGGCTTGCAGATTGAGACGAAAAATACAGGCGCAGTGGTGCTGCGGCGAGGCTTTTCAACGAAAATATGCAAGTCGAAGCGGCGGAAATGCGCTTTTGTGATTTTTGCAACACACCCTAGCGCAACAACGCGGCATATTCTTTTCGGCTAACGAAATAACGCCGCCGGATGAACCGGCACGGCCGGTATATGCGGGTTAAGGGTTACGACCCTTAACAATCCCAGGGCCTTTTGACAGACTGCGCCGCCGGAAGGTATCCTTCCGGCGGCATTTTGTATGGTTCTTGTGTTTTGAGGCCGTTCGTCAGATGAAGAGGTTGACGTTTGACTCTTCGGCGTCGCCGAGGTACGCGCCCACGCCGCCGAGCTCCACGCCTTCGATGAGCTCTTCTTCCTTGATGCCCATAACGTCCATGCTCATCGTGCAGGCAACGACCTTCACGCCTGCGCTCATGGCCTTCTTGATCAGCGTTTCGAGCGAGTCGACGTTCTTGTCCTTCATGATCTTCTTCATCATGGCCGTGCCCATGCCGCCCATGTTCATCTTGCTGAGCTTGAGCTTGCCGGTGCCTCGCGGCATCATCGCGCCGAACATCTTTTCGATGAAGCTTTTGTCGACCTTCTGCTTCTGGCCTTTTCGCAGTACGTTCAGACCCCAGAAGGTAAAGAACATGGTCACCGGCCGCCCCATGGCAGCCGCGCCGTTGGCGATGATAAAGCTTGCAAGCACCTTGTCCAGATCGCCGGAGAAAACGATGATCGTCTTTCCGTCGCCCGTGGGCTGCATAGCGGGCGCCGCGGGCGCGGAGCCGCCAAGTCCCTTTTTCACGAGCGCGACATAGTCGTTGCCGCGGTGTTCGTTGCTCAAAAGCGTGTTACCGGTCCTGCGCGCCCAGGCCACGATGTCGCGAGCAAAGCCGGGGTCGCTCGCGGAGACTTCCATGACTTCGCCGTCCTTCATGCCCTTCATGGTCTCGAACACCTTCATGATCGGGCCGGGGCACTGCATGCCGCTGCAGTCGAGCCGCATGGATGCGACCGGCAGGTCGCGGATGTCGGAATGTCCGCTGTCGGAAACGGGCGCGTTCTGCGTGTAAGGCATATGTTCCTCCTTCTCGTAGTGCGTGGACTGATAAAACCGGGTTCCCGCCGGGTAGAGCAGCACGTTGGAAAATCCGTTGAGCATCAGGGTGCGCGCCGCATTATAGGAGCGAACGCCGATAGAACAGAACGTGATGATCGTTTTATCCCTGTCCAGTTCGCCGAGCCGGCTGCGCAGCTGTCCGAGCGGGATATGTTTTGTATTCGGCAACGAAAACGCCAGCAGTTCCGCGTCCTCGCGCACGTCGAGCAACACCGCGTCCTTGTCGTTTTCCACCGCGTCCCATGTAGAAAAACGCACGAGTTTATTCAGCACGTTTTCCGCAACGAAGCCCGCCATGTTGACCGGGTCCTTTGCCGAGGAATACGGCGGCGCATACGCAAACTCCAGCTCTTTGAGATCGCTGACGCCTGCGCCGAGGCGCATAGCCGCCGCGAGCGTATCGATGCGCTTGTCAACGCCGTCGCGCCCTACGATCTGCGCGCCGAAAATCTTCTTGCCGTCCATGGAGAAGAGCATTTTCAGCGTCAGCGGGACCGCACCGGGATAGTAACCCGCGTGCGAATTCTGCGTAATGATGATGCTTTCGTAGTCCTTGCCTTTGACAAGGCCGCGCTTTATGAGCGTCTTCTCGTTTTCGCCGGTGCTCGCGGCGGTCATGTCGAACACTTTGGCGATCGCCGTGCCCTGCGTTCCCCGGTAGGCATCGTTCCCGCCGGCAATGTTGTCCGCGGCGATGCGGCCCTGCTTATTGGCGGGCCCTGCCAGCGGGATCATGGTCGGCTCCTTGGTGACGAAGTTTTCGACTTCGATCATATCGCCCACGGCGTAGATGTCCGGGTCGGACGTCAGCATATGATCGTTCACGACAACCCCGCCGCGCGCGTTCATTTCGAGTCCGGCGTCTTTAGCAAGCTGCCCGTTCGGGCGCACGCCGATGGAGAGGATGACCAGCTCGGTAGAAACGACCTTGCCGCTCTTGAGCGTGATGTCCACGCCCGTCGGCGTATCCTGGAAGGAAGCCACGCCGTCGCCAAGGATGAGCTCCACGCCGTTCTGGTCGATATTCTCGTGCAGCAGCTGCGCCATTTCAAAATCGATCGGCGCCATAACCTGGTCGAGCATTTCGATGAGGCTCACTTCCAGCCCGGCATGCTTGAGATTCTCCGCCATCTCAAGGCCGATGAACCCGCCGCCGATGACCGCGGCCGATTTCACGCCCTGATCGGAGATGATCGAGCGGATGCGGTCGGTGTCCGGCACCGTCCAGAGCGTCTGGATATGCGCGGACTCGATGCCCGGAATCGGCGGGCGCAGCGGTGAAGAGCCGGTGGAAAGCACCAGCGTATCATACGATTCGGTATAGGTCTCTCCGGTTGCAATTCGCTTGACCTGCACCGTCTTGTTGGCGCGGTCGATCGAGAGCACCTCGTTTTGCACGCGCACGTCCACGCGGAACTTCGCCCGCATGGCTTCCGGCGTCTGCAGCAGCAGCGACCGGCGCGCCTTAATCACATCGCCCACGTGGTACGGAAGGCCGCAGTTGGCGTAGGAGATGTATTCCCCGCGCTCCAGCAGGATAATCTCCGCTTTTTCGTCCAGTCTCCTCAGCCTCGCCGCGCAGCTTGCGCCGCCGGCCACGCCGCCGACAATCACTATTTTACGACTCATTCGCCTGATCCTCCTTTTTCTTCTTCCCCGGTGTAATGATATATCCGATCAGCAGCCCCAAAACGCCGCCGTAAATCGTCGAAACGACGGGGTTGGAGGTAATCGCGCAAGCACCGCTGGCGCAGCCCACGAACCGGTAGTAGAGATAGCCGCCGACCGCGCCGATCACGGCGAGAATCAGCATCGGCAGGTACCGTTTCAAATTGCTTTTTTTACCGGTTTTCTCCATAAAAAATACCCCCTTATCGTTCGATACAATCATACGATAAGGGAATATCGGTATTCTGTGACTTTATTACAGTGCGGGTTGCCTGTGGAGCAAGTCATAAATCTGGACGTTACGCTTCACACAAATGTAACCAAAAGAAACGGTTGTTTACTTCTCCGCTGCAACAGTGAGTTAGATTTCAACATCACGCAGGATTATATTTCCCAAGTATAGCCCCGCCTCATCTGCTGGAAACATAAAATCCATTATAATAACCGACCGGCAGGTCAATTGCATCCGAATATCCGGAATAAACAATATTTACAAGGATATGATCTCCTACTTGCCAGTCGACAGGAAACATCATATACAACGGTATTTCGCCGACTGCAAAATCGCCGGCATCATTCTCTACAACAATGTATTGCAAACTGTTGTACGTCGATATTTCCGTGATATCCCCCTCAAGCAACCAGCCGCATCCTGACAAACCGTTTTCCGAGCCATATGTTGTATATGCTTCTTCCGGGATTGCAGTGACTTCTAAAAAGGCGTTCCACATCGCATCGTAATCCAAGTTTTTCTCTTGTTGCTTCAGCGAAAAATCCGTCAGAGCTGAATCCAGTTCTGCCTGTTCCTCAGAAAGTGACGAATAGTCTTTCGATAATTGCTGATACTCGCTTTCGAGCATCGCAACTTTTTCCTCAATTAAATCATAATCGCTTTGCGAAACGCAGGCCGTCAGTAAAAATGACAGGGCAATACAAACACAAATAACGAATTTCTTCATACACACTCCTAAAATTCTCTGTTTTTGAAATATTCCGACGAGATGATTAGGGTGTGTTTCTAAAATCACAAAAGCGCAGTTTCGTCGTCTCAAGTTGCAAATTCTTGTTGAAAAGCCGCGCCGCAGCACCACAGCGCCTGTGTTTTTCGTCTCAATCTGCAAGCCGATCCAGCATAACTGCATCTTTCAGACTTTAGAAACAC
>CAYTHS010000048.1:0-20306 GCA_964437665.1 uncultured Oscillospiraceae bacterium
TTTGGGCTGCACGAATACGGCGTAATCGACTTTCTTGCGCTGCAGTCCGTCCTGCATATCGCCGTATGCTTTCTCCCGCTGCCCGGCGCGGCCGGCGCCAGCGAAAGCGCCTTCCTTTCCATTTTTCGCGTCGTGTTTCAAAGCGGGCTCGTTGTTTCGGCCATGCTGCTTTCCCGTCTTGTGAGTTTTTATGTTATCCTGCTTATCAGCGGCGCCGTTTCTCTCGCCATGCAGATCGTCCTCTCGCGCCGCCGGGCGCTGCCGGCAGGAACGAACCCGGACACACAGGACGTTGTCACAATCGATCCGGGAAACGATTGAAAGGGCGCATTTGCCAAAGAGTCAAGGTACTGTCAATAAAAAATAATCTCGTAAAAAAACCACTCGGCAAAGATAAAATTAATGATACACTCAATTCAAATTTGCGGGTGGTTCTTTTGTTTACTATTTGCCGTTTCTTTTGTTACGACAGCGGAATTTCAAGCAGTCCATGTTCAATCTCCGAAAAATCTTCGCCCTGCGTCCAGCCGCCTTCGTTCCCGCTCTGTTCCGGTGCAGGCGCGGTCACCCCGCCGTCTTTTAGCATGTCCGCACCGTTGAAGTTCACCATCGTGCGGAACATGATCTGAATCGCAATGGAATCCCGCCCGGCAAGGTCGCTCTGGAGGATCGGAACGCCGACGATGGACAAAAGCTCCGGATCGTTTTCGTCGTATGCCACCGCCTGATACGCTCGCGTAAACGCGCCGCCTTCCCAGCCGTCCGGCGGGAATCGGAAGTCGAGTTGCTGCAGGAACTGCAGCTTCTGCTCGTCCGTCCAGCCTTCCGGCGTATGCACACGAAGCGTGACGTCCATGCCGGAAAGATGCTGCTCCAGACTCTCCAGCGTTACGAGCGTTCCCGCCAGATCGACGCATTCGTTTCTGACTTCGATCGTTTCGTTAGTCATGCTCTCCCAGTCCTTGAAGAACAGGCTCACAAAGCCCGTGGGCGAACAGGAAACGGTTTCGCTTTGCGCGACGATAACGGAGCCGAACTCGCCCGTATCCGCATTGAACGAAAAATGCACGTCGAAACGGGCGATGCTTGCAGCCGGGTCGTCTTTTTCCAGCACGTCCGACCAGTCGAAATCGCCGAAAAGCACAGAAAGCGTAATGCCCTGTTCACCGGTGAAATCCACGCCCTGCGGCAGATCCAACTGCATCGAAACGCCGAGTTCGCCGTTTGCAAGATCGTCATAATACGACTGTGAATAGGGGTCACCGCGCCCGTCCCAGTCGTCGGGGATATAATCGTCTTTATAGACGTAGTTGAGAAGTGTATAGGAGTTCATATACGCGCCGGTGCAGTCGTAGCGGTAAAACGTCCTCGGCTGATAAATACCTTCGTTCTGATCGTCCATCGGAATCTGCGGGTCTGCACGCAAAGATCCATAGAGGTAGACGGACTGTCCGTCGCAGACCGCTTCGTCGATTTGCATGAAAAAGTTACCCAGCGCCACCTCGTGCTCCTGCGCGAGAAACACGGTTGTAAACGTTTCTTCCTCTCCGACGGATTCAATCGCATCCTCCACGTCCGGCACGGCGGCGCGCTCCTCCGGAGAAGTGGCCATGTAATCGCCAATACGAAACGTCTGATTAAACCATGTCAGCATTGCCGCGCGCGTCTTCGGAATGCAGGCAAGCGTACAAAGCAACATCGCTAGACAAGCCGCGGCAGCCATCCATGTTCTGGCCCTTTTCCGTGTTTTCTGTTTTGCTTCGCTCATTTGTTTCGCTCTCTGCATATCCGCCCGGGCAAGGACCGAATCCAGCAACGCCGCTTTTCGTCCTTCGCCAAGCGCAATGGAATCGATCGACACAAAGATCATTTTATTCCGCAAAATCGTCGCCCTCCTTAATCGCAGCCTTCAGCAGCCGGCGCCCTTCGTGGAGATATCCCCAGACGGAATTTACCGTCTTTTTCATATACCGCGCAATTTCCCGGCAGGAATACCCCTCGTAGTAATACAGGTAGATCGCCGCCTTATAGCGTTCCGGCAGCGCCATCACGCTTTTGAGCGTTTCGTCCGTCTGAAACGGCGCCGCCTGCGCCAGAACGCGTTCCTCATCGGCGCTCACGCGTTTGCTCCAGCCGGAAGCAAGCATGTCCCTACACGTGTTGGAAGCCGTCACGATCAGCCATGCCCGCTCATGCGAAAGGCCCTCGAATCGCGTCGAATTGCCGAGGAGTTTTAAAAACGTGGTCTGCACCGCATCTTCCGCATCCTGCACGCGTCCGCGAAAAAACAGCATGCACACGCGGTAGACCGAATCCGCGTTCCGCTCGTATATGGCTGCAATCTGTTCGTTTGTACGCATCGTTTGCCGCAAAGTCCGCCCTCCTTTTATTTTGTCTACATCCATAATACGATTCTGTGCATGTAATCCTTAATTTCTGCATACATTTTTCGGATTTGTCGTTATTTTGAATCCACGCAATGCGACGAAAAACCGCCTTGGCACCTTGCCCTGATAGCGGAGCAATTCGACAAAACCGCCTGTTTATGCTATTATAGCGTTAAGAGGGGCTCGTTGGGGGTTCTTATTTTTATAGATTTTTTGAAAGGAGCGGCTATGAAAAAGATTCGTTTTGGAATCGGTTTTGCGACCGGAAGAAAGAGCTTTCGCAAAGTGCTCGGCGCCTATATCAACACATGGAAAGAAGCAAAGCAAAAGCTTCCGGCTGATACACAGGTCAGCTTGAGCCTGTTCGTCGCGTATGATCTGGACTATCTGCGAACACAGTCGACCGATTATACCAACCTCAGCCAGGAGATGGTCGACCAATTCGACCGCATCGTCTTTCTGGGCGCAAAAAACGCACTGCACAGCGTCGAGCGGCTGGAACAGGGCGGTCTGTTTTCCCAGTCGGAACTGCGCAGCGTGTTCAGCGCAGGATATGCGGGCAAGCGCAACGCCATCCTTTACGCCGCGCTGGAAAACCAGATCGATTATCTGCTCTTTCTGGACGACGACGAATATCCGCTGGCCGTCACCAACAACCACGGTACCTGTCTCTGGAGCGGTCAGCAAGTGCTTTTGAGCCATCTTAACGAAATCGGACACGCCGATTATACCAATGGTCTGCACTGCGGTTATGTTTCGCCAATTCCGCAGATCGCTTTCGGGCCGCAGCTCGACAAAAGCGAATTCTGTGCGTTTATCGGGGCCATCAGCAACGATATCATCAACTGGGAAAGTATCGAGAGCCTGATGCGAACCGGTGGCGTAACGTACGCTTCCACCGACATTCTGACGTGGCGGCGGAGTACGGACGTTCCGGAAATCAACCGGTGTAAGTTCATCTCCGGCGCGAACCTCTGCATCAACCTGACCAATCCTTCGCGCACATTCCCGTTTTACAACCCGCCTGGCGCGCGCGGCGAAGACACCTTTCTTTCCGCCCTGCTGCAGGAGCGAACCGTACGCCAGATTCCCTGTTACGCGTTCCACGACGGTTTTTCCATCTATCGCCACCTGCTCGACGGCGTCCTGCCGACGCAATTAAAGCCGATTACGTCCGCGGAGCGCGCCGTGACAAAACGCTTCTTAAGCGCCTGCACGGGCTGGGTACGTTACAAACCGCTATTGGTCTATATTACGCAGCGCGAACGCTTTGAAACGGAAATGCAGTCCATGGAGCAAACGCTCGAACGCGTTCTGCCGAAGTTCGCCGCGCATTTTGAAAACGACGGATTCCTTGCCATCACGGATGAATTCCGCAAGTACCGCAAGAACGTTAAAAAACACCATCGACAGTTTTTATTAGCGCAGTCCACCTGGGAAAAGCTGCTCGCCGTTATGAAAAGCTCCGGATATCTGTTTTAGGCGGCTAAAGCGCAGAAGACACAGCCTAACACGGCCGCTTCAGCCTGTCAAAGAACCCGATTTTAGTGAGCTGGAATCGGGTTCTTGGTATGTATTATGGATTGAAACAGACAGGAGCAAAGATATCGTAAGAAAGGATGCGTATCCTTCCACCTGTGGATCGCCAGCTTTTTGAGATTCATGGCGGCATATTTCAGCTTGACCCAGTTGGTAACTGCGGTTAATCGCCCGTTTGTCCTGCTTTTTCATGTTCGCGTTGGCTTTGACGTGCGTTCCGTCGATGTACGCGACCTCCGGCGAAAGATGATCCGCCCGATTGCTTTCTTCTCTGTCAGCATGTCTCTATTCTGTCAAAAAAGTCCCTGATACAGGACTTTTTTGACAGAATATGAACGCCCGTTTCCGGGTGGCTTTGTTTCGATTGTTTTACCTTATTTCCGGCTGCCCGCGCGGTTAAACACCCCGCGTCTGCCGCCGCGGCCCTCACCGCTTTCGCCAAGCGTCGCCGCATATTGCTCAAGCAGCGTTTTCTGCTCGTCCGACAGGTGCTTTGGCACCTCGACCTTAACAGTAATAAGCAGGTCGCCTTTACCGCTTGTGTTCAGACGCTGAATCCCTTTTTCGCGCAGGCGGAATGTCGCTCCGGTCTGCGTTCCTGCAGGAACGTTATATTTCACCGTTTCGTTCAGCGTCGGGACGGTAATGCTTCCGCCGAGCGCCGCGGTCGTATACGTAATCGGCATTTCCATAAGCAGGTCGAACCCTTTGCGCACGAACGTTTTGTGCGGCCGTACGCTGACGGTCACATACAGGTCGCCGTTTGGCCCGCCTCTGTGTCCGGCGCTGCCAAGTCCCGGGAGGCGAAGCGTCTGTCCATTATCGATTCCCGCGGGAATTTTCAGATGCTTCTTTGTGTTTTTACGTACGCGTCCCGCCCCACGGCACTCAGGGCACGGGTCTTCAATGATCTTCCCCGTTCCCCGGCACGCCGCGCATGGGCGCGTCGACGTAAACGACCCAAGAATCGTATTTTGCTGCGTGCGCACCTGCCCCGTGCCATTGCACGTTTTACACTTGATCGGCTGCGTGCCGGCCTTTGCGCCCGTACCGCCGCAAGAAGTGCAGACCTCCTCCCGGGGGATGACGATCTCTTTTTCCGCACCGAACGCCGCTTCCTCAAACCCGATCGTAATGCTGTATCTTAAATCGTCGCCGGGAACGGGACCGTTCCGCGAAGAGCCCCCGAATCCGCCGAACCCGCCGCCGAACATCTGACCGAGTATATCGCCAAGATCGCCGAATCCACTGAAGCCTCCGCCAGCAAACGGGTCCTGCCCACCCATGGACGGATCGAACGCCGCATGTCCGAACTGATCGTATTTCGCCCGTTTTTCCGGATCGACGAGTACTTCCGCAGCCTCGTTGAGCTCCTTGAACTGCGCTTCCGCAACCTTATCGCCGGGGTGCAAATCGGGGTGGCATTCCTTTGCCTTTTTACGAAACGCGCTCTTGATTTCACTCTCCGTCGCGGTTTTGGAAACGCCCAGTATTTCATAATAATCGCGTTTTTCTGCCAATTCCCCTTCCCTCTCGTCAGGGAGAGTACGTGGCCGTTTCGCCACCAAAATCTGTTCGGGCGGGCGTCGCGCTGTAAGCGCGCGCCCGCAAGTCTCGCCAAGGAGGCGCAAAAATCATTGCGCCTCCGCTGCCTTCGTTTTCCGTACCGACTCGTTACTTATTATCGTCGTCAACAACTTCGTAATCCGCGTCGACTACGTCGTCCTGCGGCTCGCTCTGCGCTTCGTCCGTGCCCTGCGTACCGTCGGATTGCTGCTGCGCAGCCTGCTGCTGTTGCGCGGCCTGCTGTTCGTAAACCTTGCCGAACACACGGTAGCTTACTTCGGTCAAATGCTCGCTGGCGGTTTTAATCATCTCGATATCGCTGCCTTCAAGCGTCTTCTTCAGGTCGGCAACGGCTTTTTCAACCTCTTCCTTGCCGGCGGCGTCAATCTTGTCGCCCATTTCACGAATGGAACGCTCCGTGGTATAGACGAGCTGGTCGGCATGGTTCCTTGCTTCCACTTCTTCCTTGCGTTTCTTATCTTCACCGGCGAATTTCTCAGCTTCCGCAACCGCACGCTTGATTTCATCCTCGTTGAGGTTGCTCGAAGCCGTGATGGTCACTTGCTGTTCGTTGCCGGTCCCGAGGTCTTTAGCCGAAACGTGTACGATGCCGTTTGCGTCGATATCGAAGGAAACCTCGATCTGCGGCACGCCGCGCGGTGCCGGCGCAATGCCGGTAAGTTGGAAACGTCCAAGCGATTTATTGTACTGCGCCATCTCGCGTTCACCCTGCAGGACGTGGACTTCCACGCTGGTCTGTCCGTCCGCTGCAGTCGAGAAAATCTGGCTCTTCTTGGTCGGAATCGTGGTGTTGCGGTCGATCAGCCTTGTGAACACGCCGCCGACGGTCTCAATGCCGAGCGAAAGGGGCGTAACATCCAGAAGCAGAATGTCCTTGACCTCGCCGCCGAGCACACCGCCCTGAATAGCGGCGCCAATCGCAACGCATTCGTCCGGATTGATGCCCTTAAACGGGTCTTTCCCCGTGATCTTCTTGACGACCTCCTGCACCAGCGGAATCCGCGAGGAACCGCCGACGAGGATGACCTCGTCCACCTGAGAAGCGGAGAGGCCCGCGTCGCCCAGGCACTTCTGCATCAGCGACTTGGTCTGATCGACCAGATCGGAAATCAGTTCGTTGAACTTGGCCCGCGTGAGCGTGATGTCAAGATGTTTCGGCCCCGATTTGTCCATCGTAATGAACGGCAGGTTAATCGTGGTCTGCGCAACGCCAGACAGCTCGATCTTCGCTTTTTCCGCCGCATCCTTCAAACGCTGCAGCGCCATCTTGTCCTGCCGCAGATCGATTCCGTTGTCACGCTTAAAGCTTTCTGCAATATAGTCGATAATCAGTTGATCGAAGTCGTCGCCGCCGAGGCGGTTGTTGCCCGCGGTAGCCATGACCTGAAACACGCCGTCTCCGATTTCCAGAATGGAAACGTCGAACGTACCGCCGCCCAGATCGTAGACCAGGATCTTCTGGTTGTTTTCCTTATCCATGCCGTATGCCAGCGCGGCCGCCGTCGGCTCGTTGATGATGCGGAGCACTTCCATACCCGCGATGCGTCCCGCGTCCTTCGTCGCCTGGCGTTGGGAATCCGTAAAATAAGCCGGCACGGTAATGACCGCCTGCGTCACGGTTTCCCCCAAGTATGCCTCCGCGTCCTGTTTGAGCTTCTGCAGAATCATCGCGGAAATTTCCTGCGGCGTATAGTCCTTGCCTTCGATATGTACTTTTCTCTTGGACCCCATATCGCGCTTGATCGAAGCGACCGTACGGTCCGGATTCGTAATTGCCTGACGTTTGGCGATGTTTCCTACCATGCGCTCGCCGTCTTTGAACGCTACGACGGAAGGCGTGGTGCGCGCGCCCTCGGAATTCGGAATAACGACCGGTTCGCCGCCTTCAAGGAACGCGACGCAGGAATTCGTCGTGCCCAGGTCGATACCAATGATTTTACCCATAATTGTTGCCCTCCAGCTATTCTTGTAATCTGTATTGTTATAAAATATATTGCAAATCCCCTTAAGGGTTTATTCCGCTACTTTCACCATGCAGTGGCGGATAATGCGATCGCCGACGCGGTAGCCCTTTTGCATAACCTGCAGCACATGACCGCTTTCTGCGTTTTCGTCTTTTTCCCGAAGCACCGCGTCGTGCAGATTCGGATCAAACTGCCCGCACGCTTCAACTTCCTCCAGGCCAAGCTTTGCAAGCGCGTCCATAATCTGTTTACGTACAAGCATCAACCCTTCGAGATACCCTTTTTCGCTTTCACCAGCGTTTTCAATCGCACGGTCGAAGCTGTCCAGCGCCGGCAGCAGTTCTTTTATCGTGTCCCGCTTGCCTTCTTCATAGCTTTCGAGCCGGACACTCGTGTTCCTGCGCCTGAAATTATCAAAATCCGCCTGGATCCGCTTCAGCAACTGTACGGTTTCGTCCTTCTCCTTCTGCAGCGCTTCGATATGCGCTTTTGCCGCCGCGAATTCTTCCGCCGTCAGCGTATAGGAATCCGGCTCGGATTTCACCGTCTGTTCGGCCTGTTCTTCGGTCGCTTCCGTTTCCGCCTCCTCAGGCTCGGGGTTCACGACCTCTTCTTCCAATTCCACGGCCGTTTCCTTTGGTTCTTTGATCTTACCCAATGTTCGTTCTCCTGTTCCTGCTCAATTATCGTTGTTTTTGCCGTCGATTTCGCTCGTCAGCATTTCGGAAACACACTTGCGCATATATTCCAGGACTGAAATTACTTTTCCGTAATGCATCCTGGTCGGTCCGATAATCCCGAACGACCCCATCGGTTCGTCGCCAACTTTATAGGTTGCCGTTACGATACTGCAATCCTTGAGCATTTCGTCTTCATTTTCCCCACCGATCGTGACTGAAAATTCCAGCCTGCTCGCCCTCTTAAGCAGCTCATACAACGTGGTGCGCCCTTCCACAGCCGCAAGGAACATTTTCGCTTTGTTCACATCGCTGTATTCAGGATAGTGCAGCATGTTGTTCGCACCGGAAAGCTGTACGTTCTGATCCTCCGGCTCAATTTTATGCTCGATGGTTTCTATCATCGAGTTTAGAAAAACTCTTCTTTCGTAAAGCTCGCCGTCCATCTCCTGGGATATCATCTCGCCAAGACGGTCCAGCCTGCAGTCCGAAAACCGCCTTGTGAGCATGCGGGAAATCCGCGCCAGTTCAATCGAATCGATCTCTTCCGGCACACGGATGACCGCGTCTTTTGCAAATCCCGCGGAGGTAACGATCACAAGCAACGCCCGTCCTGTCTGCAAAGGAACGATCTGAATATGCCTGAGTCTGTTTGCCGCAAGCATCGGCGGCATGATCATGGCCGTATAATGCGTCACGGCGGAGAGCGCCTGGGCCGTCTGCTTCATGACCGTCTCGACTTCATCCAGCTTTGCGGTCATGTGTTTTTTTATCAGACGGATTTCGGCTGAGCTCAGCGCAGCTTTGTGCATCATCTGATTGACGTACAGGCGGTAAGCCTTGTCCGACGGGATTCGTCCCGCTGAAGTATGCGGCTGTTCAAGGTAACCCAGTTCCTCAAGGTCGGCCATTTCGTTCCGGATCGTCGCGCTCGAAAGGTTGAAACCGTCCCGCTTGCTGATTGCGCGGGAACCGACCGGCGAGGCGGATACGATATATTCGTCGATAATCGCTTTGAGGATGCAAATCTTCCTTGCGTCCAAATCCATCGCCGCCGCCTCCTTTCCCGAACACCAGCGAAGAGCAGGTTTCATATTATTAGCACTCTGTTTCATCGAGTGCTAACCGATACCAAAAATTTAGCACCTCTATGATGCGATGTCAAGCGAGCGCTGTATCAAAAATGTGACATTCCAGTGAATTCAGGCATCCTGCAAAAAACACCCCCGTCGCGTTCCCGCGGCATGGTTAAATAAAGCGCGGTTATGTCGCCGCGCCACGCGTCGTCACATAAATAAATCCAGCGCTTCGTTCTGCAGATCGAGTCCCCTTCGGTTCAGTGCGATTCTCTCGTCCGTTTCAACAATCCAGCCGTATAAACGCAGTTTTTCCATTGCCTGCGGATACGCCTGCGCCATATCTACTCCAAAACGATCAAAAAACGCTTTTCGGTCCACACCTCGTACGAGCCGCAGTCCAAGCATGACGCACTCGAACATTTCGTCCGCCGGATAGAGGCGTATGGTTTCCTGCACGGGTCGTTTGCCGCGTCCAATCAGGCGGAAATACTCTTTCAGTGTCTCAACATTGGAATAGCGGGTCCATTGTCTGAGCCGCACGGCGGAATGTGCCGCTATGCCCAGCCCAAGATATTCGCCGTTCTCCCAGTAGTTCAGATTATGCCGGCACTCGTAGCCAGCCTGCGCAAAATTGCTGATTTCGTAGCGCGCAAACCCCCGCGACTCCAGGTATTCGATACCAGCATCCTGCATATCCGCAACCTCGTCCGCATCGGGGAGTACGGTTTCGCCGGACTGCACGCGCTCATGAAGCGGCGTGCCTTCCGCCAGCGTAAGCGCGTACGCCGATACATGGCGCACTCCAGCGCCGCAGACCGCCCCGAGCGTACGCAGATAATCGCTCTGCGTCTGCCCAGGCAGGCCGTGCATAACGTCCGTTCCGATGCTTTCAAACCCTGCGTCCCGCGCATGCCGCAGCGTGTCCGTGAACTGCGCAAAGCTGTGGATGCGGCCAACGCTCTCAAGCAGCGCGTCGTTTGCCGACTGCAGCCCGATCGAAAGGCGGTTGATCCCCGCCGCACGGTACGCCCTTAAGTTTGCAGGGGTCGCCGTGCCGGGGTTGCACTCCATGGAACACTCGGCTTCCATCGAGATTGGGAAATTCACCTTCAGCGCATCCATAATCCGACGCAACTGCCCGCCGGAGAGCAACGAAGGCGTACCGCCGCCGAAAAACACGGTTTCGTATCCGTTCCGGACTAGCTTCGCCTCCGCTGTCATCTCGATTTCACGAATCAACGCCGAGACATACCGCTCGATCGAATCGCGGTCACAAAACGAAACGAAGTCACAGTAGTCGCATTTTTTTACACAAAATGGGATATGCAGATAAATACCCGCCATAGCTCAGTTGATGCGCAGAACGCTCATGAACGCCTCGCTCGGCAGGCTGACCGTGCCGATCTGGCGCATGCGCTTCTTTCCTTCCTTTTGTTTTTCAAGCAGTTTCTTTTTGCGTGTGATATCGCCGCCGTAACACTTGGCAAGCACGTCTTTCCGAACCGCCCTGACCGTTTCTCGCGCAATGATCTTTCCGCCGATCGCCGCCTGAATCGGTATTTCAAACTGCTGCCGCGGAATAACCTCGCGCAGACGCTCCGCAACCGCGCGCCCTTTCGCATAGGCGCGTTCTTTGTGCACAATGGTCGAAAGCGCGTCGCAGCAGTCTCCGTTGAGAAGGAAATCCAGTTTGACCAAGTCGGATTTCTCGTATCCCTTCAGCTCATAATCGAACGACGCGTACCCGCGGCTCCTCGACTTAAGCTGGTCGAAAAAATCATAAATAATCTCGTTAAGGGGCAGAATATAATGGATGCTCGCGCGTGTTTTGTCAATATAATTCATGTCGACGAACACACCGCGGCGCTCCTGACAAATCTCCATAATGGAACCGACATATTCGGACGGCGTCATCACCGACGCACTGACCACGGGTTCCTCGATCATCTCGATTTCCGTCACGGGCGGGAGGTTTGTCGGGTTGTCGATCATTTTCTCTTCGCCGGACGTGGTTATGACCCTGTACACAACGCTCGGCGCCGTCGTCACCAGATCCAGATCGAATTCCCGCTCCAGGCGCTCCTGAATGATCTCCATGTGCAATAGTCCAAGAAACCCGCAGCGGAAACCATAACCGAGCGCAATGGAAGTTTCCTGTTCATAGGAAAGCGAAGCGTCGTTGAGCTTCAGCTTTTCAAGCGCATCGCGCAAGTCGTCGTAGTGTGCGCCGTCCGCGGGATAAATGCCGCAGAACACCATCGGGTTTACGTTTTTATACCCTGGAAGCGGTTTCCCAGCGGGATGCTGTGCAGACGTGATCGTGTCGCCAACTTTTGTTTCCGCAACGCTTTTGATCGACGCGGCAATATAGCCGACTTCGCCGGCGGTTAGTTCTTCCGCCGCGCAAAGCGCGGGAGTGAATACGCCGACTTCCGTGACTTCAAATTCATGCCCGGTAGCCATAGAGCGGATGCGCATCCCCTCACGCACCGTTCCGTCGAAAACACGCACATAGGAAAGCGCGCCCTTGTAGTTATCATAAATTGAGTCGAACACCAGCGCGGTCAACGGCTTTTCCGGATCCCCTGCCGGCGGGGGTATCAACTCGACGACCGCAGCGAGCACCTGTTCGATGTTCGTTCCGTTTTTTGCAGATATCTTCGGCGCGTTTTTTGCTTCGATGCCGATAACGTCCTC
The DNA here is from genome assembly GCA_964437665.1 of uncultured Oscillospiraceae bacterium. GTDB lineage: Bacteria > Bacillota > Clostridia > Christensenellales > CAG-138 > UBA7703. The sequence goes on from CAYTHS010000048.1 coordinate 11,931, forward strand.
GATTTCCTGCGCAACAAAATCCGGTTCAGCACTCGGCAGATCGATCTTGTTGATGACCGGCACAACCTCAAGACCGTTGTCAACGGCAAGATACACGTTCGCGAGCGTCTGTGCCTCTATCCCTTGCGTCGCGTCCACAACGAGCACAGCGCCCTCACAGGCGGCCAGCGCCCGGCTGACCTCGTAATTAAAGTCCACATGCCCCGGCGTGTCGATCAAATTGAACATGTAGCGCTTACCGTCCGCATGATCATAAAACATACGAACGGCAGAAGACTTGATGGTAATACCGCGCTCTCGTTCGATATCCATCGAATCGAGAAGCTGTTCTTCCATGTCCCGTTCAGCGACAGTGTCCGTAAGCTGCATCATCCGGTCAGCAAGCGTAGACTTGCCGTGATCGATGTGCGCGATGATTGAAAAATTTCTGATCAGTTCATTCGGGTAAGCCATATCTTCATCCCTCACAGATTGGAATTAGTGTCTCTATTCCGTCCGCCGCGCAGTACGGCAGAATGTGTAATTCGGGTATCATCATACTGTATCCAACGCTTGATTGCAAGGCGGCCGGCCATAGCGCCATAAAAAAGGCGGTGCGCTTATTGCACCGCCCTTTGGCCTGCATATACTACTCGATCGGCCTTCTTGCGCAAACGAAGTTTCTGCGCCAATATGAACTCTTTGCACTCCTGCGCACCACTTTTCCGTTTGCCGACGACGCGTCTATCATTTCTCCTCCGCCGATATATATACCGACATGGCCGACCGAGCTGCTGTCGTCCGATTTGAAGAAGAGCAAATCGCCCCGCTTGACGCTGCCGAGGCTCGAAATCTTCGTCCAACTGGATGTTTTTGAGAGCCCGGATGCGTTCAGTCGGCGGGTATAAACATTGACCTGACGCAGGCAGTAGTACACGAGTCCGGAGCAATCGAAAGAATCCGGGCCGCTCTTTCCGAGCACATAAGGATCGCCCAGTTGTTTCTTTGCAATGGAAATCAGCTTGTCGATACGCCCTTCTGCCGAAGAGGCCCGAGCCAGTTTCTCCTGCTTCTTCTTTTCTTCCGCAATTTCCTGTTCTTTCGTATAGGAAACGCGCGCGTCTGCAGAGTTTATAGCCTCCAGCGTTTTTTCTCCGGCTTTACCGTCCTCGGTAAGGTAATTACGATGCTGGAACTTTTTTACGGCGCTCACCGTGTCCGAGCCATAATACCCGGTTCTCTGATTTTCGTCCAGATATCCCAGTTCGATCAGCTGATCCTGAAAAGCCTCGATATCGTCGCCTTCCGCACCTTCATACATAACGTAAGGCTTTGCATCCTCCGAGTTGAGAAGCGCATATGTAATATCGCCGCAAATGCCGTCCTGCTGCAGCTCATGCTGGCGTTGAAAGAGCTCCATGGCGTATTTCGTCGCGTTGCCGTAATAGCTCGTCGGTTCATCGATCCCCAGATATCCAAGTTCCATGAGGCGCTTTTGCAGTTCTATTACAATTTCGCCCTCTTCGCCTTTTTCAATCCAGATCGTAGGCGTGGGTTCAGGCGTCGGCTCGGGCGTCGGGCTGATAGATACCGTCGGCGTCGGCGTTGTCAGCGCTGCCGCCTCGACAGCCATTGCTTCCGCCTTTTTATGCCGCGCCCCGGGGATGGAAGCAATCAGAATGATACCGATCAGTACAAATATTGTGGAGCATGCAATAAAAATACACATCGGTTTCCCCATGAAGTAAATCGAACGTAAAAAGCGTTTGAGCCACATGATAAACTTATGCTTCAGTTTTCTAAAAAAACGTCGAATATCATAATAATCCATAGCGATCTCCTAATATGAAATTTTACATAAGTTCGCCGTGGTTTGGCAATAGGAATCTAAATATTGTAATATATTGTTCAAGATTCCGACGGACTACCACTAAATATAGTATCCCGCGGGCCAGGCACAATACCGGCTCCGCGGGAGATTGTGGACGTGGTTTCAAACTTTTGCTCTCAGGCGCCGCACGCAGGCTTCAGCGGAACAATTCTGTGGAAAGATAGCGCTCCCCCGTATCCGGCAGAATCACGACAATCCGCTGCCCGGCACGTTTTGTGAGCGCTGCGTACCGTACGGCCGCAAGAAGCGCGGCTCCACCGGAAACGCCGCAGAGCACGCCTTCCGTGCGCATAAACGTCCGTGCGGCCCGGACGGATTCCCCGGTTTCGACCGCTATCACGCGGTCCACGATAGACGAGTCATAATTACCCGGCACAAAGTTCGCGCCTATCCCCTGTATTCCGTGTGCCCCCGCGCTTCCGCCTGTCAGCACCTGCGATTCTGCAGGCTGCACCGCAACCACCTGAACCGACTGATCTTTCGATTTCAAATACCGCCCCGTACCGCAAAGCATGCCGCCGGTCCCGACGCCGGCGACCAATGCGTTGAGCCTTCCCTTCGTATCCGCCCAGATTTCCGGGCCGGTCGTCTTTTCGTGCGCAGCGGGGTTGTCCGGATTGTCAAACTGCAGCATGCGCATCCCGCCAGGCGATTTTCGCAGTATTTCGTCCGCTTCTTCATTTGCGCCCGCCATGCCGCGCACGCCTTCGGTCAGTACGACTTCCACGCCGAGCGCACGCAGGATTTTGATGCGTTCCACGCTCATCGTATCCGGCATGGTCAGGATAACGCGATACCCTTTCACCGCCGCTACGACGCCAAGCCCCACGCCGGTGTTGCCGCTCGTCGCCTCGATCAGCGTAGCGCCCGGCTTGAGTTCCCCGCGCCGCTCGGCCGCTTCGATCATTTCCAGCGCGACGCGGTCCTTTGCGCTGCCACCAGGATTCCTGCTTTCAAGCTTTACAACGATATCCGCATCCGTTTCCATCCGCTCCGAAAAGCGTTTGGCATGAAACAGCGGCGTATGTCCAATCAGGTCCGCCGCACTGTCGTGTATCATGACTTTACCGCTTCCAGCGCCGCATGCATCACTTCTTCCGGCGTCGTTTCCGCATCTTCAACGCGGACAAACGGCTTTTCCGGGGGAAGGAAACGCTCTTTCTTCGCAGCGCTCAAACGCTCGAACGCATATGCGTCGTCGATCACGACCAGCCGTGCCGTATAGCCTTGCACCGAAAGCAAGTCGCCGGCTTTTTTTATGACAGACGCCATCTTCCTTTTTGCAATTAGCACCAGATCCGGGCCGTTCTTCGGCTCTCGCAAGATTTCCGCACAAACGGGAAGCAGCGCGTTTTCCGGAGAAAAAAGCTTGGTTTTCTGCAGAAGCACCGTCATAGCGTGCGCCACGCCTGCACCGGCGATGCACTGCATGGCGTTGAACGGAATATTCGGTATCGCCGCCGCAGAGCCATATAACAGCGTTTCATAAAAAAAGTAACCGGCCGGCACGACCAAAGCAGCCAGATAAAAGAACAGATAACGCACATGTTTTTCCGTTCTTGTGAACAGCGCCCCGACAATCAGCGCCGCAGTCCCTTTGATAATCAGGGTTGCCGGCGCATATACGCCCCAGCCGAGCAGGATATCGCTCAGGGCGGAAGCCGCGCCCGCACAAAGCGCGCCCCAGCCGCCGCCGAGCATCGCACCGGCGAGCAGAACGCCCGCGTCGCCAAGATTGATATACCCAAGTCCGCCGGGCATCGGGATCGAAACAAGCGTTGTCAGCAGCACGATCGCCGCCGCCAGAACGCCCGCGGTGGTGAGCATTTTAACCGATTTGTTTATGTGGCTGTGCATGATTATGTTATTCCTCCAAACTCCATCGCCCGTCCGCCCCGCCGTAAGCAGACCGATAACCCGGGCGCGATTTCATTATACGCAAATTCAGGCAAAATGCAAACGCGGACTTAACCGCTAAAATGGAACCAAAAACCGGTCTTTGCTTACGTGGGTCAATGCAAGACGAACAGGCGCTTTCCCCTAGCTTATGATTACGCTCTTTTCCGGGTAAGCTCGATCCACTTTTTTTAATCAAGAGCGCCAATAAAACGAGCGGATTGCTTTTCGGCGAAAGCCTCTGGTGCCTGCAAGCGTCCCAAGTCGCTGCTTTCACTTTTCCATACATCATGTATCCTCTTACTATTTCCCTCGAAAGAGGCTGTTTTCTTAACGGACCCGCGTAAGCGGCGAAACAAGCCGTAACCAAAAAGCCCCGATAAACGGGACTTTTTTCGGCTGTTTTCGACTTGTTCGCATAATAATCTCTAATTGGCGACCCCTGGACCGCCCGCAGATGTGTTATCGTTTGACTCGTCGCCGTCGACCGAATCCTCGTCCGTCGGGATACTGTCCGTACCCAAAAGGAGGCTGCCGTTTGCGTCGTCGAGCTGCTCGACGGAATGCAGCTTGCGCGTGATTGCCCGCGTTCGTGCGCCGATTAGTTTATCAAGATCCTCGTCCACCTGGCGCAGATGGTTGCGCGACTTGGCAAGAATGTCGCTGAATTTTGCGAATTCCGACTTAACCGCGCCGAGGACGCGCCATACTTCGCTACTCCGCTGCTGAATTGCAAAGGAACGATAGGCCATCTGGACGGTGTTCAGCAGCGCAGCCATATTCGACGGCCCCGCCAGGATCACATGGCAGGAGCGCTGCAACTCTTCCGTAAGTCCGCGGCTCGTCACCTCCGCGTACAAACCTTCAAACGGAAGAAACATAAACGCATAATCGGTGGTATTCGGCGGATCAATATATTTATCACGAATTTTAACCGCTTCCTGCCGGATCCGCTGGATCAATGCGGTACGGGCGGTCGTTACGGCCTCCTTCGAACCGGATTCATAAGCGCTCTGCAGCTTTGCGTACAAATCTGCGGGAAATTTCGAATCGATCGGCAGGAGTACGGGCTTGTCGTCGTCGGCAGGAATTTTTACGGCGTATTCAACGTTCTCCTTGGTTCCGGGCTTGATGACAACGTCGCGCTCGTACTGCTCAGGGGCAAGTATTTCTTCCAAAATCGCCCCAAGCTGGATTTCACCGAGGATACCGCGCGTTTTCACATTGGAGAGCACCTTTTTCAGATCGCCTACGCCCGCGGCAAGCGTTTGCATTTCCCCTAATCCCTTATAGACCTGTTCAAGACGTTCATTAACAAGCTGGAAGGATTGTGCGACCTTGGTTTCCAGCGTTTTCTGAAGCTTTTCATCCACAATTTTTCGCATTTCATCAAGCTTCTGCGCGTTCTCATTCTGCAAGTGAACGAGCCTGCGTTCTATGGTAACGCGAATAGCCTCGAGTTTTTGTTCGTTGGTGACCTCAAATGTCTTGAAGCGTGTTTCACTCTGTTCCGCGGACACTTTCTGCTGCTCGAGAATCATACGTCCAAGGTTGGAGACGGAGGCCTGCATGCCCTCCGTCAACTCGCGGCGCAGGTCGGAAAGCGAACGGTTCAGTCCGTCGCGCAGTTCACGCTGAAACGACTGCTGCCCGCGGTAAAGAAAAAACAGAGCCAGCAGTGTGCATGCAAAAATACAGAGAGAAACAATCAGGATGATAGATTCCATAATGCCTCCTTCAGCTTAGCGCAAACGCAGCGGCAAGCAGCGTCTGTGCTGCAATATATGTGCTCATTACGATGATATAACGATTCGAAATCGGTTTTCTAAACGCGTCGATCGAAAGCGCAGCGTCGGAAACGACGAAAAGCAGTCCGCCGATTGCGGCAAGCCAGGGAAAGCCTGGCAAGCCTGAGAAGGCAAAAAGGACCGTACAGCCTGCCATAAAGCCAATATCAAGAATGTAGACAAGGCAGGGCGCCCGCAGGGAGCGCGGCAGCCCCGGCCAAAGATACCGCAGAAAAGGCAACGCGATCATCAGGCAGGCCAGCGCGATAAACGCAAATACATGCCAGCCGGGCAATACCGGAAGCGTTACAAGGATATGGGCGATGTAGAATGCATGCCCCACGGCAAACGCGCCGAGGCCGGCTGCAAACGACCAGTTCCATTCCGGCGCAAGCAGAAACGCATCTCCAAGAAAACCAAAGATCAACGCAGCAAACACCAGCGCGGAAAACTCAACTGCAAACAATCGGTAGCATAGCGCTAACAGAGGCATCAATAAGCACTTGGTAATTTTACGAAGCGTGTGCCTGCCCGTATGGACACACGAATAGAGGTGGGTCGCCGCAACCGAAAAATACAGCGCGAGAAAAATATATTGCAAAGGGAAAGCCCTCCTGTTGATCGTTTCTGAACACAGTATAGCATAGCCTGCAAAGGTTCCGCATGAAAATATCAAAGAATGCGAGCATTGTACAGTGCTGCGTTGTGCGGCCACAGAGTTTCCTACAAAATAAGTATGTATATTAAAGTTCATATTGAAATCGTCTGTTTCCCAGTGCTATACTATACGCTGATATAGTTTGGAAACAGATTAACATGAAGGGAGATTCCACGATATGCAATATTCAAATGAAGTGGAAGAAATGGTATGCGTCGCCAAAGGCGCAAAGCATGATCCCGCTCCGATTCCCGAAGAGGGCAAGTGGGTCAAAGCAAAACAGATTACCGATATCAGCGGTTTAACTCACGGCGTCGGCTGGTGCGCGCCACAGCAGGGCGCGTGCAAGCTTACCCTGAATGTAAAGAACGGCGTCATCGAGGAAGCGCTGATTGAAACGCTTGGCTGCAGCGGCATGACGCATTCTGCGGCAATGGCTTCCGAAATCCTGCCCGGAAAGACCATTCTGGAAGCGCTCAATACGGACCTCGTCTGCGACGCAATCAATACCGCAATGCGCGAACTGTTCCTGCAGATCGCTTACGGCCGTACGCAGAGCGCGTTTTCGGAAGGCGGGCTTCCCGTCGGCGCAGGGCTTGAGGACCTCGGCAAAGGGCTGCGCTCCCAAATCGGTACCATGTACGGGACCAAAGTCAAGGGTGCGCGCTATCTTGAAATGGCGGAAGGCTATGTAATCGCTATCGGGCTTGACGAAAACAGCGAGATTATCGGCTATCAGTTTGTCAGTCTCGGCAAGATGATGGATGCGATCAAAAAGGGCGTCGATCCGAAGGAAGCGTACGAGAAGAATATCGGTACCTACGGGCGTTTCGATCAGGCCGTCAAGGTTATCGATCCGCGCAACGCGTAAGGAGGCATCTATGGCTACATTTGAAGGTTACGAAAGAAGAATCGATAAAATCAACGCCGAGTTGAATAAGTACGGCATCAAAGATATCGATGAAGCAAAGGCGATTGTAGACGCCAAGGGCGTCGATACGTTCGGTATCGTCCGCAGCATTCAGCCCATCGCGTTTGAAAACGCATGCTGGGCCTATACCGTCGGCGCGGCCATCGCGATCAAATCGGGCGCAACGACGGCGGACAAAGCGGCGGAAGCCATCGGGATCGGTCTGCAGGCATTCTGCATTCCCGGCTCGGTCGCCGACCAGCGCACGGTTGGCCGCGGACACGGCAATCTCGCCGCGATGCTGCTGCGCGAAGAGACCAATTGTTTCTGCTTCTTAGCGGGGCACGAGAGCTTCGCCGCCGCCGAAGGCGCGATCGGCATCGCCAAGACTGCCAACAAGGTGCGCACCAAACCCCTTCAGGTCATCCTGAACGGTCTCGGAAAAGACGCGGCTTATATCATCTCCCGCATCAACGGCTTTACGCATGTCGAAACCGATTACGATTACGCGACCGGCGAACTCAAGGTCGTCAAGGTCACGCCGTTTTCGGACGGCGACCGCTCCAAGGTACGCTGCTACGGCGCGGACGACGTGAATGAAGGCGTTGCCATCATGCGTCATGAAAACGTGGACGTCTCCATCACGGGGAACTCCACCAACCCGACGCGGTTCCAGCATCCTGTCGCCGGCACCTATAAGAAATGGTGCGTTGAAAACGGCAGGAAATATTTCTCCGTCGCCAGCGGCGGCGGCACAGGACGTACGCTGCATCCGGACAACATGGCAGCCGGCCCCGCGTCTTACGGGATGACCGACACCATGGGCCGCATGCACTCAGACGCGCAGTTTGCGGGTTCGTCGTCGGTTCCGGCGCACGTTGAGATGATGGGCCTTATCGGCATGGGCAACAACCCGATGGTCGGCGCGACGGTCGCCGTTGCGGTCGCCATCGCCGAAGCAAAATAACCGAACCAATCGAAAGATACATCCCGATAAAAAACCCAATTCAGGCAACTGGAGTTGGGTTTTTTGCATAGAAAACGCGCTGGAACAAACAAAAGCAAAGATATCCTAAGAAAGCATGCAAGTACTTGGAACTGTGGATCGCCGGCTTTTGAGATTCATGGCGCCTTTTTTTTAGGATACTGACCAGCATGTGTACATGGTCTCAGACTTTAGAAGCACACCTTTTGGTGTGCTTCTAAAGTCTGAAAGATGCAGTTATGCTGGATCGGCTTGCAGATTGAGACGAAA
>CAYTHS010000049.1:0-19789 GCA_964437665.1 uncultured Oscillospiraceae bacterium
ACGCCGCCGGAAGCATACGAAATCCCGCCCGAAGCGCTGTCCGATCCCGACTTTGCCGCGCTGATCAAAGAGGCAAACAAGTACCTTGGCTATCCCTACGTCTGGGGCGGCAGTAAGCCGGGCACCGGGTTCGATTGCTCCGGCTTCGTCTGCTGGGTGCTCAATCATTCGGGCGTTGCAAGCGTCGGCAGAACGAACGCGCGCGGCCTGTACAAGCGATCGACGGTCGTTTCCAAGAGCGAGGCCCGGCCCGGCGATCTGATCTTCTTTACGGGCGCACGCGCCGCGGAGATCGGCCACCCCGTCACGCACGTCGGCATCTACGTCGGCGACGACATGATGATCCACTGCGCGGGCAACGGCGTCGAGTACAAAAGCATCAACACAAAATACTACAAATCGCACTTTTACGCCTTTGGCCGCTTGGACTAGGAGGAACAATATGAATCCAAGAATCGAACGGATCGACGCCGAAATCGAAAAGCACAAGACAAAAATCAGAAGTCTGCAACGGCGCGTGAAACAGCTGGAACGAAAACGAACCGAGCTTGAAAATCTGGAAATACAGGGTCGGGTGGACATGATCGACGCGACCCCGGACGAGCTGGCGACGATCATGCGCTCGCTCACGGAAAAAGGAGGAACATCCCATGAATAGACAAAAGGCAATCGGCGCGCTGGTGCTGCTGACCGTCATGCTTCTGAGCATGGCGGTTTTTTCATCTCCGGCGTTAGCAAATGGCGAGCCTGCGGCGACCCCGACGCCCACCGCCACGCCCGCAACCGTCACCAAGACATTGACCCCGGAAGGCAACCTCACGTTGGTGGACGACATCTCCGGCACATCGTCCGATGACAAGCAGTTCATCACGGTGGTGACCAAGAACGGCAACTATTTCTACCTCATCATCGACCGCGCTTCCGAAAGCGAAAACGTCTACTTTCTCAACAAGGTCGACGAAGCCGATCTGATGGAAATTCTGGAAGAAGCCGGATACGAAATCGAGGTTACGCCAACACCGATGCCGACTGCGCGCCCGACGGCAGACACCGATTCAACATCGGATACAAGCGACAGTAAGTCGAATACACCATTGATTTTGGTCACGCTGCTGATTGCCGGCGGCATCGGTGCGATCGTCTTTTTCAAAAAGAAGAAAGCGTCGGCAAAGACCGCGCCGCGCATGGAGGACTTCGACTACGAATATGACGACGAGGACGAAGAAGAAATCGAAGAGGAAAAGCCGCCGGTCTGCAACGAAGCCGTGCAGAAAAAAGGCAAATGGGACGGTGTGCTATGACGTATTTTACCGACAGTCCCTATGAGCGCATGATGCAGCAGGTCCCACGCACCAGGCGCGAAAACGAAATGCTGCCCGTCGCTCCTGCCAATAAACCATGCAAGGAGTGCCGATACAAACGTCCCGCATGTGTTGTGGCGCTGTGTGGGTGTGAGAATGTCAAGCCGAAGGAATCTTTTTCATGAACGCAGCTAAGCGGAAGGCGAAAGGCCTCCCGAAAAATGCTTCTTCTAATGCTTTCCTTTGCTGAAGATGCTGCAAATTGTTAGATGTTTTATGACACATTTCCTTATTATCCAGAGCAATACCATGTTACAATAGATGTATCATTTTTCTGAAAGAGCGCAAAACTATGAACCGACAAAAACTGGCAATCCTCATTCTTCTGGCAGCGGCCGTTCCATTTTTCGTGTACTGTGCCGCTGATTATGTGAAAGGGTATATCCCGCCAACAGAGTCCTACAAAAAAACGCCGGCTCAATTCGAGCAGGCGTTTAACGAGATCATGGGCGAATATGGCATGTCGATTGATGTGAACAGCGTGGATTTTGAGAACACAAACGGCAGGCCATTCAAGGCCATGCCTGTTCAGTGTTCGGACGGCAGCAGCATTCTCTGCACCTTTACAACGACCGCTGCGAAGCAAAAGTCGCTTCTGATGCATCTGAAGTTTGAGCAGCAGCTGAACAATACTTCGGATGAGACGGTGTATATCGAGCCGCTCTTGGAATTTGTGATGCAGGAGTTCTTCACACCTATGTATGAAGAGCCGGATAAAACTTTCGCATCTTTTGCCATAGTAACCATTCTGTCGTATAACGAAGCGTTGCAAAGCTGCCGAACCTTCATCGACAGCGACGAATCGGAGCTTGTGATGTATGTCGCCACCGATAAGGAAGAAGGTTCGGGCATCACAATAACAAAGGATCGGCAGGATCCCCCGTCCATCACCATATCCGTGTATCTCTGGGGGGGCTGAACGGGGCTCAAATTTCTAGTCCACGCCTAATTCTATCCGTTCAAATTTTGTGTCTTTTTCATAGGATCCGTGCCCGTCTCCGCCGTGTTCGATCGATATCATGATAAATACAGTGTTGTCTGTTATCGTAGTACTGTGATTCAGCGGATCGATGCTTTCAAGAAACTTTCCAAAATTCGGCGTATCGGAAGGCATGATGTTTGGCGGCAATAGTTCCGGCACTCCCAATTTTGTTGCTGTAGCGTAGATCGTATCGGCAATAAATGGAGGAGAGATGACCTCCTTGGCAAAAAGCCCGATCTGTTCGCCAACCTTATCCCAGTTAGTGGCACGAGTAATCCTGATTGCAACATCCGAGGGCAGGGTTTTCCCAAGAGGAATAGTAATGGGCTTATTCTTTCGATAACCAATATCGGAGTAGTATTGGCCATCTTGGTAATAGTATCCTGATATCTCGATGTTATTTTGATTGGCTACACCATTTCCCTCCCATATATGAGGGCCAATGGGCGAGTAGGATTCATCGGCGATAAGCTGTTTCGCTGCCGTTTTGTCGGACAGTACTTCGCGCATGAGCTTTTCCCAATTCTTCGTGCGCATTGTTTTCAACAGCCCGTCTTGTTGTATGTGGTCAACCAAAGAACCTAATTGTGAAGCAGAAAGCTCCTGGGATAATTGCTGAAAAATGCTTTTATCCTTTATTTTTATTCCTGATTCGGAAATGAAATCTGAAAGCTGCTCTCTGAAGAACGTTTCATTGTCAGATAACTGCTTACTCAGCAGATTAAGGTAACTCTGTTTTTGTTTTTCCGAAACGAATGCAAAATCTCCATTTTTCGCGCTTATAATCAGGGATTCTATTGCCGCGGCATCGTTCTTAAAAACATCGGATATATCAAAGATATCTCCACCCTCGGCGATGGCAGGAGTATTTTTTCGACTGTTCGGTGGAAGCGGAATAGAATTGGGCTTCTTATCCGATTCCCCAGCAACTGCCGTATCATCGTCTTCTATGGCACCTGCCTTATCATACTCAATGCCATCTGAAGCTTCCTGTATGCTTGCCAGCAGCTTCTCTTCCCGCTCGTCCAGTTGCCGTAAGAAGAGATATTTACCGCGTGCATTGAATCGAAATTGACCTGCTTCGCTTTGCGTATCTTCGCGCGCCTGGGCGATTTTCATGAGCTCTTTGCAGATATCGTTTGCTTCTGTATACGTTAAGTCGTAATCTTTGCTGTTGGCGTAAATATCCTGAACTTTTGCGATTGTTTCAACGTAATTGGATGAGGCGTTGAGTAGCAGCCATTGCTCTTGATCAGAAAGTCCCGAGTGTTTCAAGGCATTTCTTTGCTGTTGTGTGGTCATGTCTGCCCAACCTTCAAGCGATATTCCGTTGGATATTCTGTTAACCACCTCCGCAACATCGCGGAGCTCTGATGGGATAACGGGCCCGGTCGCAGTATTTGCCCCATCATTGCTTCCTTTGCCGTTGCCGGAGCCGTTTTTGCTGGTCCCACCGTTTCCGGCTGCAAGTTTTTCCTTGACGCGAAGTACCAGTTCGTCAATATTAGGTATTTCACCGGAACCGGAACCCCCAGCATCAGTTCTGCGTGATGGACCGCTGCCTTGGATTGCAACAGCGTTACGAACCGTTTCAATGTCTTTGGATGACATACCAACGCTGCTCTGCGGCAGCGTATACCCTTGCTTCAGCAATTGTAGCTGGAAGTTTTTATAAGCGCCGCTTGTTGCGCTTGAGGATGATTTGACCTGCGCCTGAGAAGAGCCTAAGCTTGCTCCAGCGCCTCCGGTTACTTTACTTGAGTTGGCAAACTGCGAACTTGTCGTGTTTGACGAACCAGTTTGTTTCGCCTGCCGGATTTGATAGTCGTACGCTGAATTAATAGTTGGCGTACTCGTGGCTGTGCTTTTTACCGTGTTAGTGCTTTTTGCTGTGGTTGTGCTCCGCGTCGATTGTGCATTCTGTGTGATCGCACTTTTGAGTTTTTCCCATATCGTACTCATTTAGTTCCTCCGTGTGGCCAATTTCCGTTTTTGAAGCAAGATCGCTCTTAACAAACATACACCTCAAACGGATGGAAATTTTCTTATAATTTGCTCAACAGAAATACTGATAATTTCGGAGGTGATTTCTTGGCCACAAAACTTGGAACCATGAAAGCGTTGTCGGAAGCCACCATGATGCGCATTACCAGTACGCGCGAAAACTGGATGCGCTACCTCAACACCGCCGCATGGCTCTATAAATACCCGTTCTACGAACAACTGCTGATCTACGCCCAGCGCCCGGACGTACGCGCCTGTGCGCCGATCGAGCTTTGGAACAGCGTGTTCAAGCGCTGGGTCAACAAAGGCGCAAAGGGAATCGCGCTGATCGACGATTCCGGCGACCGGCTGCGATTGAAGTATGTGTTCGACGTTTCGGACACGAACACGCGCTCCAATATTCCCGTTCAACTGTGGGAAGTACAGCCGGAGAACCGGCAGCAGATCGTCGAAGAATTGACAAACCGATTTGGAGAAATCGAGCCGGAGGATGACTTTGCCCAGCAGCTTCTCGCCGTGGTGCGTAACGTCGTTACCGACAACATCGGAGATTACGCGGACATCCTGCCACTGATCATGGACGGCAGCGAGCTGTCCGGGCTGACCGGTGAAGCACTCCAGGGAAAATTCTACCACACGGTATATGGCGGCGTGGCGTACGGCGTTCTCACGCGCGTCGGGATCGACCCGCGGATGGTGCTGGCCGCGAGCAATTTCATCGACGTGCAGTATTTCGATACGCCGCTGGTGATCTCGCAACTCGGCTGCGCCACCGGCGATATTTCGCAGATGATCCTGCGGCAGATCGAACGAAGCGTCCATTCCATCGAGCGACAGGCACGCGACAGCATTGCATACGAGACGAAAGAAAGGGACAATGATGCTGAGGGTGATCAATCTGAATCTGAAAGGAGCGACGAACATGGAACTGACATACCGGCAGAGCGGGGACTATCTGATGCCGGACCTAACGCTGGAGGAGCAGCCGCGCGAAATGCCGGGCAAATACGCGAGGATGCGGAGGCGCTTCCTCAAGGAGCATCGCAAGGGCCAGTACAACGCGCTTTTGCTGTCGGGCAGGCTGACGGCGCACCTGGCGGAGATCGACCGGCAGGCCCGGGAGCAGGTCGACGCGGCGCTGGCGCGGATGGCCGCCGCGGAGGGCGTGAACGAGCAGCTGAAGGTGACCGACCAGATGGAGTGGGTTCGCCGGATGAACAGTCTAAAAGCGACAGCCGAAGAAGCGGTGCTGCAGGAACTGATCTACGGCTGATTCCGGAAGTCGAACAGCTGAGCCTGCTGGAAGCGGAAGCGCACGACGCCTCCGCTTCTTTTCTTTCTCAGCAGGATATCGACGATGAACTCCGGCGTGGAAGCGGGTTCGCGCACGGGAAATCACGCATCTATGAATTCTATCAAAACAACCCGGATACAAAAGCAGCCACCGAATTACTGAAGCAGGAATATGGCACAGGCGGTCACTCCGTCACCTATCGCAACGGCGCTTCCGGTCTGATCGATTACAACGCCAAAGGTCTGCACTTTCGGCAATGGGGTGACGCACCGGGCGTCACGCTGACCTGGGTACAGGTTCACCGGCGTATTGCCGAACTGATCCAATCCGACCGCTATATGACCGTTGGGGAAAACGCCGATCTGCACGAAGAGCAATCGGAACCAGACACAACCGAGCCCCTGTTGGAAAGTGAAACGGCTCCCGAACCAATGCTTCCGGCAAAGAACTTTCACATCACCGATGAAGCACTTGGCGTTGGTGGCCCCAAAACAAAATATGCTATGAACATTGCCGCCATCCGTACGTTAAAACAGATCGAATCCGAACAACGGCAGGCCACATTGCAGGAGCAGGAAATCTTGTCCCGTTATGTTGGATGGGGTGGCGTAGCGGACGCGTTCGATGAAACGAGATCCGGCTGGCAAAGCGAATACCACGAGCTGCAAGGCTTGCTCACGGATGAAGAGTATACCTCCGCGCGCGAATCTGTCCTGAATGCACACTACACCAGCCCGACCGTGATCAAAGCGATCTACGTTGCGCTGGAGCGCATGGGCTTTACCACCGGAAATGTGCTTGAACCGGCCTGCGGCATCGGGAACTTCTTTGGACTCGTGCCGGAGGGCATGGCGGGAAGTCGATTCTACGGCGTGGAGCTCGACAGCATCACCGGCAGGATTGCCAAACTGCTGTATCCCGAAAACGACATCAGAATACAGGGCTTTGAGGAAGCCGACCTACCGGACAGTTTTTTTGACGCAGCCGTCGGCAACGTGCCGTTCGGCGACTACGGCGTTGCGGACAAACGATACGACCGGCACCATTTTCTCATCCACGACTACTTTTTTGCTAAGGCGCTCGACAAGGTGCGCCCGGGTGGGATCGTCGCGTTCATTACGTCCAGCGGCACCATGGACAAAAAGAATCCATCTGTGCGCAGGTATCTTGCGCAGCGGGCCGACCTGCTTGGTGCGGTGCGACTGCCAAACAACGCATTCCTTGCCAACGCCGGAACAACGGTCGTGACCGACATCCTGTTCCTGCAAAAGCGCGAACGGCCGATCGAAATCGAACCGGATTGGGTACACCTCGGCACAACGCCCAACGGCCTTACGATCAACCAATATTTTGTGGATAACCCGGATATGATTCTGGGCGAACTGACGACCGAAAGCACGCAATATGGCAGGCAGGAATGCACGGTAAAGCCCATCGAGGGCGCTGTGCTTGCCGACCAGCTTCACGACGCATTGTCCGGTTTCCATGCAGAACTAGCGGAATTTGCACCGATAGACGATCTGGAGAAAGCCGACAGCGACTCGATTCCGGCCGATCCAAACGTGCGAAATTTCAGCTTTTCGATCGTCGACGGCGAAATCTACTATCGTGAGAACAGCCGCATGAGCAAGGTGGATGCATCCGTAACGGCAGGCAACCGCATTCGCGGCATGATCGAACTGCGCGACTGCACCCGCCGACTGATCGAACTTCAGCTGGACGGGCGTCCGGATACAGAGATTGCCGCCGAGCAAGCACGCCTGAACGAGCTTCACGACGCGTTTGCAAAAAAATACGGCCTGATCAACAGCCGCGGCAATAACATGGCGTTTTCGGACGATTCGTCCTATTGCCTGCTCTGTTCGCTGGAGGTGCTGGACGAGGAAGGCAACCTTGCGCACAAGGCCGATATATTCACCAAGCGCACCATCCGACAGCAGGTCTACATCACGCACGTGGATACACCCAGCGAAGCGCTTGCAGTCTCGTTGGGAGAAAAGGCGCGCGTGGACCTGCCCTACATGGCCGAATTGACCGACATGAGCGAGGAGCAGATCGTCGCCGACCTGGCCGGCGTGATCTTCCGCGATTACGGCGCGCTTGTCCCGGCAAACATCGCATGGGCGTTTTTCGATCCGGCGCAATTCCCAATGGTGACGGCGGACGAGTACCTTTCCGGTAATGTGCGCGAAAAACTCCGGCAGGTACGCCAGCTTCGCGAAATGTTGTCAGGCCACGGTGTGGATGCGTCCGTGCTTTCACAGGTCGATAGCAACATCGCCGCACTGGGAAAAGCACAGCCAGCCGAGCTGACGGCAAGCGAGATCGACGTTCGGCTTGGTTCCACATGGGTCCCGCCGCAAATCGTCGAGAAATTCATGTACGAGCTGTTTCAGACCGGCGGCTGGGCGCGGTCCCGGACGCACGTCCAATTTTCCGGCTACACCACGAACTGGACGGTGACGAACAAATCCTCCGATTACGGCAGCGTCCCGGCGACCGTGACATACGGCACGTCCCGTGCAAGCGGCTATAGAATTCTGGAAGATACGCTGAACCTGCGCGACGTCCGTATCTTCGATACCGTGCGAGATGCGGACGGCAAAGAGCAGCGCGTACTGAACAAAAAAGAAACGGTTCTGGCACAGCAGAAACAGCAGCTCATTAAGGACGCGTTCTCGCAATGGATCTGGAAGGACGCGACTCGGCGCGAGCAACTGACGGCACTGTACAACGAGCGGTTCAACAGCACCCGCCCGCGTGAGTACGACGGCAGCCACATCCGATTCGTCGGCATGAACCCGGAGATCACGCTGCGCCCGCATCAGGCGGATTCCGTCGCGCGAATGCTCTACGGCGGCAACGCGCTGCTGGCGCACGTCGTCGGGGCTGGCAAAACGTTCGCCATGGCCGCCGCGGCAATGGAACTAAAGCGCCTCGGCCTTTGCCAGAAATCGCTGTTCGTCGTACCGAACCATCTCACCGAGCAGTGGGCGGCAGAGTTTTTGCAGCTCTATCCGTCGGCGAATATTCTCGTTGCGACCCGCCGCGATTTCGAAAAGACGCGCCGAAGGACGTTTTGCAGCCGGATCGCCACCGGCGATTACGACGCAATCATCATCGGGCATTCGCAGTTTGAAAAAATCCCGATGTCGCTCGAACGCCAACGCGCGCAGCTGCAGGAGCAGCTGGACGAGGTTCTCGACGGTATTGCCGAAGCAAAGAGCGCACGTGCGGAGCGCTTTACGATCAAGCAGATGGAACGTGCGCGAAAATCGATCAAGCTCAAGCTGGACAAGCTCAACAATACCGGGCGCAAGGACGACGTGATCACGTTCGAGGAACTCGGCGTGGACCGGCTGTTCGTCGACGAAGCGCACGGCTTTAAGAATCTTGCGGTCTTTACGAAGATGCGGAACGTCGCCGGCATCTCGCAGACGGAAGCGCAGAAATCCGCCGACCTGTTCATGAAATGCCGCTATATGGACGAACTCACGGGCGGGCGCGGCGTGGTGTTCGCGACCGGCACGCCGGTGAGCAACTCCATGACGGAACTCTACACCATGCAGCGATATCTGCAATACGGCACGCTGCGCCGAAGCGGATTGCAGCACTTCGACGCCTGGGCTTCCACGTTCGGCGAAACGGTGACGAGCATTGAGCTCGCGCCGGAAGGTACGGGCTATCGGGCAAGGACGCGATTTGCGCGCTTCTTCAATCTGCCGGAACTGATCGCCATGTTTAAAGAAGTCGCGGACATCAAGACAGCCGATATGCTTCGCCTTCCCGTGCCGGAGGTCGAATATCACAACATCCGGCTCGAACCAAGCGAGATTCAGAGGGAACTTGTCGCGGGCCTTGCCGAGCGCGCGGAACGCGTACGAAACCAGATGATCGATCCGTCTGTGGACAATATGCTGACGATCACGAACGACGGACGAAAGCTCGCGCTCGATCAGCGATTGCTGAATCCCGCGCTGCCTGACGATCCGAACGGCAAGGTTGGCGCGTGCCTCGGCAACGTATTACGCATTTGGAGCGAATCGCAGGCGGAGCGGTTCACGCAACTTGTCTTCTGCGACCTGTCGACGCCGAAGGGCGACCGCAAATTCAGCGTATATGACGATCTGAAAAAGAAGCTGATCGAACTCGGCGTTCCGGCGGAGGAAATCGCATTTATCCACGACGCGAACACGGAAACGAAGAAAGCGGAGCTGTTTGCAAAAGTGCGATCCGGGCAGGTGCGTATTCTGCTCGGTTCGACGGCCAAGATGGGCAGTGGAACGAACGTGCAGCGGTTGTTATATGCCGAGCATCATCTGGATATTCCGTGGCGGCCGGCCGATCTGGAACAGCGCGAAGGCCGCGCGATCCGGCAAGGCAACACCTGTTCCGCCGTGCACATCTACCGGTATGTGACCGAGGGCACCTTTGACGCATATATGTGGGCGACGCTGGAAAACAAGCAGAAGTTTATCGGCCAGATCATGACCAGCAAGAGCCCAGTGCGCTCCTGTGAGGACGTCGACGAAACGGCGCTGACGTACGCCGAGGTCAAGGCACTAGCCACCGGCGACGAACGCATCAAAGAGAAGATGGATCTGGAGGTCGACGTTGCCAAGCTCAAGCTCGTGCGCGCCAACTACCTGATGCAGAAATACGCGCTGGAAGACGCACTTATCAAACGCTTCCCGCAGGAGATGCGACGTGTGCAGGATCGAATCACCGGCTATCTGTCCGACATAGAGCGATTCGCCGCGCATGCTGGCGATGCGTTTCTCGAAATGGAGCTATACGATACTATCTATGCCGAAAAGAAAGATGCAGGCGCGGCGCTGCTTGCGGCGTGCAAAGCACAAACCTCGCCGGAACCAAAACAGATCGGAGCCTATTGCGGCTTTGATCTTTTTTTATCCTTCGACGCATTATCAAGAGCGTTTCGCCTTACGCTCAAAGGTGCGCTTTCGCACACGGTGGAGCTTGGCGACGATCTGTTCGGCAACATCCAGCGTATCGACAATACGCTGCGCGCCATGCCGGAGCGGTTGGAAAATGCAAAACAAACGCTCGCGGATATTGAACAGCAGCAACAGGCGGCCGAAAAAGAAGTAAAGCAGCCGTTCCCGCAGGAACAGGAACTCAATGACAAATGCGCGCGATTGGCGCAACTGGACGCCAAGCTGAATATCGATAAAGGGCGCGGAGAAGGGGAGAGCGTACTTGATGATTCCGCACAGGAAAAATCGACCGAAAGAAAACCGGATGACGATATCGAAGAAAAACCGTCCGTTAAAGATCATCTGCGCGCTTTTTCACGGGTACAGGAACATACCGCCGTGCCTGGGCCGGCTCATTGCGCCGGATTGGAGGAACGCTGATGGAACAAAAACGAAATGTAGAGGTCAAGTTTCGTGTAACGCCACATGAGCGAGATTTGATTACACAAAAAATGGAGATGTACGGCACCAAACAGCTTGGCGCTTATTTGCGTAAAATGGCGATTGACGGATATACGGTGCGGCTCGAGCTTCCTGAGATTCGCGAGCTGATTGTGCAACTGAGAAAGTACGGAACGAATCTGAACCAACTTGCAAAACGCGCGAATCAGGGCGGCAGCATTTACGCGAAAGATGTTGAAATGCTGAGGGCAAATCACGAGCAGCTGTTTACGCTCGCATCCGAGATGCTCAAGCGGCTGGCGGCGCTTTAAGCCGTCATATCCTTGCGGAAAAAAAGGAGGCTTGTTATGATAAAACCATCGGAGGTGATTGCAGATGAAAATCATTTTGAAAATCCTGTTGGCTCCTGTTATCTTTGCCTTACGGTTGCTGGTTTTGGTCTGTAAGACATGCATTCAATGTACCGCATGGGTCATAGGGATCGTTACGTTTCTGTCGGGCGCTTTCTCGGTGATACTGTTTTTCACGGGCGATACCAAGAACGGGCTGATCATGCTGGCGGTTACGTTCCTGATAAGCCCATTTGGTTTACCCATGCTGGCTGTTTGGCTGTTGGGCCAGGTACAGCGGCTTCGCTTTGCGATTCAGGCTCGAGTTTATGGATAAGGCATGATACAATCACGATAGCTTTCTAAGAAAAGGGTGGTGATCATGTGAGCAAGAGTAACAAAATCTGCCCTGCCTGTGGAAACAAAATGAAACAGCAATTCATCGGATTACAGCACTGTAAATGCGGAATGAGCTGGGAAAAAGATCGGGGCTTTTTTGAACGGTCACCGGATATGGTATTTGCATTAGAACGGCGTAGCGCAGAGAAAAAAGCAAAGCGAAGTCCTGTCATCCGCAGATCAAAATAACAAGCGCAACACTCAAATAGTCTGCTTTTTTGCAGGCTGTTTTTGTACGATCGGAGGGATTTCTATTGCAACAACCCGTTTAATCCCCATGCACCGCAACCAAGGAAAAACTATTGCCCAGTGTCTCACCGACCGAACCGAATATGCCACGAATCTGGGCAAAACCAACGGCGGTGAATTCATTAGCAGCTATGCCTGCGATCCCGCGACTGTGGATGCAGAATTTCTGCTGTCCAAGCGCGAATACAGCGCCATTACCGGGCGGACACAGAAAAGCGATGTGATCGCATATCAGCTTCGGCAGTCCTTTAAGCCAGGAGAGATCACGCCCGAAGAAGCCAACAAAATCGGATATGAACTGGCACTGCGATTTACGAAGCAACGCCACGCCTTCATTGTGGCCACGCATGTCGACAAGCACCACATCCACAACCATATCATCTTCAATTCCACGTCGCTGGACTGTACACGCAAGTTTCGCAACTTCTTCGGCAGCAGTTTTGCCATCCGAAAGCTCAGCGACCAAATTTGCTTGGAGCACGGCGTTTCGATTATCGAAAATCCGTCCAAAGCGCACAAGCATTACGGCAAGTGGCTGGGTGACGAAAAGCCGCTCACCCAGCGAGATCGTCTGCGGCAAGCTATCGACGCCGTGCTGGCGAAAAAGCCAACTTCATTTGAATCGTTCCTCGCTGACATGCACGCGCAGGGATATGAAGTAAAGCAAGGGAAATACGTCGCCTTTCGCGCCGCAGGCAACGATCGATTTATCCGGCTACGCTCGCTTGGTGCAGAGTATTCCGAAGAGGCGATTCGCGCCGTGATTCGCGGCGAAAAGGCGCACGCACCACAGCAACACGGCAACCAAGCCACCCGAGTGGAATCAATCAGCTTATTGGTCGATATTCAGGAAAAGCTGCTCTCCGGAAAGGGTGTCGGCTATGAGCGCTGGGCGAAGAAATTTAACATCAAGCAGATGGCGCAGACGCTGAATTTCTTAACCGAGCATAAGCTGCTGGAATACGACCAACTGGCTGAAAAAGCCGCTGAGGCATCTGCACGGTTTCGCACCCTGTCGGCCAACATGAAAACGCAGCAAGCGCGTCTGCAGGAAATCAGCGCGCTGCGCACACACATCTTCCAATATCGAAAAACGCGAGATGTGTACACGGCTTACAGAAAGAGCGGATACAGCAAGCAGTTCTTCGCGAAACACGAGGCGGATATCTCTTTACACAAGGCGGCCAAAACCGCATTCGACGCGCTACCGGAGCGCAGAATTCCGTCCCTTACGGCATTGCAAACGGAATTTGAAACGTTGCTCGTAAAGAAAAAGCAAACATACGGCGAGTATGTTCGTGCCAGAAAGGAGATGCAGGATATCCTGACCGCCAAGGCGAACGTGGACATCATCCTCGACAAAAAAACACTCCCGAAGGAGAAAGAAAAGGAACGATAGCGAAAAAGGCTCGCAGAGCCGCAGCCGCCGACCGGGTAGGTCGGTTTTTTCAGGGTTTGGGAGCATGTCCCAACAAGCAAACGGGTCGAAGTGGGCCCACGAGGCATTGCTTGCCAAGAGCGTATCCGGCCAAATACTTCCCCCGAAAGAACGTTCACATCAACTATGTGGGCGTTTTTTATTGGGATCAATCCGTTTCTGCTAAATGTGAAATTCAAAAAAAAGGAGCTATGTAATGAAGGGAAAAACAAAACGCCTGATCGGTATCATCCTGCTGATTGTGTTGCTGGCGGGCGTCACGACTACTGCGATGGCGTTGAACGTAACCGATCATGATCTATACGACTGGTTCGAGTACTACCGGGACGGAACCTGGCACGATCTGAACACGATCATGTATCTTGACACCGTAGACGGAGAAATCGGTTACTGCGTGGAACATGAGGCGAAGCCACCGCGCGAGTCGATCGACTATACCCCGTTCAATCCTGCGACGATGTTCACCGGCACGACCATGACCGGCATACAAGCGATTCTGAACCACGGCTATCCGGCTTTCAGCGGAGGGCTGAGCGACGACGATGCATTCTACGCGACGGCCAATGCGATCCGCTTCTGGATCAAGGAAAGCTGTGGACAGGGATACGATTTCATGCTGCTCAGCAACAATTGCATCCGCGTCAAATCGGGCGGCGAATCCGTCTGGAACTGGTGCATGGAACTGCTCAACTACGCGCGCAATCAGGACACAGGCGGCAACGCATACGTGTATCTTTCAGCGCTTGCTCCGAAATGGTCGCTTGTGAACGGGCAGCTCGTCACGACGATCAGCGTATCTTCCACTTACGGGTACTCCGTCACGCCGAACGATTCCAGCGTGACCATCAGCGGCTATACGGGCGGGCGCAGCGATACGCTGACCATTACCGCGCCGACTTCGCTCATTGGTAGTGAGGTCAGTTTGTATTTCGCCGCGACCGTCGGCAGTGTAAGCACCGTAGATCTGGGTTGGTATGAGCCGACCGACAGCACGCGTCAAAAGCTCGTGTTCATTGAAATGATCACCGGCACGACGGGTATGAGCCAGATCATTGGAATCACCGGATCGTTCTACGATCTTACGGTCAACAAAACCGATGCTGTTACCGGTAGCGCGCTCGACGGCGCAACGTTCCAGCTCACGCAAGACGGCTCAGCCGTCGGGCTGGTGCAAACGGCGGAGGGCCAATATACTTCCGGAGGAACCGTAACGCAATTCACAACCAGCGGCGGAACTGCGTTTCTTAGCAACTTGCCTGCCGGCAACTACGAATTGGTCGAACTCTCCGCGCCCACGGAATATATCGCTGCTGCAACCAAGTCGATTTCGCTTACGAGCGACTTCAGTGTAACAATTGCAAACACTCCTACAAAACTGACGCTCACAAAAACAAACGCACTGACGGATGAAGCCATGAGCGACGTGGCATTCACGTTGTTCGACGACGGAGGAAATCCCATAAGCGTTTCGCGAATTGCTGATGGCGAATATCACTGCGATAATGGCGGGAGCACTACATTTCTCACGGGTGGCGACGGGAAGGTCACGATTTCGTATCTTCCCATTGGTTCCTATACCCTCCGTGAAGCAGCTCTGGACGGTTTTGTCACGCAATCCGACTTAGCCGTTTCGTTCACCGGCTCCAACTCCATTTCGATCCGGAATCAGCCCACGGTGCTGACCGTCACGAAAACAGATTCCGTCACCAGTGAACCACTTGATGGCGGAATTTTCCAGATCAAGGATGAAAACGGCGATACGGTTTCACTTTCCGATCTGAGTGATGGTGCGTACTACAAAGACGACGCTGGTGAACCGGCCTTCACGACCAGCAGCGGCGAAGCCACGATCTATGGCCTTCCTGCCGGGCAATATACTGTTACCGAGGTGCTTGCCCCGCAGGGCTACAAGAAAAGTGAAAATCGAACGGCAACGGTGTCTAATAGCAGCTCGCCGTCCGCGCCCGCGACTGTCTCCATATCGGACAGCCCGCTGGCGCTGCGTTTCACAAAGACGGATGCGCTAACCGGCAGCCCGGTCGACGGCGCGGTGTTCAGCTTGTACAGTGGAGAAGCGCTCGTAAAACTCAGGATGATTTCGTCCGGCATATATACACCGGATGACAGCGGCAGCGCCACCTTCACGACAGTCGACGGTTCAGTATTGATCGCCCCGTTGGCCGTCGGCACCTATACCATATCCGAAGAACAAGCCGCAGACGGATACGCGCCCGCCGCAGATGTGCCCGGTACCATTACGGAGGATCATTCAAGCGAAAACCCGTTGATCGTTACCATGACCGACGCTCCTCTTGCGCTGACGATACAAAAACTCGACAGCGTTACCGGCCAGCCTGTTGGCGGCGCAATGTTTCAGCTGTTCGACAGCCGTGGAAACACCGTTTCAGTCTCTCCGATCGTTGGTCGAAGCGGTTGGTATCGCGTTGACGAAAACGGCTCTACGGATTTCGCGGTACCCGACGGCAGTGCAACGATCGTTTGCCTGCCGCAGGGTGCATACGAGCTTCAGGAAGTGTCGGCTGCATCCGGCTACGCGCTGGAGGCCGGAACGACGACCGTTGTCGTCGGAAGCTACAATACCTACACATCGCCAGCGACGGTAACGGTTGAAAACAAACCGCTCGCGGTGCTGCTGGAGAAGGTGGACGCGCTCGACAAATCCTCGCTGGCAAATGTGTCGTTCCGAATTACGGATGCAAACGGGGACTATCTGTACTTCACTTTGCAGGAAGACGGTACCTACTATGTTACCGACACCGGCGAAGATTGTTTCCAAACAGACGCCAACGGCAAGGCCAGCATCCTCTATATACCCGTTGGAACTTATACGCTGGAGGAACAGCAGCATCCCGGCTTTGCTCCGACGGGGTCGCAGGCGTTCACTGTGACTTCGGAAAACACCGTGGATTATCCGTCACAGATCGGCGTGGAAAACTGGCCGTTATATCTGCAGTTGACGAAGACGGACAAGTTAAGCGGAGAGGCTTTGAAAAACGTCGGTTTCAAGCTGTTCGACAGTTCCGGCTCAGCGCTCAATTTCACGGTGCAGGAGGATGGTCGATACAAAGTCACGGCCACCGGAAGCGATACGTTCCGAACGGATGAAAACGGCGAAGCGCTGATCTCGCATATCCCGGCGGGAACCTATCAGCTCGTAGAGCAGGCGTATGATGGCTATGGCGTACACCATCCGGTCGCCCTGACGATCGGCAGCACCAACACGGAAGAAAATCCTGTTGCGGTATCAATTGAAAATTGTCCTACGGAATTGGCTTTGACCAAGATCGATGCAGATACGGGCGCTGCAATCGCCGGAGTTGAATTCACTCTCAGAGATTCGAACGGCGAGACTGTCTCGCTGGCATATATGAAGGATGGAACCTATCGGCCCGCTTCTGCCGTCGCCGATGACGAAAGCGTGGAACAATACACCGATTGTTTGATTGCGGATTCGTCTGGCCAAATCAGGATTCAGTATTTGCCACAGGGTTCCTACACGTTGGACGAGCAGCAGCTTTTCGGCTACGCGCCGCTTGCAAGAATTGCGTTTGAAATTACGTCGGCGCACTCCACTGAATCGCCACTGACTTTGACGGTCGAAAACATTCCTGCGTCTCTCGTCATCTCGAAGACTAACGCTGTTACTCAAGCAGCTTTGCCGGGAACCCGATTTCAGTTACTGGCCGAAGACGGTGTGATTATCAGTCTCGTACTCGAAGAGGATGGAGCCTATCGCCCGGCTGGCGAGGCGGAAAAGGCGGTAGACGAATTGACCATAGGGAAAGACGGCACCGCGACGGTTCGATACATCACCGGCAAGGTGACCATCCATGAAAGTTACGCGCTGCCGGGATTCGCATATGCCGAAGATCAGCTTGTGGAGGTCGGAATGGCGGCGATTGCGGCTACGGACGGCGATCCATTGCTTGCCGTTGCAAACGTGGAAATCGAGGACTTGCCCCTGACCTTGAAAATCAGCAAAATCCATGCAAAGACACTAAAGCCGCTCAGCGGCGCGGCATTTCAGGTCATGGCCGATTCTTCAGAGACGCCCGTACCTTTCGCCCTGCTGGATGGCGTATATTGGTACAGCGAAGCGGGAACTATCACGACGATCACGATGGACAGCAATGCGCAGGCGTATGTCTGCGGCCTGCCCGCGGGCAAATATCATCTGGTCGAATCCGTCACGCCCAGCGGTTTCTTCCCGGCTCCCGCGCAGGATTTCACACTGCAGCTCACCGACACTGCTGACGACCCGCTGGAGCTCGTCGTTACCAATACGCCAGAGGTGAAGCTGGGGCTGGACAGCGACAAATGGGATGACGTGCTGCTGATCGGCGGCGGTATCCTGTTTGCGGCGGGTGCAGTTATCTTCGTTCTTATCCGAAGAAAAAAACGTAAATCTGTCAGATGAAACACATAGATAGACGGGAGGCGGTTGCCTCCCGTCTATTTTCACAAAGGAGTTATATGCAAAAATTCATGTTTGTTCTTATATTGCTATTGGGAGTTGCTGCCGGTATATATCTCGGGCTGAAATATCCGCCTGATATCGTTTGTGGAATCTTATGTGAGCAAGCAGAGTCTCCTACAGACTCCACGGCGTTCGAATCATTCTCGCCCAATACGCTGGCCATTACACCAACCCCATCAGAGATAAACGAAGAACAATTTCATTTTGATGCTACCTCTGATCCTCTCACAACCATCACAACTACTCCGGCACCTTCAAGCAGCGATGCGGAAAGCGACTCGAATGATATTCTTGGTCAGTTAATCATCGGGTCAGACAGCATTACGGTGCGGAATAACGTGGACGAGGCAACCCTTCGCCAAAGCCCCGGCTGGATGCCGGACAGCGCGCTGCCCGGTGAAGATGGCATGTGTGTGATCCTCGGTCACCGAAATCGTAATCATCTGAAAGTGCTGGAGAATGTAAAGGTCGGCGATGAGATTATCTTTCGTTATCTAGACAATCGCACGGCAACCTACACTGTAAAAGAAATCCGGATTTTTGAGAAAACTGCAGATTGGTCGCTCCCGCAATCGGATGACGATTTGCTCGTGATCGTCACGTGTTATCCATTTCGATATTCAGGCAGCGCGCCGGGGAAGTTTCAGGTGGTGTGTACAGACTTAATTTGAAAAGGCCTTGTACAGTTTTTAGAATTGTTGTGCAAATATGACTTTGGGAAAATCTATTTACTTGCATTGGAACGGTTTTCATCAGCATAGTAACATATTATAATAATATATGTAGATCAATCACCACCTTTTTACCAACGACATTGTATTAGGAGATATCAATGCGGGCAAAAGTATCCATTGAAAACGAAACCTTAAAAAACAAGATTTCATTCTATACTAAAGATGAAAAATTTCATACTTACGATCTTTTAAGTGAATCAGACAATGACAGATTTTACGAGCAAATTTACAAGCATGAGCCTTTGAGGATCCGCAATGCTTGTTTGTGTAACTTCTCCTTGCAATCTTATCGAAAAAAATACGGACTAGATGATAATGCTATCGTCGAAGTGCATTTTGAATACATATATGATTGCTGCTTTCAAGGCGAAAAAGCACTAGATTTTTCGAACTGCACATTTTATGCTCCAGATCCTGTCGCTGGGCTAATGTTCGATGATTGTTTGTTTATAAACATTGAAGTGATTTTTGCATATTGCAATTTTAATGATAATGAATTTTCAATGACTGGTTGTATTTTTTATAACACAAGTTTGACTTTCGCGTGTTGCAAATTTGGAAATGTGGATATTTATTTTAGAGACACACGTTTTCTGGAAAGCAATTCCGAACTTCAGTTCGACAAAGTTGACTTTGGAGAAACAGGAACCCTAGTCTTTACCAAGCTTACTGGATTGAATAGCATTGTGGAATTCTATCAATGCATGTTTGGTCAAAAAAACATCTGTTTAGATCAAATGGCTTGTCCTAATGGTCAAATTTTGTTTTTCGAAGTAGAAACTCCTGTTGTGCCAATCGATTTTGCCGATTCGAAATTGTTTGTTGTCATTATGTATAAAACTAATATTAACGGTTTGCTTGATTTGCGAATCGCTACAGCTCAACATATTATCCTACAAGAGTGCATCATTAGAGACTGCGTTTTGCTCGGGAACGAGGGTTACCGGAACATAACAAGTTATTGCATAAAAAAGTCGAATATCCTTGGAAAAATAGTTATACAAAACAAATTCTCCAAGAATCTTTTTAAAAATCAATTGCAATACACGTATGATCCTCGCGATGACGAGTTTATTTTATGTTCAACCTCTTCAACTGACAA
>CAYTHS010000050.1:0-19723 GCA_964437665.1 uncultured Oscillospiraceae bacterium
AAGTAAACGAATCGATAGAAGATTATCTGGAACAGATCCTGATACAGCAGGAAAAAAACGGCTGCGCACGTTCCGTGGACGTCGCCGTCAGCCTTGGCGTGACAAAAGCCAGTGTAAGCCACGCAACCAAACTCCTGCGGGAAAACGGTTATATCCATATGGCGGACGACAAATGCATCACGCTCACCCCACCCGGCCGAGAAATTGCGGAACGCATGTACGAGCGCCATCGCACGCTCGCACGGTTTCTCATTCGCCTCGGCGTTAAGGAAGAAACCGCGTTTGCCGACGCCTGCCGTATCGAGCACGATATCAGCGCCGAAAGCTTCGCCGCTATATGCCGCCATACGGAGGGCGATTGGGAGGTCTGAGCCCGGCAAATATCCGCTTTTTGCACTCTATGAAAAAATTCCAAACGATGCCCCGCGCATAACGGCAGGAAACCCGTATCTTATGCATGGTTCTTTTTGCATGGACAAAATAAGCGGGATTTGCTGGTTCTGCGCGTACCCACCCGCGCAAACTGTCTGCCGTCGCAATGAACCGCCGCACAAGACGCCGGTTCGACGGATTATCGCATCGAAGTTTCATTTGGCACGACGATTACGGCAGGCTTGCCACTGCGTACCGGTATCGGGAAGACACACCGTGCATTGTGTACGGTGTGTCTTTTTGGGATGCATATTCTTTCCGGCAGCGCCCTTGTTCTGTGACAGACGTACTCGCTCACGCCGACAATACGTCTGGCCATGCCTCCCCGACTCTGCTCCTTGTATTCATTCCGCCTGCAAGGCCGGCACGGCTCGCGTCTCGTCACAGCGTTGTTATCGTCATTGTCGATAACAACGTTTTTTATATCCCAAATTCCCGTTTGCATGAAAGCAGTTTCAACCATAGAATGGAACTATTGAATACAGCGGCGGCTTCATGCCGCCGCGCAACGCACAGATGGGAGAAAAAACATGTCATTGCTGCTGATTCTTGGACTGTTTGCCGCGGTCCTCGGGCTGGCATATGCCAGCTTTCACTACGCCAAGGTTAAAAAAATGGACGAAGGCACCGAGCAGATGCAGGGCGTCGCGTCCGCGATCCGCATCGGCGCCAACGCCTTCATCCGTTACGAATACAAGATTCTTCTGATCGTTGTGATCATCGTAGCCGGTATCCTTGCAGCCATCGTTTCCCCCGAAGCCGCCGTCTGCTTTGTGCTCGGCGCGACCATGAGCGGTTCTGCCGGCTGGATCGGCATGAAAATCGCCACTTATGCCAACGTCCGCGTCACCAACGCGGCGCGAAACACAAAAAGCCTGGGTGAAGCGCTTAAGGTTGCGTTCCGCGGCGGCAGCGTAATGGGTCTCTGTGTCGGCGCATGCGCTCTTTTCGGACTGCTGCTTGTTTACCTGGTCTTCGGACTCGGCTTCAACTTGCTCGACAGCGCCAACATGGTTACCGAAACCAACTGGCTCGGCGTTGAAATCGTTCCGTTCACCATGTGCCTCTCCGGCTATGCGCTGGGATGCTCCGTCGTTGCGATGTTCAACCGCGTCGGCGGCGGCATCTACACCAAAGCCGCGGACATGGGCGCCGACCTCGTCGGCAAGACCGAAGCGCGCATCCCCGAGGACGATCCGCGCAATCCCGCCACCATCGCCGATAACGTGGGCGACAACGTTGGCGACGTCGCGGGCCTCGGCTCCGACCTTCTGGAAAGCTACGTCGGCTCTCTTTCCGCCGCGGCAATCCTCGCGGTGCACCTGTACCTGACCTCAACGGCGAACGCAACCGGTATGAGCGACCTGCTGCTTAACCGCATGCTGCTATACCCGGTACTCTTTTCGGCCGCAGGCTTATTATGCTGCATGGTCGGCATCTTCTCGCTGCTCTCGAAAAAAACATTGAAGAACCCGCATAAGGAGCTCAACTTAGCAACCTATATTTCGGCGGGGCTTACCACTATCGCAGGCTTCATCATCACTTACTTCATGTTCCGCGGACTCGACACCAGCATGATCGGCTTCAAAGTTGGCGCCGTTTCTCCGATGATCGGCGCGTTTATCGGTATCCTTGCCGGCATCTTTATCGGCGCGACGGCGGAATATTATACCAGTTCGGATTATAAACCCACAAAGCGCCTTGCGCACATTTCGCTGGAAGGCCCGGCGCTGACCATTACGCAGGGACTCTCGCTCGGCATGCGCTCCTGCGCGATTCCCTGCATCATCCTGGGCAGCGGCATTATCATTTCCTACTATGTGTCCGGCCTTTACGGCGTGGCCATGGCCGCCGCGGGAATGCTTTCGTTCGTGACCGCTACGGTTTCCGTGGACACCTACGGGCCGATTTCCGACAACGCCGGTGGCATTGCCGAGATGAGCGGGCTCGAAGAGGACGTGCGCCGTATTACGGACACGCTGGACTCCGTCGGCAACACGACCGCCGCCATCGGCAAAGGCTTCGCCATCGGCAGCGGCGCGCTCGCGGCGCTCTCGCTCATGGTTTCCTACCTTTACTCTTACAACGACCCTGCCACGCCGCTTTCGCTCAACCTCATCGAGCCGATTACGCTTGCCGGCGCGATCATCGGCGGTGCGCTGCCGTTCCTCTTCTCCGGCATGCTGATCGAAGCGGTCACCAAGGCCGCGCGCAAGATGGTGGACGAAGTACGCAGACAATTCAGGGAAATCCCCGGTATCCTTGGGGGAACGGAACTCCCGGACTACAAGACCTGCATTGAAATCTCCTCCAAGGGCGCGATCAGCGAAATGAAGGTGCCCGCGTTTATGGCCATCCTCGTACCGGTTTTCTCCGGATTCCTGCTCGGGCCGGAATTCGTCGGCGGCATCCTGATTGGTTCGACGATCTGCTCCATCATGCTCGCCATCCTCTCCGGAAACGCCGGTGGAGCATGGGACAACGGTAAAAAATACATCGAATCCGGCGCGATCAAGGGCGTCGGCAAAGGGACGGACGCACACGCGGCCGCCGTGGTCGGCGATACGGTCGGCGACCCACTCAAGGACACGGTCGGCCCCTGCCTGGACATCTTTATCAAGATCATGTCCACGGTTTCGCTGATCTCCGTTGCGGTGTTTAATCGGTATAACGTGCTCGAATGGGTTCTTTCCCTGTTCAAGCAGGTTTAAATAAACAGACTTCTATCCTGCAATCGGTCATCTAACCGACGAAAGCGCCCTTAAGGGCGCTTTCGCCGTTTTGGCCGGCACACATACCGGGCGGCTGCATGTCCGGCGGGTTTAATACGGCTTTCCGGGAGATATATTTGCTTTCCATACGCATTGTGTTGTAGAATAAGTCTTAATCGTTATTTTCGATAAAAACATGTTTGTGGCGGGAAGGGTGTGCCGGACAGAATGATCAATTTCAGCATTCGTCAATTAGAAGTGTTCGTCTCGGTCATGGAGACAAACAGCTTTTCACGCGCCGCAAACGATCTTGCGCTTGCGCAAAGCACCGTCAGCGCGCATATCAAAGGACTTGAAGATACGCTGGGCGTTCAGCTGTTCGTCCGCAGCGCAAAAAAACAAGTTTCCCCGACCAAGCGCGGTAAAGAGCTGTATTCCTATGCAAAAGCGATTGTCGAGCAGTGCCGTGTGCTGGAAAACGAGGTTGCCGAAGGCCCCGCGCAGCAGGAGCTGTTTCTCGCCGCGTCTACGGATTCGTTTGAATACCTGCTTCCCGGCCTCATGGCGGATTACGCCAGGCTGCACCCTTCCTGCCGGTTTGTGCTAGTCAACGGCGACAGCACGTTCGTGCACGAACAGCTCCATAACCAGAGCGCACGCATCGGTTTCTGCGGCACAACGCTGAACCGCAGGGAGCTGGAATACCGTGCTGTCTGCCGCGACAAGCTGGTTATGATCACCCCGAACACAGAGCGCTATCAGCGCCTCCAGCAGCGCGGGCTTTACGGACGCGACCTTCTGGACGAACCCATGATCGAG
Organism: uncultured Oscillospiraceae bacterium; assembly: GCA_964437665.1. Taxonomy (GTDB): domain Bacteria; phylum Bacillota; class Clostridia; order Christensenellales; family CAG-138; genus UBA7703. The sequence goes on from CAYTHS010000050.1 coordinate 3,963, forward strand.
CGGAGCCAGACCTCCGGAACGAAAAAGGAATTCGACCGTTATCTGGAAAACAACGGCATGGCCGAGCGTAAACTACGCATCGTCGCACGTATGAATCAAGCGGATGCGGTAAAAAGTTCCGTCGTCAGCGGTCTTGGTGTGGCGGTCGTCTCACAGATGGCCGCAAAAAAATATGAGAGCAGCGGAGATCTGCTGGTGTTCGATCTAGACGCTGAGGGCGCATACCGAAACATCTACCTCGTTTACCCGAGAGACTTGGTGTTCAGCAAGGCAGAGCGGGCCTTCGTTTCCTTTGCCATCTGTCATCTCAAGGAAAAATAGGCACGTAAAAAGCGGTCTGTCACCCCCTCCACATTGTTGAAGCATATCCATGTCTTCGAAGGCGAGGCAAATCACCCGGTTTATCGGCAAACCAAGCGCATTCGTTTTATGAAAATAAGTTTGCAGCACTTTTATCCGTCAAACCGGCGGCGTGTGCGGCAATTTTGGCATGTCTCACACGGCGCAGCCGTTCGAGGCATAATCTGCATAAAAGATACCTCTGCAGCGCAGGGAAAAATTCCTTTCCTGACGGGATAACCACCTTGCCTTTCGGCAGTTAACCTCACGCGCGGCGGCGAGCACAAGGAAGCCGCCCGAAACGGGCGATGGTAAGCGCCGGAACTGATAAGGCCAAACGCTGTGACATTTACCAAGTTCAGGGAGTTTTTGACGAGTACAGGCGGATAACCGCCTTTCCTTTTATTCCTCTGTATTATTCGTACCGGATTTCGAACGGCGCGCCGGCAAGCGCGGCTTCCACGGAACCCTCCAGGTTCGCGCTCAGCGTCAGTACCCGCAGGTTCGGAATCTTAAGCAGCGGGGACAGGTCCGTCGGTTCGTCCAGCAGGAGCGTAAGCCGCGTCAGCGAATCGAGCTTTCCGCCGCCTTCGAGCGAATCAAAATCCATGTACTCAACGATCAGTTCCTCCAGCCCGTCGATCCCGGCAAAGTCGGCAAGCGAATCGATTGGCCACCATCCGACCTTGAGCTGCCGCACCGTTCCGCCGTTCAGGTGCGGCAAAAACAACTCCGGATCAATCGCCGAGAGATGCAGGTATTCCAGCGGTGCAAGCCTTGAAAGTACGGAATAATCCGTAACGTTCGGATTGCTCGTAAGCACCAGTTCGCGCAGCAGAGTGCAGTTTTCCAAATCCGGCAGGCGCGTCATATTCCGGCAGTCCTGTAAAGTCAGGTGTTCCAGTTCCCTCAACTCCGCAACTGCGGAAAAATCCTCGGCCGGACAGTCGAACAATTCCAGAATTCGCAGTCCTTTCACCGCCGCCAGGGCGGAAAGATCGCTTACATCGGCGCTGCCCAGACAAAACCCGGTCAGGTTCGGCATTTCTTTCAGGTCTTCCAGAGAACCGACCGACCGGATGCCGGGCGTGACCGCTCCGGAAATCACATCGGCGCGCAGTCGGTTCATCCCGTCCCAGCTATCGGCAAACTGATCGCCGTAAACATAAAGGTCCTCAACCAGCGCCAGCGCGCCGTGTTCGATCTCTTCCCCGTCCGAAACGCCGAGTTGGTAGCGTACCGCCGCTTCCAGCACCGGGTCGCCTACGGCGGAGCGCGCCGGTGCAATCAGCGCCGCCGGCTGAACGTCCATATAGCGTCCGAGCGCAAACCCGCCGCCAAGCAGTCCGAGCGCAAGCAGGACCGCCGCGACCGCATGCAGCGCCCGCCTTTGTATATGCCTGTCCGCGTTTTGCAGCGCACGTTTCAGAGCTGCGGCGCCGGAATACCGGTCTTTCGGCGCAAACGCGGTGCACTTTTCCACAATGCGCTTCAACCGCCGGTCCCGGACGTCGAATTCGCTGGTTTTGCCGGTCAGCATCCAGCCGAGCAGCACACCCAGTGAAAAAATATCCGCGCGGCAGTCGGTCTGTGCAAACCCGTACTGCTCCGGCGGCGCAAATTCCTGCGTGCCGAAACAGACCGTGTCCGAACGCGCATTTTTGTCGTATACACGGGAAATCCCGAAATCGATCAGCGTCGCCTGTCCGTCCTCGCTGATGACGACGTTCTGCGGCTTGACGTCCCGGTGGATTATCGGCGGCGACTGCATATGCAGATAGTGCAGCACGTCGCAGAGCTGGAGCGCAACGGACACCGCCTGCGCCTGCGTCAGCCTTCCGCCAAGTTTGTCCAGGGGAATCCCGCGCACATACTGACGTACGACGCAAACCACGTCTCCGCCGCGGATTTCCTCCACAAACGCAGGCAGGCCGCCGTGATGCAGGTTCTTGAGCAGTTCGCCTTCGCTTGTACGGACCGGCACATGTTTGTTGGAATAGCACTTGACGATGTACGGCGTGTTGTCGTGATCCCGAACCAGCAGGGTTTCGCCCATTCGGTTGCTGGCAAGGCATTCGAGCGGCTCATACTTCTGCAGAAACTCTTCCGGATAGTCCGCTTCACCCGCAGTCTCATATTCCAGCAGGAATGCGCGCGCAATCGATTTTTCTTCTTCCATCCCGCACCTTCTTTACCGGCTCATCACGTGCAGTTCTCCGCGCTAATGCTGCGGGTCTTCCCCCAGCAACGCAATCCCCAGTTCATGCAGCAGAGACTGCGCCTCCATCATACCGTATCCATGCGAAGCGCAGTACAAAATGGCCGCGTCGCGCTTCAGCTTCGGGTAGAGCCGGCTTTTGCCGGCAATCTGCAGGAGCTTTTGCGTTTCGTCCATGTCCAGCCGCATCGCGAGCGCAAGCTGCAGCACCTTGTCTCTCGACGGTTTCCTTGTCCCGTTGAGGAGCTGATACCCGTAAGTGCGCTCGATACATGCCCTCCGGATTACGGTTTCTTTGCTAATTTTCCGTTCCCGGCAAAGGTCCAGCAGGTATTCGTGAAACGCCGGCAAACTTGTCGCCGGCTGATACCGGTCGAAAAACGTATTCAGATCCGGCGCTTGAAAAATCTGCCGCAGCAGCATGCTGGTCCTGGCGTATTCGTCTGTGTCGCGCGGCATGGACGTTCACCTCGTTTCACCGCTTTCCCGCACCGCAAGCAGTCCGGCGCGTTGTCCGGCGCAAGCAAGTTTTTCTCCGTAGCAAATGGATAAACCGCGCCGCGGGTTCCTTCGATAAAGCGAAAGGCGCTTCTCAAATGACCCACGGGCAGATAAAATGGTTTATTGCCGGTTTGACGGACGAATCCGCCCCGCACACACCGAAACAAACAGAAAACACCGGTAATGTAACAACCGGACGGCGCCGCACATTCAGATTCCGTATGGATATGTATGCGTATGGCGGGACTCGAATTCACGGATCTCGCGAATCGCGCCCTTCTGATTGAACACAATCAGTGAAACACCGTCAAACGTACTGTGCACGCCTTCGTAGACGCATTCAAAATACCACTCTGCAGCGGCTTGTTTGCCCTGCATGAAAAAGCGCTTGATGGTCCATTTCACCACTTCGCCGTGCTGATTCCAATCCGCAAACCATTGTCTGATCTGGCCGATGCCATGGTACTCCGGCCCATGGCATTCCGTATAGACCGCTTCCGGATCAAACAACGCCGTCAAACAGTCGCCGTCCCGGTGCAGCCACGCGTCAAAATACCGGCGAATCAGCAGTTCTTCTTCCACGATGGCTTCTCCTTTGACATGATTCTCATTGGTGACAGCATAACAAATAAAAAGCCCGCCCGCAATACGGGCGAGCGGCAGGCAGATAAAATCGCCGTTTTTTTTGTCGGAAGCAGCAGCGGCAGAGCATACGCGGCGCAATTCTTGGAAATATCGCAGCAGGGGTTGTATCCTGCTGCGTTTCCGCGCGTTGCCGTCAGCCTGAGAAGTCGTCTCCGCCGCCCGGCGACGCCGGCTCCGGCGTGACCGTCGGTTCGGTCGGCGCGTAGGTTTGCCCGGTAACATCGTCGATTCCGTCGCCGTCTGCATCTGTAATCCCATCCGGTATGGCCGCGCTATCCCCGTCGTCCGTTACATCGTCCGTGTCCAGTGTGACCGGAGTGAGGTTTTCATGCCCCGTCGGGGAATAGACCGTGCCGCCCTTTGCGGAAAGATAGAGCGTGCCGGTGGAAACGTTTTTCGCGTAAAACACCGGAAGCAGCCTGGAGAGCACATCCATTTTGCTCGCGAGTTCGGTCGCCTGGCCGACCTGTATTTTCAAACCGTTGCTCGCGACCATGGAGATCGCCAGCGGCGTCGTAAGATCGATCGACTGTATGGAATCCGTCAGCGAATACTGCTCAAGCACCGAAATAAGCTGCACCAAGGTCGCCGTCGAGAAATCGTTGCCCTGTCCGAGCCGCTGCCCGAGCTGGAAACCGGTCATGCTAACGCCGGTTACCTGAATCAACCCCGTCAGGTCGGTTCCTCCGCTCATATCGAGCACATAACCGTTTTTATCGATAATAACGTTGTTGTCAAGCCCGACAATCCCCGCAACCTCCTTGCGCTCGCTCACGATGATACGCACGCGGCTCGGGAAAATATAGGTGACCGAATCGACTTGAAGATAGGGCTCTTCGCTGATGTCCGCCTCCGCCTGGTCAAGATCGCAAAAAAGCATATGCGTACCGAGCTTCAGCCCGGAAAGCCCGACGAAATAGTCTGTCGAATACTGCTCGTTACCGATCACAACCACGTCCGAAAGCAGAAACCCATAATACAGCGCGACCAGCACCGCAACGAGGATCACCAGCACGAACGCAAGATTGCCGAACATTTTTTTCAGCATTTCTGCGTTTTTCTTGCGCCTGACCTGCCGTTCGACATACGCCTCGTGTTTTCTAACCGCCTCGCGTGCACGCGCTTTTTTTTGCGCCTCCGCCATACGGACGGATTCCTCCGTCTCGTTGATATGGATGCGCGCGGTGGTCGACGCTCCCGTACGGAATATCCGTGTGCGCGTGGTTTGCCCGCGTTTGGCGCGGGGCGCACCGTCCGGCTCGCCGTCGTCTCCGTCGAACAGACGGATCGGTCCTTCTTTTTTTTGCTTTTGAGGACGTTTTTCGCGCGGGCCGGACGCGGCGTGATAACGTATGCGCGCGGTATCGGAGACGACCTTTTCACCATCGTCCCATGTGAGGCTCGCCATGTTTTCGGCGTCTTCCTCGTCCGAAAATTCGAGTTCCCCGTCGTCGAACAGATGCTTGAGCGGCGGTTCGGGCGGCTCGCCGTACTGCCGGTTCGCAGACGCCGGATCGGTTTCTTCGTCAGGCGGCACAGGCTCGAAAAAATGCGACCAGAAGCCCTTTTTCTTCTGCCGCTCTTTTTCCGGTTTCGGTTGTCTTTCTTTGCCTTTTGCCATTGTTTATCGCTCTTGCTCAGTTCCCGAACGCTGTGCGCCCGCCCAAACGGGCGCGTTGCGCTCTAGTTGTTTTGATTACTGTTTAGATTGTTGAAGCGCGAGATATTCAGCAGCACGCCCATCGCGGCGAGGAAGATCATCATGGACGACCCTCCAGCGCTGATGAACGGCAGCGCCTGTCCCGTGGTCGGCAGCAGCCCCGTGCAAACACCGATGTTAACGAATACCTGCAGGCCGAAAACCACCGTGATACCGCCTGCAAGCATGCTTCCGAAGCGGTCGCGGCACAACAATGCAATACGGATACCACGATAGATTATAAACGCGTAAGCGCCGATCACCGCAATCCCGCCGATCAGCCCGAGTTCTTCGCAAACGATGGCGAAAATGAAGTCCGATTCACCGTAAGTCATATAAAGCAGTTTCTGGTGACTGTTGTTCAGCCCGACGCCGAACAAACCGCCCGAACCGAGCGCATAGTACGACTGAATCAACTGGTAGCCGTCGCCAAGGGGGTCCGCCCACGGATCGACAAACGACGTCAGCCGAGCCATGCGGTATGGCTCGATGACCGCCAGCAGAGCAAACAACGCCGCAAACACGACCGCGAGCAGCAGCATCTGCTTGGTGTCGCACCCGCCGATGAACAGCAGCGCGTACCCCATCATGCCCATGATAACGGCCATCGACATGTTCGGCTGCAGCATGACGAGCCCGCAGATCACGCCGATGATCAAAAGCATCGGCAGCATGCCTTTGGAAAAATTCTGCATGACCTTATATTTCCTGGCCATGAACGAGCACATGTAAAGCATCATGCCGAATTTTGCAATTTCCGACGGCTGAATGCTCTGACTGCCGATTACGATCCAACGCTTTGCGCCGTTCGTTTCCTGACCGAAAATCAGCACCGCGATCAGCAGTATCATGGAGAATAAAATAGCGATGACCTTAAATTTCTCAAGTTTGCGGAAATCGATCAGCGAAATCAGTAGCATCATCGGAAACCCGATCGCTAGATATACGGCCTGCTTGCGGATGTAATAGTAACCGTCGTATCCCACGGACGCGGTGTTCTGCGCATAGTAGTAGCTCGCGGAAAACACCATTACGAGACCAAACGCGCACAGCAAACCGATCATCAGCAGAGTCGGGTAATCGATGCGCCCAATCTTTTGTTTTCGTCTTCCAAACGAGCGTCGTTCCATCGTGTCTCCGTTTCGATGAACAAATTATACGGCTGATGCCGCAGCGTTTCATAAAAAAGCACCCGTTTTACGCAAACGATCCAACCCGCGCGCCGTTCAACAAAGGTGCATCGTGTATCATACCAAAATGCCGCGGCTCTGACAATACGTCTCCGCCGCAGCATGGATTTGTTTTCAGAATTTTTCCAATATGGTAATGATTCACCCGCGCTTGGTCGATGCAGTACCAACGCGCCGTTTCGCCGGCGGTTCTTCCGAAACAAGATGCAAATCCGATCATGCCGGCGAAAACAGCGTAACGCAAGATACGCCGGCACCGCTTCAGAAAGCCTTCGGACAGATCTTTTTTCCGCCGCCGCGAGCATATTCTACTCCGATAGCACCTTTTCGCGGATGGTTTCGTTCCATAGAGAGGCTTCTTCCCGGAGCGGCGAATGTGCACTGTTTTCAAACCAGCTCCATTCCTTTTTAGGTGCGTCCAGCGCGTCGAACCACTTTTTCGCCAGTTCCGGCGGCGTGTTGCGATCATGCCTGCCCTGTGTAATGAAAACCGGCATATCCAGCGAACGCACGGTATCGGTAAAACGGCAGGCGATCACCGGCCGCCACAATTCCCGCAGGTTGTAGAAAGCGCCCTTCGCATACCGCGCGAGATCAAAAAGCGAGTATTCCGGAGAACGCAGCAACGGCAGCACCATGGAACGCAGCATCGACTCGCTTTCCCCGTGCGCCGCACCGCCGAACTTCGTCATATAGTTCCGCTGGACCATTAAGTCGTCCAGCGATGCATAGAATCCCTTCTTCGGCGCGCCGATCCGCTTTAAGTCCGCCAGCGCTTTCTTATCTCCGCGCTTCTCGGCTTCGTCCAGAACGAATTCATAGGAAATCCGCTCGTTTTCAGCCCCGTCGGCCACTTGGCCAACGCCGATATACGCGGCGATATGCCGCGGATACTGACGGCAGAGCGTCACTCCGAGAAAACTGCCGTAGGAGTGGCCCACAAGATAGATTTTTTCCTTGCGGAACCGGTCGCAGAGGTATTCCACACAGATACGCGCGTCTTCTACGACGGTTACCATTCCCATTTTTTGCCCGGCCTGCCTGCGCGTGTAGCTTTTCCCCGCGCCGCGCTGGTCTACGCATACCAGCGTGCATACGTCCGTCAGCGGCGCCTGATCCCGCAAAACGAAATGCCGGTCGCATACCCCCGGTCCGCCGTGCAGGAACAGTATGACGGGATTTGCCTCGCTTGTTCCTCGGATACGGAAATCGAGCGATGTTCCATTGACCGGTACCTGCAGATGCTCATCGATCGGATATTTTTTGCTCATAATACTGACTCGCTTCCTAAAATCTGAATGAAATGTCTTATAGAGTTGCACGGATACGCTCATATTATACTTATTTTTTCCATTTTCGTACAGCCGCGCCCGCGTCGGTGTTCAGTTGACCCGTCCCTGTGCATAATGCTATAATGACGGCGTTCAAGCGACGCGCGCCGGAGCGTTTCCATCCATGCCGTGCCCTCGGTCCGCCCGTCCGGTCGGCGCGAACCGCCTGGCAAACGCGTGCTCGAAGCGATCGCTCTCCATCCTGCCGGAGAGTTTTTCATTTTCAGCCCCCGGCGGAGTATGCCGGATAATACCCATGATCGGATTGGAAAGGATCGGATTGCTTATGAAAAAAATAATTCGGCTGGTTTCGCTTCTGCTGACCGCCGCACTGACCTCCTGCCTTCTGTTCGGGTGCGCACTGCCCTCGCCCGTTCCGGCAGATGATTCCGCAACCGCTCAAAACGAAGAGGCCTACGACGACGTCGGCACAATCGACAGCGCGCCGCTGATCAGCGTAACCGACATGACTGGCAACGTGATCAACATGGACGCGTTTGCAAGCCGGATCGTCGTGCTGGACGCGGCGGACTGTGAAATTCTCTTCGCTATCGGCGCGGGCGAGCAGGTCGTCGGCCGCGTCGAAGAATGCGACTATCCCGAGGCGGCCGGAACCATCCCGTATGTTACGGCGGGCGGACTGATCGATTCGGACCTGATTCTGGCACAGAATCCCCAGGTGGTCGTGATGACCGCAGAACAGGCCCAGGATAGCGGACTGCTTACAACGCTTCGCGACGCAGAGGTACAGACGATCGTCACCAACGTGACTGATTTCAACGACTTGTATTCCGCGATAACGCTGCTCGGCGCAATCGCGGACCGTGTTGCGGAGGCGGGCTCACTGGTGGCAAACCTGCTCACCGCGTTTGCCGCCATTCAATCTCAGACGGACGGCGGTAACGAAAAGACCGTTTATTTCGAGCTTTCCCCGCTGGCGGACGGCCTGCAAACCGCTGGAAGCGGCACGCTGCTCAACAGCGTCGCGCTCCTTTTGGGTCTGCGCAACGAGTTTGAAGATCTCGAAGGGTACGTGGACCTCACGGCGGAGGATGTGATCAACCGCAGCCCGGATATCATCGTAACCATTGCGCCGGACGCAGAAGACGGTACGACCGCCGCAGACGAAATTCTTGCCCGTCCGGGCTGGGAAAGCGTGCACGCCGTCGTGAGTAAAAGCGTGTATGCCGTCGATGGCGCGTCGCTTTTGCGCTCCGGCCCGCGGCTGATCGACGCGGTGCAGGCGCTGTATACGTCCATCTACGGTGAAGCTGTCGAATAAACGGCGTTTCCCACAGGATCCGGACGGTCCGGGGCCGCAGTGCATGCCGCTGCTATGGCGGATGCATATCGATCATTCCTTGTTCAGCCGCATCAGATTTGCTGTGCCATGACTTTACAAAAGAGCAGCGCTCCGGTTAGTCCGGAGCGCTCTGTTTTATGCTGTATGCCGTCAATCGAAAACACCGGACTACCGTTTGCAGGAAACGACGATTTCGCAGATGTCGTCCACATCGGCCGCCGGCAGATCGGCATAAAGCGGAAGCGTGAGTACGCGCGCGGACGCTTTCAGCGCCACAGGCGTATCCGCAGGGCGGTATCGCCCGTTGTAACACGCCGCCGCGCTCGTAAGCGGATAAAAATACTTTCTTGGGAAGATATTATACCGGTTCAGCGCTTTCTCCACACCGTCGCGCGTGTTCCCGAACGCTTCGGGATCGAACAGTACGGGAAAATACGCATAATTCCGTTTAACGCCCGCAGGAACGGGCTGCAGGCTCAGCCCCTCGACCCCGCCGAGGTTTTCACGGTAGAGCGAGACAATTTTCGCCCGTTTTGCAATCTCCTCCTCGAAATGCCCGAGGTTGCAGAGTCCCATCGCCGCTTGGAATTCGTTCATCTTGGCGTTGCCGCCGACCTGCGTTATCTCCCCGCCGCCGGAAATGCCGAAATTCCTGAGCACGTCGAGTTTCTCCGACAGCGCCTCGTCCGCGCAGGCGACCGCGCCGCCTTCGATGGTGTTGTAGCTCTTCGTCGCGTGAAAGCTGAACATGGACGCGTCTCCGAAGTCCGTAACGCTTCTGCCGTTTACCGTCACGCCGAACGCATGCGCCGCGTCGTAGATCACGGGCAGTCCGTGCTTTTTCGCCACGCGGTCGATGCCTTCCGTGTCGCAGGGGTTGCCGTAAACGTGCACCGGCAGGATCGCCCGCGTACGCGGCGTGATCGCCTGCTCAATTTTTGCCGGGTCCAGCGTGAGATACGTCTCATCCACATCGCAGAATACCGGCTCCAGCCCGCACCGCACAATGGCGTGCGTTGTGGAAATAAACGTAAACGGAGTGGTGACGACCTCTCCGTCGTCCAGGCCGAACGCCTGGAGCGCGTTCTCCAGCGCAAGGTGTCCGTTGACAAACAAGCGCACGAAAGGCGCGCCGAGTTTCTCTCTAAGCGCCGCTTCCAGCTTTTGATGCAGCGCGCCGTTATTGGTCAAATACCGGCTGCCGAAGATTTCACGAACCAGCGCATCAAATTCCACAGCCGGTGGAAGCGAAGGCCGCGTAACAAAAATCGGCGGTTCTTTTTTCTGCATAGATCTCCTTTTTGCCGCGCAAACCGACGGCGCATTGAAAGGTTTCTTATTGTTCGGATCAACAGTTTAGCAATCTTTTGGCATAAACGCAACAGCGCCGTCTATTCGATGCACTCGATGCCTTCGGCCAGATAGCGCATCTTGATGATCTCGGCAGGCGGCGGATCGCTATGCGCCGGTATGCGCAGCCGTCCTTCGTTATCGGTCACGGGCCCGTGGAACGGGTTGTAAAGATTCCTTGCGATGCTGCCGCGCAGATAGCGCAGCAGATTGTTCGGCGTCCCGGACGACCAGCTGCCGAGCCGCACGTCGACCACGCCGCCGCCGATCCCCCACCAGAAGCTCGTGATAGGCGACTCGTCGCGGTCTGAATTCAGCAGCGTGTTCAGGCTCCCGTTGAGATAGCTTTTCACAATGGCGGTGTAAAACCGTTCCCAGTTCCAGTCCGGCGCGGCAAGGAATTTTACCGGCCTGCCGGAAGGATCGACCGCCACCAGCGCGGAAAACGCACCGTACGGCAGTTCTGCTAGCGAAAGCGTTTCGTAATGCGGCGTGAGCACAACGTCCGCGCCCATTTGCGCCGCGAGCAGCACGCCCTGCTCGCAGGTGCGGCATTCAACTGGGCTGACGTCCTTTGTAATGAAGAGCACCTTCGCATCCGGCCGTACGCTCCGTACGCCGATAGCAAACGCATTGATATCGGACGTGAAGCGGACATAATTGAGCTTGGGCGTCACGTATGCCACGATTCCCGTCTTCGTATACTGTCCCGCCGCTGCGCCGCAGATAAAAACGGCCTCGTAATACCGCCCGAAATAGGTGTGCAGGCGGTAATGATGCTGCATGCGCGAGTAGACCAGCGTCAGGCAGTTCGGATGTTCGAGCGCAAAACGCAGAACGGGGTTCATCAGCGACGGCGTGGTCACGAACAGAAGCCCCGCGTCCCCCGCTTCTGCGCATAGGGCGTCATATGCTTCCTCCCGGTCCGGAAGGTCGATTACGGCGGAATCCACCCGTCCGCCAAGCTCCGCCTGCATCGCAAGCCGCCCCTGTTCATGCGCGCCGAGCCAGTTGTTTTCCGCACGCTCGCCGGAAAAAGCAAACAGCACGCGCGGATTCTTATGTACGGGAAGTATTCTTGAAAACAGGGGAGCTTCCGCCGCCTTCGCTTCCTCCTCCAGCACAACATGCGGCTCAGGCGGGTGTTCGAGGATATCGAGCTGCGGTTTGAGCGTGAGGATTCTTGCGGAAAGCTCGTCCGGAAGGATGCCGACCGGAAATCCATAAATATACAGATACTCCAGAAATGCGTCTCCGAGCGAAAGCGTGCATTTGCTGCCGAGGTACGCCATTTCAAAACGAACGAACAGCGCGTCGTAGTCCGGTGCAGCGGCATCCGGGTCCAGTTCGGAGATCAGTTTCTGCTCGATGCGGTAAAGCCGCTCGTATTTCCGCGATTCCGAAAGCTCAACATCGCTGAACACGCCCTTTTTCGTGTACGCAATGAACGTGTAATACCGCTCGATGTCCGGATCGTTCTCGTCCCACTGCGGTACCAGCCGCGTGATCTCCGCTTCAAACGAAGTGGCTCCGAAATATTTCAGCACGCTGACGCGTTTGTTCCCTTCGGCCACATAATAGTTCCAAAGGTATTCGTAAACGCGGATTGGGTCGCGAATACCGCTTTCAAGGTGCGCGTTGCAAAGATTGATCCACTTCGCGGCAAATTCTGTATCCATCGAAAGCAGCGGCATGAAGTTCGCCGAAAACGAATTCGCGCGGCTCGCCTGGTACGTCCCGACGATACGGCTCAGCGAAATGGCGCGCGTTGGCTGCGCGATGACCGCCAAAACACCGTTTTCCTCGCGTTTTGCATCGAGTACGCGAAGATATCCGCTTTGCCCGCGCGCCCTTTGGACGGCATATTCCTTGAGCCCGCGTTTGCGCGCACGTTCGTATTCTTCAAATCCCTGAGTGTTTGGACTCATACGCATCCCTCCGGAAATTCCATGTCCAAAATACAGTAATTATACCCGTTGACAATGGTCGTGCCGTTATGCTGAAGCACCCGCTTCGCCCCGATATTGTAGGTCAGATGCTGGTGTCCATGCAGGTGGTAACGCGGTTCGCAGCGGTCGATAAGCTTCCGAAACGACACGAACCCTTCGTGGTAACGGTCCTGCCCGTCGCCAAGGCCTTTGGCGGGCGCATGCGTTACAAGAACGTCAATACGTTTCTTTCGGATTTCCAGCGGGAGGACAGCCCTCCTGACGCGCCATTCCATTTCACGTTCGGTGTAGTTGTTGTCGGCAGCCTTAGGACTTTTGCAGCCGCCAAATCCAATAAAGCGCACACTTTTAAACAGATACGGCTTTTTCTCCAGATCGATGCAGCCGTCCGGAGGCGTATGTTTGTAGCGGGCGTCGTGATTGCCGCGCACATAGATCAGCGGCGCATGAATCATCGTGACCAGAAACGACAGGTATTCCGGCCTGAGATCGCCGCACGAAATCATCAACTCCACGCCGTGAAACGCATCCGGATTGAAATAATCCCAGATATATTCGCTTTCATGGTCGGAAACGACCAGGGCTTTCAGCTTCATTCGGTCCGCCTTGCAGAATCCTTTCCCGTTTTTGTGCGCTTTGCCGGCCTTTATTTCTGTTCCGGCAATTCTTACGATACACGCTTGCCGTGCGAAAGTAAAGCGCGGCAAAAATCCATGCGCGCCTGCGCGCCGGACGGATTACCGCGCTCTTTTTTCAGCGCCGAATCAAACATGTTTTTTTTAACGCATGGAATGCATTGCGGACATCCGACATGAACGCCCGCCGGTCCGGGAGGCAGCCTTACAACGATAAAAGCGCCGTCTCAGGCGTTCGGGGAAAAGCCTGGGAGAAAGACGCACCCTGTTCCATTATTCTTTGGAAACACGCCATGGGGTGTGTTACGAAAGACTGAAAGATGCAGTTCTGCTGGATCGGCTTGCAGATTGAGACGAAAAACACAGGCGCAGTGGTGCTGCGGCGAGGCTTTTCAACGAAAATATGCATGTCGAGGCGGCGGAAATACGCTTTCGTGATTTTTGAAACGCACCCTACTAGAACTTATAGAGCTTCTTCAGCGCACTCATTCCCTGCAGCAGGCACACCCGCATACACTGCGCGCTGAGCTCCATATCCCTTGCATACATCGCCGAAAGCAGGTCTTCGTGCAGTTTCGCCATTTTGGGCAAATCCGGCGCGGCTGTTAAATGCTGATGCGTAAAAAAGATAACCATCGGTTCAAAGCTCTTAAACGCCATTGCATACACGGCGTTGCCCGACAACTGCGTAACCAGATAATGGAATTTCACCAGCGGCTCCGCCGCATCCAGCGGGTCCGCACTTGTGTTCAGACAGTCTGCCAGCATGCGCAGAGAATCCAGTTCGTCGACGCTCGCCTGGATACACGCAAGCCGTGCGCATTCGCACTCCACCAACACACGCATATCGACGATGTTGCAAAACATCGGATAATCGACGAACGTTGCGTCGCAGCTTGTCAGCGCCACCAGCACGTCGAGCGTTCCGTTTTTCCTGTAATCGGCCACGACACTTCCCTGACGCGGTATCATCCGCACGAAACCCTGTTTTTCCAGCTCAATAAGCCCTGTATTAATCAGGCTTCGGCTCACACCGTAGCGGGCGGCCAGCTCACGCTCCGGCGGCAGCTGCTGCCCGATCTGCAGTTCACCGGAAAACATCTTTCTCTGCATCTCGTGGATAAACGCTTTTTTTAGTCCTTCTTGTTTCATATGCGTGATCGAACCATCCTGAAAGTTCCCTTCCCGCCCGGCGCTCCGATCCCGCCTGAAGCCGGGCTTTTTCTTGACGTCAGCGCGTCAGCGCAATGGTAAGCGCAATCAAAATCTGACCGAGATAGTAAAGCGAAAGGTTCATCGCACGGAATGCAGGACGCCGCTTTTTCCCGAACAGATGGAACACCAGCAGCACGTCGCTCGCGGCAAACAGCACCGCGCCGGTTGCAAAAAGCCGATATCCGGCGTTTGCCGCGTCGACCGGCAAAAGGCCGAGCGCGCAGCTCGCCATGAAAAACACCACAATCAGGTACACGATACCGAAATGCTTGAGCGCTCCCTTAACCTCTATCCGTTTTAGAATCATCCGCAAAAGCAGCGCGGAAAACACCGCGCACGCTGGCGCCGCCCACAGCAGCATCCGTGGCGCCAGCATTATCAGCGCGCCGAGATAAAACAGATGCCCCGCTAAAAACGAAGCGATCCCCGCCATAAACACCGCCCTGCTGCATTTGCCGGTCAGGTAACGCAGGTTCAGGCAGATGTCCCCGGCCGCACCGAGCACTAGCCCCGTGACTATCAGGCGCGCGTATGTGCCGTCGGCGGCGACGCTCGCGCAAAGAACGCCGAGGAGGACGAATAAAAGCGACGCGATCGCCTTGAGAATAACGGCCCCAAGCATTTTTCCGCGGTATTCCAACACGATAAATACAGCTTCCGCGGCGAAGCCTGCGAAAGCTACACCAAGCCAGAGTAGTTTCATTGGGTTTGCCCCCATAAGGTCATTTTGAGATGGAATATCCGTGTTCGTGGTACAGCTGTCAATGAAATTATAACAGTTTTCTCCTCATAAATACAAGCGAATAAAACAAAATAAAGCAGTATTCTATCTCGTTCGTCCGATTCAGGATCGATCTGATACAGGTTTTCACTGTCTTGCACTGTCCGTCCGATTCATCCTTTCAGTACCGGCCGTCTCGATATGCCGCGCCTGCGCGCGCATACCGTTTGCCGCCCGTCCCGCGTGTCTGCGCGCCTGAAACAGGCCATCTTTCCAAGCCGGACGCTGTAACCGCACAGCATATCGCAATCGATCTGCAAGGTTCGCAAAAAACCTTCGTATGCTTTGTTTTATCGGATGACTCGAATCATGTTTAGATGAATCGCTGAAGAGGGCGTCCCGCCGAATCGGCGGGACGCCCCGGTCAATAGAGCAGATTGATTATGCGTCAGCCTTCCAAAGGCCGTGCAGGTTGCAGAACGCATAGGCCGCAACGGGTTTGGAACCGCCGAGCGCAAAGGTTGCTTCCGGCGCGCCGCCTGTCTTCAGGCATTTGCGCTGTCCGCCGTCCTCGGTCTGTAGATAGATCCATGCAATATGGTGCTCTTCAGACATGGGATGGTCCGCACTGCCGACGTGCACGGTTACGCTGTCGCCGTTCCGTT
>CAYTHS010000051.1:0-19450 GCA_964437665.1 uncultured Oscillospiraceae bacterium
ATGGCGTTGTGATGAAGGTCGTCGCCGCATATAACGCCGGGCATGGAAGCGTTGAAGACTGGCTTGAAGACAATCGATTTTCCAGCGACGGCGAACTGCTGGTCATCCCGTTTGAACAGACCGCTCGGTACTATGAAAAAGTGACTGCCGCTTATGAGAACTACACAACGCTTTATCCGGACCTGTTCACATACGGTGCGGACGCTTCGGTTGAAGCCGACTAAAAAGCGTGCTATACTGAATCATCTTTTATGGAGGGACAGTAACCCTTGCTTGAAATTATTCTCATAGCGGCGATTTTGATTGCCGACCAAATTACGAAATATCTCGTTCAGCTTTCCCTTTCGCCGGTCGGGACGTCATTACCGTTGATCGACGGTGTGTTCCATTTGACCAACGTACATAACACCGGCGCGGCCTGGGGCATGATGCAGGGCTTTCGCTGGCTGTTTATCCCAATGACGCTGATCGTCTGCGGGATTATCATCTTTATTTTGGTGAAATACCATAAACGCGTAACGGTGTTTTCGCGCGTAACGCTCTCGCTGCTTTTTGCAGGTGCTGTCGGGAATCTGATCGACCGCGTACTGTTCGGTTACGTACGGGATTTTTTCGACTTTTGCCTGATCAACTTTCCGGTGTTCAACGTGGCGGACAGCGCGATGACTATCGGCTGTGCGCTTCTGATTATCGACGCGCTGTTTTTAAAGGAACGCTCTATTTTTGAGCGTGTGGCCCCGCAGAAAGGTGACGCGAAAAAAGCCGCGGGTGACGGCGGGAATGCCTGAGCGGGAGGCCTTTAAAAGCGAACAAACGCTCCGGCTGGACGCGCTGGTCGCCGCGGAAACCGAGCTTTCTCGCACGCAGGCGCAGCGCCTGATTCGCGAAGGGAAAATCACGCTCAACGGCGCGGCGGTCAAACCCAACGCAATTGTCTCGCCTGGTGACGAAATTGAAATTTGCCGCCCGGAACCGGTGGAAACCGGCGTTTTGCCGGAGGACATCCCGTTGCATGTATTGTACGAAGACGGCGACCTGCTCGTCGTCGACAAGCCGCAGGGCATGGTGGTGCATCCCGCGCCGGGGCACGCGGACGGAACGTTGGTCAACGCGCTGCTGTATCATATCGGAGATCTTTCCGGCATCGGCGGTGAACTCCGCCCGGGCATCGTGCACCGCATTGACCGCATGACGAGCGGGCTGCTGGTAGTGGCGAAAAGCGACGCTGCGCACCGCGCGCTTTCCGATCAGTTCCGTAATCACACTGCTCACAGAAGTTACGCGGCGCTTGCGGACGGTAATTTCAGGGAAGATTCCGGTACGATCGACGCGCCGATTGCGCGGCATCCGGTCGACCGGAAGAAAATGGCAATCGTCGACGGCGGCAGGGAGGCGGTGACGCACTGGCGCGTTGCGGAGCGTTACGGGCAGCATACGCTGCTCCAGCTTGAACTGGAGACGGGGCGCACGCACCAGATTCGCGTGCATCTTGCGTCGCTTGGCCACCCCGTGACCGGCGACGACGTTTACGGGGGTGCAAAGCGTAAATTCGGGCTTGCTGGGCAGGCGCTGCACGGCTATCGGCTGACGTTTAGACACCCGCGTACAAGGGAAAACATGGTGGTGTATGCACCGATTCCGGACTGGTTCCTAAAAGCGCTCAGGCTGGCAGGCGAAGTAAAGGACGCCAACGAATTGCTCGGATTACTCAAACAACTCGAAAACTAAAGGAGAACAATATGAAGCGATCCATTAAGCCGCTTGCGCTGATCTGTGCGCTTGTGATGACAGCAAGTGCATTCGCCGGCTGTAAAATGCCGGATGCGACCGACGAAACGCAAACCATCAGCATCGAATCGGAGAACGAGCAGGCAACGCCTACGCCGGAAGCGACGCTCGCACCTACGCC
The DNA here is from genome assembly GCA_964437665.1 of uncultured Oscillospiraceae bacterium. GTDB lineage: Bacteria > Bacillota > Clostridia > Christensenellales > CAG-138 > UBA7703. The sequence goes on from CAYTHS010000051.1 coordinate 1,910, forward strand.
GGAGCTGGCTGTTGATCCTGCGGCGGCTGAAGCGTTCGACGAGCTTGATCTCGAAGTTTTTCGTTGGTATGCTACGACCGACGGCTATTCTTACCATATGTTCGTGGATGATCCGGCGCAGTTCGGCATCGATCCAAGCACCGTGACAATGACGCTCGGCGAGTTCACCGAAGAAGATTCCCGGCGGCTCGGGCTTGAGGCCGGCGTCTATCTCGAACAGCTTAATCAGATCGATCGCGACCAACTGCCCGAGGAAACGCAGTTTTCCTACGACGTTTTGCAGCAGATCCTGACGGATTTTGCAGAAGAGACAAGTTACGATTATTACTATGAACCTCTTACAGAATACAGCGGGTTTCAGGCAAACCTTCCGCTTTCGTTCGCGCTCTTTGAACTTAAAAACATACAGGACGTGGAGGACTATCTGACGCTGCTTGCAGACGTTCCGCGCTATATGGGGCAGGTGCTAACCTACGAGCAGAAACGTGCTGAGATCGGCATGTTCATGACGGAAGACGCTCTCAACGGGATACTCGAAGACTGCCAGACCATTATCGACTCTCAGGACACGTCTTTCCTCTATTCGACCTTCAACGAAGGCATTGATAACCTCGATTTGACGCAGGAACAGGCGCAGGCATACAAGGACCGTAACGAAAGCCTGATTCAAAACGAGTTCATCGGAGCATACAAAACGCTGTACAACGGGCTTAAAGCGCTTAGGAAAAGCTGCCGCACCTATGAGGAAGCAGCCACGCTTACGGACAAACAAAAGAGCTATTTCGAATACAGCATGCAAAGCGAAGGATGCAACTTCCTGAGCGTTGAAGAAACGCTGGAGATGCTTAAAGACGAATATTTTTATCTGCTTTATGACATCGTCTCCCTGCAAAATGAAAATCCCGATCTTTACAGCATGAATCTCGAACTCACAAGCGGAGATATGCAGCAGGACCTTGATTATCTCAAAAGTATCATGGCGGAACTTCTGCCCGAATTGCCGGAGCATAACCTAACGCTGACCGACGTACCGGAGGAACTGCAGGACATGTTCTCCCCTGCAGCGTACGTGATTCCCGCACTGGACGACTGGAATGAAAATATCGTCTACATCAACACCGCCACGGAAGACCCTGCGTTGCTCTTAACGCTTGCACACGAGTGCTACCCGGGGCATCTGTATCAGTATGTTTATCAACGCGGTGAAGAGGATATCTGCAGGATGCAGAAAGTGGTCAATTTCGGCGGATACGCCGAAGGCTGGGCGCAGTTTGCCGAGTATCTGATCACGCAAAACCAGACGCGCTACGATCATAATTATGTGCAGTATCAATTCGACTACAGTATGCTGTTCAACTCTATTCTCCCGGCGATTATCAGCATTTTGGTAAACTATTACGGCTATACGGAAGCCGCACTGGAATCATACATTACCGGAATTGGTCTGGACGGCGAGTTTATTTCGGGTATTTACTATTCGATTGTGATCGATCAGCCGTATTATTTCTTCGAATATGCCATCGGCTACAGCCAGCTTGCGCAGCTCTATCGCGACACGCTAAGCGACCTTGGCGACAGTTTCGATCAGGAGGCGTTTCTGAAGACCTATATGGACCTCGGGCCCGGGTATTTCGGGTTGATTAAAGAACGCCTGGACGTTTGGACGGACAGCGTGATGAACGACGAATCCTGAGCGTTCGCCGGTCAGCAGAGACTGGCGCGGACGGCTTGACAAAAGCGCCCGATTCGGCTAGACTGACGACAAGAAACAAACGTTAAATGCAGCGAGGATGAGGAGTACGCAAACCGTTTCTGCAACAGAGAGGCCGCCTGTTTATGCTGGAAGGCGGCTGCGGACGGCGCGGAAGGTCGCATCGGAGCAGGAAGCGCGAAAGGCCGAAGGCCGCCGTAGCGCTTCACGAAGATTCCGCGTTATGGAATAATGAGAGGGGCGCCGCGGCTAAAATGCACGTGCGGCGTTCAACAAAGGTGGTACCGCGAGCGTCCGCTTCGTCCTTTGGCGAGGCGGACGCTATTTATACGAATTATGTAAAAAGGCAGGAAGAAATCATGCGTCCCGAAATGGAAAAGAACTACGATCATGCACGCGTGGAAACGGCTCTCTACGAAAAATGGGAGGAAAGCGGCTGCTTCCACGCGGAGCCCAATACAGGAAAACCGCCGTACACAATCGTCATTCCGCCGCCCAACATCACGGGGAAACTGCATATGGGGCATGCGATCGACGAGACGTTGCAGGATGTGCTGATCCGCTACAAGCGCATGAGCGGCTTCGAAACCCTCTGGATGCCCGGCACCGATCATGCGTCCATCGCGACGGAAGTGAAAATAGTCGAACAGATGGCGAAAGAAGGCCTGACAAAAAAGGACCTTGGCAGGGAAGCTTTTTTAGAGCGCGCCTGGGACTGGCGGCGCGAATACGGCTCCACAATTGTTAAACAACTTCGGTATCTCGGCTCGTCATGCGACTGGGCGCGCGAGCGCTTCACTATGGACGAGGGCTGCAGCAAGGCCGTTACAAAGGTGTTTGTGAGCCTCTACAACAAAGGCCTGATCTACCGGGGCGACCGCATCATCAACTGGTGCCCGGAATGCAAAACCGCGCTATCCGATGCGGAAGTGGAATACGAGGAGCAGAACAGCCACCTCTGGCATGTGCGTTACGACGCGCCGGACAAGAGCTATTCCATTACGGTTGCAACGACGCGTCCGGAAACCATGCTGGGCGACACGGCGGTGGCCGTGCATCCGGACGACCCGCGCTATAAGGACATCGTCGGCAAGACGGTCGTCATCCCGGCCGTGGGACGCGAAATCCCGATCGTTGCCGACGAGTACTGCGAAATGGAATTCGGTACCGGCGCGGTGAAGATCACGCCCGCGCACGACCCGAACGACTTTGAAGTGGCGCAGCGGCAGAATCTGCCGGTGATGTGCGTCTTTACCGAAAAAGGCGTCATTAACGAACTGGGTGGTAAATACGAAGGGCTGGACCGCTTCGATTGCCGCGACGCAATCGTCAAGGAGCTTGAAAAGAGCGGCAACCTCGTGAAGGTGGAGCCGTATGCGCACAACGTCGGCACCTGCTACCGCTGCCACACGACCATCGAACCCATCGTTTCCAAACAGTGGTTTGTGGACATGAAGCCGCTGGCAAAGCCCGCGATCGAGGCCGTGAAAAACGGCGACGTGAAGTTCGTGCCGGAGCGCTTTGAAAAGACGTATTTCAACTGGATGGACAACATTCGCGACTGGTGCATTTCGCGCCAGCTCTGGTGGGGACACCGCATCCCGGCGTATTACTGTGACGCGTGCGGCGAGACCGTCGTGGCCGAGCAGGCGCCGGACAAGTGCCCGAAATGCGGCGGCGCGATGCATCAGGACGAGGACGTGCTGGACACCTGGTTTTCCAGCGGAATGTGGCCGTTTTCAACGCTCGGCTATCCGGAGCAGACGGAGGAGCTCAAATATTTCTACCCGACCAGCACGCTGGTGACCGGGTACGACATCATTTTCTTCTGGGTGGCGCGCATGATCGTGTTTGGATATGAGGTCATGCACGAAAAACCGTTTGATACCGTGTTTGTGCACGGCATCATGCGGGACAGTCAGGGACGCAAGATGAGCAAATCCCTCGGCAACGGCATCGACCCGCTCGAAGTGATCGAAAAATACGGCGCGGACTCACTGCGCTTTTCGCTGCTCGCGGGTAATTCCGCCGGCAACGACATGCGTTTCTACTGGGAGAAGGTGGAAGCGGCGCGTAACTTCTGCAACAAGATCTATAACGCCGCACGTTTCGTGCTCATGGGCGCGGACGAAACCCCCGCCGAACTGCCGGACGAAAGCAGGCTGGAGATTGCGGACAAATGGATTCTGCACCGCCTCAACGAAATGATCGGCGAAGTGACGAAGAATCTCGACGGCTTCGAACTGGGGCTGGCTTCGCAGAAAATCTACGACTTCATCTGGTCGGAATACTGCGACTGGTACATCGAGATTGCAAAGTCGCGGCTTTACGGCGACAACGCCGAGGAAAAAGCCGCTGTCTCCGCGGTGCTCATCTACGTGCTCAAACAGAGCCTGAAGCTGCTGCATCCGTTTATGCCGTTCATCACAGAGGAAATCTTCACAAAACTGACGGACGAGGAGACGATCATGCTCTCCAACTGGCCGAAGCAGGACGAAAAGTTCAGCTATGAGGCGGACTGCACGCACATGACGCAACTGATGGAACTGGTGCGCTCGGTGCGCAACATCCGCGCCGAAATGAAAGTGCCGCCGGCGCAGAAGATCAGCGCGCGCATCGTTGCGGCAGAAGACGATATTGCGGCGTTTGAGGCGACGAGCGGATATCTTGCAAAGCTCGCAGGCGTGGAAAACGTTACGGTGTCCACGGAGACGGGGGATATCCCCAAGAGCGACGTGCACATCGTTTGCGAAAACGTGGAGGCGATCATTCCGCTTTCCTCGCTGATCGATCCGGAAAAGGAGAAAGCGCGTATACAAAAAGAAGTCGAGCGCGCCGAAAACGAGATTTCGCGTTCCAAAGCAAAACTCGGCAACGAAGGCTTTGTCGCCAAAGCGCCGGAAAACGTCGTCGAGGCAGAACGTGTCAAGCTCGCCGCCGCGGAGGATATGCTCAGCAAGCTCCGCGAACGGTTGGAAGCGCTTTTGTAAGAGTGCGCTTTATGGTAGGATGAAGCAAGGAGTGAATTGAGAATATGAACGCAGCTAAAAAAATACGTTTCGGCGTAATCGGCGCGGGAAACATGGGGGAGGCGATCCTCCGCGGGTTCGTATCCGGCGAAAACGCCGATGATACGAACATAACGATTTACGATCCTTTTGCGGAAAAATGTGAACGGCTCAAAAAGGAACTCGGCGTTTCCGTCGCGCCGTCGCTCGAAGAACTGATCGAACAAAGCGACATCCTGCTGGTTGCCGTCAAACCGAACATATGCTCGCACGTTTTTAAAGAGCAGAAAAAGCACTTTGTGTCCAAGGCGGTCATTTCAATCGCCGCGGGATGGGGGGGGGAGAAGCTGAAAAACGCGCTCCCCGCTTCTGCCCGTGTCCTGCGCGTGATGCCAAATACGCCGGCGATGGTCGGCGCGGGCATGATTGTGTTCGAACAGGGCGACACGCTGACGGACATGGAAAAAGAATTTGCACAGAAGCTGTTTGAGTCGGTCGGCGAAGTGATTTCGGTCGAGCCGAAACTCATGGACGCGGTGACCGCCGTCAGCGGCAGCGGCCCGGCATATGTGTATCTGTTCATCGAGGCGCTGGCCGACGGCGGCGTGATGGCGGGGCTGCCGCGCGGCGTCGCGCTCAAACTCGCCGCGCAGACGGTCAAGGGCTCCGCAATGATGGTGGAGCAGACCGGCGTACACCCGGGCGAACTCAAGGACCGCGTTTGTTCGCCAGGTGGCACGACCATCGACGCCGTTGCGTCGCTCGAAACCAACGGATTCCGCGGCACGGTGATTGAGGCCGTCGACGTATGCCGCGAAAAATCGGAACGGATGAGCAAACAGTCTTAAACCAACAATATAATATATGATATATTATTACGGAGACGCCGAATGAAGAAGAAGGTTACAATCTATACGGACGGCGCATGTTCCGGAAATCCGGGTCCGGGCGGCTGGGGCGCGATTTTGCTCTACAGGGACAAGACAAAAGAGTTGTACGGATACGAAGCGGAAACGACGAACAACCGCATGGAGCTTAAAGCTGTGATCGAGGCGGTTCGCGCGCTGAAGTTTCCTTGCAAAATTAGTGTTTACTCGGACAGCGCATATGTCTGCAACGCGTTCCGGCAAGGCTGGATAGAAAATTGGTCGAGCAATGGTTGGCGTACGGCTTCTAAGAAGCCCGTGGAAAACCAGGATTTGTGGCGTGCGCTTCTCGACGCGCTGCGCGAGCACGAGTATTCGTTTATTAAAGTCAAGGGACATTCCGATAATTCGTTCAATAACCGCTGTGACGAACTGGCGCGGCTTGCGATTAAGCAAAACGTCGCGGAAGCGCCGAAGGAGCCGAATAACTGAAGATTTGCCTAAAAAAATACCGCTAACTATTCGTTAAACTTGTCTTTAACGAATAGTTGTTTTTTTGTCTAGATAGGTTTTTTGTTTATTTGAACCACTTTACTTCCCCGTAGTACGATCTAAACGGTACAGTACACGAACAGCATCACGATTAGGCCATGCAGCATGATTACGCTTAATACGTGAAAGCATGCCAGCACTGCTACGGTCGATCGAACAACTACAAGCTTGTACAATACTAGCGAACTCGTTTTCGAGTTTGCGATATTTGCTTATAATCCGAATAGTTAACAAACCATCATCGCAAGGCACTCGAAATATACGCATACTGCTTCTCTCCCTATTCTTGGCTAGTGAAATCTTAAAGGGATCTAGAATTAACGAATAGTTATGTTATAATTTGAGGCAGGAAATCACGTGAAAAAACGTCCTTTCCCACGCCCGGACGCCGGAAAAGTTTTTTAACGGAGGGGCAATCGACGTATGGCAAACACGTTTCAGGCGGAAAAATACAAAAAATACACGCTCAAAATCCGCGCGCTCCTTTCGGAACTGCCGCTGGTTTGCGGTTCGTTTTTTCGCTCGATCGAAAGTCAGACGTCGGTGCTGACGCGATACGGATACGCAGTTGATCTGCGCGGCTTCTTTCAGTTCGCCGTTGCGCAGGACGATCTGTTCCCCGGAAAAACCGTCCCCTCCCTCACCGTGACCGATCTGGAGAAGATACGCGCCTATCATATCGAACTCTATCTCAACGAAGTTTCGCTGTATCAGAAAGGCGAGCGTGAACTGGTCAATCAGGAGATTTCAAAGGCAAGGAAGCTTTCTTCCCTTCGCTCTTTTTTCAAGTATCTGCACAAGCAGGAAATGCTGCAGACCAACGTGGCCGCGCTGGTCGATATCCCCAAGTTGTACGAAAAGGCGATCGTGCGGCTGGAGCCGAACGAGGTGGCCGATCTGCTCGATCTCGCGGAAAACGGCGAGGGCTTAAGCGAGCGGCAGAAAAAGTATCATGTCGCAACGAAGCTGCGCGACGTTGCAATCCTGACGCTGTTTCTCGGCACGGGCATTCGCATCAGCGAACTCGTTGGAATCGATCTGGACGATATCGACCTGGAAAACGATGCGTTTGTCGTTACGCGAAAAGGCGGCAGCGAGGATATCCTTTCGTTCGGAAATGAAGTACACCGTGCACTGGAAGACTACCTGCGCCAGAGGGAAAATCAAACAGCGCTGCCGGGGCACGAAAACGCGCTGTTTCTTTCGATGCAGATGCGCCGCATCACCGCGCGCGCGGTTGAAAACCTCGTTAAAAAATATGCGCGCCTCGCGGCGCCACTGAAAAAGATTACGCCGCATAAACTGCGCAGCACGTACGGCACGATGCTTTATCACGAAACGGAGGACATCTATCTGGTTGCGGACGTTCTGGGCCACAAGGATGTAAACACCACAAGGAAACACTACGCCGCAACTTCCGAAGAACACAAGCGCATTGCGGCGAAAAAAATCCGCCTGCGCGACGACTGACGCGTTCAGTACATTTTGCGTCTGCGCCGCACGCGTGACGCGGAGACGTGTTTCAGCGTCCGTACGCGGATGTACAGCCCTTCACGCCAGTCTTTGTCCGAATCGAGTATGTATCCGCCTTCCAGATTGGGCGCGGCCGGGCTCTCCTCCGCCGGCTTTTCCGGTTCGCCGCCCAGATAAACGCCGTCAATCTTGATTTCGGCATATGGTTTTGCATCGGTTTCGAGGCATCTAAAGCAATTGTCGCAGATTTTCTGCGGGTCCAGCATACAGCGGTCGTCGCATTCCCCGCAGTCGTCGCAGATTTTATCCGCATGCAAAACGCATTGTTTCACAAAAACTCACCAATCTTTCCGAACATATGTTTGCAATATGCTAAAGTATATGGTATAATTCCGAAAAAGTCAAGATATGTCGAAAATACGAACATGCGTTTGCTTTTCTGATCAGACACATGCTATAATGCAGTATCATGACACATAACCCGCCGCAGCCGAATGGAGGATGACGCTGAAAATGAAGAAATTATCCGACCCGCAGCAAATAATACTGGATTATATGATCGAATATACCGATGAGCATTCCTATCCCCCGTCGGTCCGCGAAATCTGCGCCGCCGTCGGGCTTAAGTCGACGGCGACCGTGCATGCGCACCTCTGCAACCTTGAGAAGCGCGGACTGATTACACGGGATTCCTCCAAACAACGCGCCATCATCATCAATACGGAAAACATCCCGGGCCGCGGAGAGAAGAAATATTCCGTACCGCTGGTCGGGCATGTCGCAGCCGGGCTTCCTATGCTCGCTGCTGAAAATATTGAGGATGCGTTTCCCCTGCCGGACGTGCTGATGCATGGCAAGGAGCCGGAGGAAATATATATGCTTCGCGTGGAAGGCGAAAGCATGCGCGACGCTGGTATTCGCGACGGGGATATCCTTGTGGTGAACCACAACTGCTCTTGCTCCAACGGGGATATTGTCGTAGCCCGCGTCAACGGCGAGAGCGCGACGGTCAAGCGGTTTTACCGCGAGAAGGACCGCGTGCGTCTGCAGCCGGAAAACGAACTCTTCGAGCCAATCTATGTTCCCCTGAACGAGGTTGAAGTCTCCGGCAAGGTGATCGGCCTGCTTCGTTCAATCTGAACAGATTTGATTTAGGGTGTGTTTCTAAAATCCGCAAAATTGCATTATTTCGACTTTAGAACCCCCGCTAGTCTCTTCCCTGCCTTTTTAGCAGCGCGTCGGCGCAGATCATTGCGGCGATGCGCGCGTGCGCATAGGTCAGCGCGCCCTGCACATACGCCGTATACGGGCTGCGGATCGGACCGTCCGCGCTTAGTTCCGTGGTTGCGCCCTGCACGAACGTGCCCGCCGCCATCACGACCTGATCTTCATACCCCGGCATATCCCAGGGTTCCGGCGACGCAAAACTGTCGACCGGGGCCGCTTTTTGTATGCAGCGGCAGAATTCAACGAGCGACTGCGCATCCGGAAACTGCACGGCCTGTATAATGTCCGAACGCGCCGCATCGCTTGCCGGCATGGTCGGGTACCCGAGCAGTTCAAACACGCCCGCGAACAGCGCGGCGCTTTTTACACACTGCGCGGTCACATGCGGCGCCAGAAACAACCCCTGATAAAACGGACGATAGGAACCCGCATAGGAACCGACCTCCGCGCCCATACCGGGCACGGTAAGACGATGCGCAATGCGCTCGACAAATTCTTTTTTACCGGCGGCGTATCCGCCGGTCGGCGCGAGCCCACCGCCGGGATTCTTAATCAGCGACCCGGCGATTACGTCCGCGCCGCAGGCGACCGGTTCGCGCGTTTCAACGAATTCGCCATAGCAGTTGTCGGCGAGGATCATCGCGGACGGGAAGCGTTCTTTGCAGACGGAAAACGCTTTTTCGAGCGCTGCGGTATGCAGCGCCTCCCGCCAGGCGTACCCGCGCGAACGCTGCGCAAAGATTACTTTGATGCAAGCTGTGTCCGCACGTTGGATTGCGTCCAGGTCTATTTCGCCGTCCGGCGTAAGATCGATTTTTCGGAATGAAACCCCCTGCTTTTTCAGCGAATTCGGCGCGTCCCCGCTGCATCCGATGGCGGTGAGCAGCGTGTCGTACGGTTCGCCCGTGATCGAGAGGATCGCGTCTCCTGGTTCGAGCAGACCTGCGAGCGCGGTGTAGATTGCATGTGTGCCGTTGACGAACTGCGCGCGTACCAGCGCGGCTTCCGCGCCGAGCGAGTGCGCAAAAACGCGGTCCAGCGTATCCCGCCCGATGTCGTCGTAGCCATAGCCGTTGGTCGGCGAAAAATGCTGTGCTGCAACGCGTTCACTCCAGAAAGCTTCGAGAACGCGCTGCTGGTTCGCCATTTCAACCGCGTCCACGCGCTTAAATACGGGCTCCAATGTGCTCTCTGCGCGCCAGACAAGCTCCCGCGCGCGATCGGAAAGTTCCATCATGTTCTGTTCGTTCCTTTCATCCAGGCCTGCGCCGAACAAACGAGTCCGCCGAGCAGGCCTTCCCTGACTGCATTAAAATCTGTTACGTCGTGCCATTGAATGCGTTTGTCCCGCTTAAACCAGGTCAGTTGTCGCTTGGCGAAACGCCGTGTGTCCTGCTTGATGGTTTCGGTCGCTTCTTCCAGCATGCCGATGCCGTCAAAATACGAAAACAGCTGACGGTAGCCGATGGACTGCATAGCCGGAAGCGCACGATCGTATCCTTTTCGATAGATCGACTCCGCCTCCGCGACAAGGCCGCTTTTCAGCATCGCATCGACGCGAAGGTCGATGCGGCGGTAGAGCGCCACGCGGTCCATGGTGAGCCCGATTATGAGCGGCTCGAACGGCGGTCGATTGTTTTGCTGGTTGGAAAAATCGTTTCCGTAGGCGGAAAGCGGTTTGCCGGAGCACTCGAACACCTCGAGCGCGCGGACAATCCGCTTTTTATCGTTTGGATGCAGGCGGCCTGCCGTTTCGGGGTCGCAGGCGGCGAGCCTTTTATATGTCGCCGTCGGGTCGCTTTCGTACAGTGCCTCCATGCGTTTGCGCGCCTGCTCGTCTTTCGGTATGGCGAACCCGAGCGGGAAAGTCAGCGCGTTGACATACAGCCCGCTGCCGCCGACGACGATCGGGACACGGTTTCTTGTCAGAACGCCGCGGATTGCATCCTTCGCCAACGCGCGGTACCGCGAAACGGAAAAATCCGGCGTATCGATCGGCATGCATCCAATCATGTGATGCGGCACGCGGCTCTGCTCTTCGGGCGTGGGCTTGGCCGAGCCGATATCCATGCCCTCGTAGACCTGCACGGAATCGGCCGAGACGATTTCTCCGCCGATTCGCTCTGCAAGCAGTATGGAACATTCTGTTTTGTGGCACGCGGTCGGCCCGACGATGCATACGATTCGATCGGACGGCATGTTCAAAGCACCCGCTTAAAAAGCTTTTCGATTTCGAGTTTGGTTAGCCGCACCGCGATGGGACGGCCGTGCGGGCAGGTTAATAGCGTGTCCTGCTGTTTGAGCGCTTCGAGCAGGCGTGAAATTTCTTCGCTCGCCAGGCGCTCCCCCGCCTTGACGGCGTGTTTGCAGGCGGACTGGGCCAGCGCGTCCCGAAACCATTCGTTTTTGTTCGCATCCGCGTTTTCGCCGAGCCGCTCGAGTGCTTCGTGGAGGAAATCGCTCTTGAGCGCGGCGCCGTTGACCTGCGGGACGGCGAGCAGCGTTACGGATGTTTCGGTTACGTCGGAAAACACGAATCCGAACGCTTCCAGCGCGGCGCGGTGCTCGGTGAAAAGCTCCGCTTCCGTGGGAAGCAATCGTACGTCCTCCGGCAAAAAGAGTGTCTGCGAAACGACGGCTGCGCGCTTTTCCATCAGCGCGTCGTAGAGGAGCCGTTCGTGTGCGGCGTGCTGGTCGATGATAAATACACTGTTTCCCTGCTGCACAAACCAGTATGCGTCGAACGCCGCGCCGATGATGAAATACGGCTCGCCAAGCGGTTCGCTTTCCTGCCGCAGTGCCTGCGACTGCCAGAGCGATGGAGTCTCCCTGCCCTCGCCGCCACCGCGCGGAAAACGAAACGAAGAGGCCTTTTGCGGCGGATACGAACCGGCGTTTTCGTGCAGCGGCGTGATCGGACGGATTTCGCCCGTCCGAAGTTCAACCTCGGCTGCAAACGCCGCGTCCTGGAAGGAAACGGGATTTGCGGAAGGAGCGGGCTCGCTTTCCACGGACGGCACATAGCTTCGTATCAGCGCTTCCGAACAGGCGGCGACGAGCGAGCGCGCGACGCGCTGTTCGTCGGTAAAGCGTACTTCAAGTTTTGCAGGATGAACGTTTACGTCCACCTCGGCGAACGAAATGCTGAGAGAAACGACCGCAAACGGAAACTTGCCGCCCATCAGGCGTGTGTCGAACGCACGCGAAAGCGCGTTGGAAAGCGACGCGGCGCGGATAATGCGCCCGTTAAGCGTGATGGTCTGCCCCATCCGGTTCGAACGTGCAATCTCCGGTGTGCCGACAAATCCTTCGATTTTGAGATAGCCGTCGTCGAACGTCAGCGGGCAGAGGTTTGCGTCCACGCTCACGCCGTATACGGAAAGCAGCGCGTCCCGCAGGACGCCGTTGCCTTCGGAGCGGTAGACCGTGCGTCCGTTGTTGACGAAGTGCACTGCAATTTGCGGCGCGGAGAGGATGAGCCGTGCGGCGTAGTCCCCGATGCTCGCGCTTTCGGCGCGGGCGCTTTTCATGAACTTGAGCCGTGCGGGCACGTTGTAAAACAGGCTTTTGACCGTAATGCTTGTGCCGCGCGTGCCGCCGCAGCGCTTGTGCTCGACGAGTTTACCGCCTTCATAGCGAATTAGCGTGCCGAGTTCGTCTTCCTCGGTGCGCGTCTGCAGCTCTACGCGTGACACGGCGGCGATGGAGGCGAGCGCCTCTCCGCGGAATCCCAGCGAGCGGATGGAAAACAGATCCCCCGCACCGGCGATTTTGCTGGTTGCGTGCCGCAAAAACGCGGTTTCGCAGTCCTCGTCGGCAATGCCGGAGCCGTTGTCCGTTACGCGTATGAGGTCCGTCCCCCCGTTTTCGACTTCAATTGTGACCGCCGTTGCGCACGCGTCGATTGCGTTTTCCACCAGTTCCTTGACCACGGAGGAAGGCCGGTCTACGACCTCGCCCGCGGCAATCTGGTTGGCGATGTGCGGCGGCAGTACGTACACTTTGGACATAGTGTGTTTCTCCTAAAACGTCCCTTGGTTTAAGAATCCTTCTGCTTGAGCATGGCGTGCAGCGCATAAAGCTGGTTGAGCGCTTCAAGCGGAGTGAGGTTGTCGATTTCGAGTTCGCGCAGAATGCGCAGGGCGCTTTCCTCCGTGTTTTGTTCAAAGAGCGACGGCTGCACGCTCGCCAACACCTGCGTGTCCGCAGGCGTTTCCCTGCGCGCGGCGATATCGGCGGTCTCCAGCCGTTCGAGGATTTCCTTTGCACGTGAAAGGACTTCTTCCGGCAGACCCGCAAGCCGCGCGACCTGCACGCCGAAGCTCTTGTCAGCGCCGCCGCGTACGATCTTGCGCAAAAACACGATATCTTCGCCGATTTCGCGGACGGTCACGCGAAAGTTCTTTACGCCCGTGAGTTCCCCTTCCAGTTCGGTCAGTTCATGATAATGTGTGGCGAACAGCGCCTTTGCACCGCAGCGCTTTTTATCGGCGATGTATTCGAGCACCGACCAGGCGATGCTCAGCCCGTCGAAGGTGCTGGTGCCGCGGCCGATCTCGTCCAGAATGAGCAGGCTGTTCTGCGTTGCGTTATGCAGAATGTTGGCAACCTCGCTCATTTCCACCATAAAGGTGCTCTGCCCGGACGAAAGATCGTCGCTTGCGCCGATGCGCGTAAAAATCCGGTCGACGATGGCGATATTCGCTTCCTGCGCGGGCACGAACGAGCCGATATGCGCCATGAGCGTAATCAGCGCGACCTGCCGCATATAAGTGCTCTTGCCCGCCATGTTCGGGCCGGTGATGATTAAAAGTCTGTTTTTGCCGCCGTCAAGAAGCACGTCGTTCGGTACGAACGGCTCCTTGAGCGCGCGCTCGATTACCGGATGCCTGCCGTTGACAATGCGGATTTCTCCGCTTGTGTTGAGCTTTGGTCGGCAGTAGCAATTATTGACGGCGATCTCCGCAAACGAAACGTAAACGTCCATCTCAGCGATCAACGCGCCGTTTTGCTGCAGACGGTCGGTCGCGGCGAGCAGCACTTCCCGAATTTCGGTGAACAGCTCGTATTCAAGCGTAACGAGCCGGTCCCTTGCGCCGAGGATTTTCTGCTCCATCTCCTTGAGCTCCGGGGTGATGAACCGCTCGGCATTGGTCAGCGTCTGTTTGCGTTCGTAGTGATACGGCACGAGCTGGAGATAGGATTTCGTAACTTCGATATAGTAGCCGAACACGCGGTTGTAGCCGACGCGCAGGTTTTTGATTTTTGTTTGCTCGCGTTCGTTCGCTTCAAAGTTTTCCAGCCAGGCCTGCGAACCGTCCGCGACGCTCCTTAGTTCGTCCACAGTCGCATTGTACCCGTCCCGAATGAAGCCGCCTTCCTTGAGGCCGGCTGGCGGTTCGTCGCAGATGGCGCTGCTTAAAAGCGAAAGGATATCGATCATTTCGTCGAGTTTTTCAAAGATATCTTTCAGCGCGGCGCTCTTGTTTTGGGAGAGCGATTCCTTGATCTGCGGGATGCGTGCGAGTGTCTGCGCCAGCGCGACGCAGTCGCGCGCGTTGACCGTGCCGTAGACAATTTTGCTGCAAAGACGCTCGATATCGTATACGCCGCGCAGCAGTTCAAAGAGCCGTTTTCGCTCGGTGAGATTCTGCGAAAGCTCCTCCACCGCGTCCAGCCTTCGCTCGACGGCCTGCACGCTCTGCAGCGGGCGGTCGATCCAGTCGCGCAGCATTCTGCCGCCCATGCCGGTTTTGGCAAGGTCGAGCAGGTTCATCAGCGTGTATTTCCTGCTTGCGCCGAAGCGCAGCGGCTGCGTGAGCTCCAGATTGCGGCGCGTCGTCGCGTCCAGCATCATATAACTGCTTCGGTTTAAAAGGCGCATGCCATGGATGTGCGAAAGCGCATTTTTCTGCGTCTCGTCGAGATAGCGCATCAGCGCGCCCGCGGCGGAGAGCGCATACGGCGCGTCGTCGGCGCCGAAGCCGGAAAGCGACGTTACGCCGAAGTGCCGTTTGAGCATGTCCGCGGCGCTCTCGCGTAAAAACGCGTTCGCGCCGTATTGTTCGAGATAATAGGACGAGGAAAGTTTTTTTGAAAGCTCCTGCTGTAAAAACAGCGAAGGATCGGCGATGATTTCGCGCGGTCGGATGCGCTCCAGCTCGTCCGTCAGCGCGGCGGCGGAATCCTCCCCTGTAAGCTGCAAAAGATAGAATTCGCCCGTCGAAACGTCCGCGTACGCAAGTCCGATCGCATTCTCGCCCAGCAGGAGTGCAGCGATATAACTGTTCGCATCGTCCTCGAGCATGCGTTCCTCAATGACAGTACCCGGCGTAATCACGCGGATTACGTCCCTCTCGACCAATCCTTTAGCCAGCGCCGGGTCCTGCATCTGCTCGCAGACGGCAACCTTAAAGCCCTTTTCGATGAGTTTTGCGATGTAGTTGTCCACCGCGTGATGCGGTACGCCGCACATGGGCGCCCGTTCGCTCAGGCCGCAGTCGCGGCCTGTTAAAACTAGGTCGAGCTCCTTTGCGGCGGTCTTTGCATCCTCGAAAAACATTTCATAAAAATCGCCGAGCCGGAAAAACAGCAGGCAATCGGAATATTTATCCTTGAGTTCGAGATATTGCCGCATCATCGGCGTCATGTTTGCAGGCATGTAATCCTCCGCGTTAGTGTCTGCACCCTGCGCAGCCGCCGCAGTCGCCGTCACAACTTGCACTCGTTTCGCCTCCGATGCAGGCGTTGATTTCATCGTTTACGGTCCGCAGTACGGTAGAAAACGCAGACTGGGCGTCGATCAGTTCCGTAAACAGAGGATTCTCCCTGAGTTGCTGCTCCAAACGATCGATATCTTCCGTCAGGCGAAGCGCTTCCAAATTATCGGTCTCGTCGTCCGCGAGAATCTGAACGAGCCGGTCGCGCTTTTCATTGAGCTCTTTAAGCAGCGCTGACACCGGATCGCTGGTTTCAACGGCAGCCTGTGCATTTTTCATACGTACAAACTCTGTAGAGTTGGCGAGTGCAAGGCCGAGTTCTCTGGCTAATTCAATCACGTGTTTTTCCCTCCAATGTTCCAGTTAACGAATTCTTGCGCACGCCGTTTACGCGTACGTTTTGATAGGTTCCGATCAGTTCCGGCCCGCCGGGAAAGTACACCATTTTGAAGTTGGAAAACTTCCCGTAACAAACCGGTTCGCCGCGTGTGTCGCAGTCCTCAACATGGACGATTCCCGATACGCCGACGTATTTTTTATTGTTTTCGCGGGATTTTTGCTCCTGCAATTCGTTGAGCCGCTGCAGCCGCTCCCGCTTGACGGACTCCGGCACCTGCTCCGGCATCTGCGCCGCGCGGGTGCCTCTGCGCGGAGAGTATTTAAAAGTAAAAGCGGAGGCATACCCGATGCGTTCGACGAGATCTAGCGTTTGCAGGAGGTCTTCCTCCGTTTCGCCCGGAAAACCGACGATGATATCGGTTGTCAGTTCAACGTCCGCCATAGCTGCGCGCAGCTTGCGCACGATTTCCAGATATGCTTCGCGCGTATAGCGGCGGTTCATGCGCTTCAGCACGTCGTTGGAACCGCTTTGCAGGGGAAGATGCACATGGTGGCAGACGTTCGGGCATTCCGCCATCGCAACAATCAACCGGTCGCTTAAATCCTTCGGGTGCGAGGTCATAAAACGGATACGCTTCAACCCTTTCACCTTTGAAACGTGCCGGAGCAGTTCTGAAAAGTCGATGTTTTCGAGGTCGCGGCCGTAGGAATTAACGTTTTGTCCGAGCAGTGTAATTTCGCTGTACCCTTCCGAAACGAGTCGCACTACTTCCTCGAGGATGGACTCAGGCGCGCGCGAGCGTTCCCGGCCGCGCACATACGGCACGATACAGTAGGTGCAGAAATTATC
Source organism: uncultured Oscillospiraceae bacterium (assembly GCA_964437665.1). Taxonomy (GTDB): domain Bacteria; phylum Bacillota; class Clostridia; order Christensenellales; family CAG-138; genus UBA7703. The sequence continues at coordinate 18,655 of CAYTHS010000051.1, forward strand.
GCAGCCGTAGTTGATGTTGACGAATGCGTTAATCGTTCCGGTGCGCACGCTCGGCAGCGCATCCTCAATTACGATGTTGTCTTCTTCGATTGCGAGAGTACGCTCCCCCGCCTCCGCACTCTCGATAAACGAGGGCAGCCGGCTTAATAGATTGGTACCGAACACGATATCTACATAGGGGAACCGCTTAAAGAGCTTTTCGGCTACTTCCCGCTGCTGCATCATGCAGCCGAATACGCAAAGTATCAGGTTCCGATTTTCTTCCTTCTGCTCTTTGAGCGCGCCGATATTCCCAAATACGCGCTTCTCGGCATGGTCGCGGATGCAACAGGTATTGAACAGGATCACGTCTGCTTCCTGTTTCGTTTGGCAGGGTACATATCCGATTGATTCGAGCAGCCCCGCGGCGGTTTCGCTGTCTCTGACGTTCATCTGACATCCGAACGTCTCGATATAATAGGCTCCTTTTGTCCCGTCTCCGGCGCGTGCCGGTTGCTTAAAAACTTCCATTTTTTACGCTCCAGTTACTTTCGTACCATTATAGCATAGATGCCGCCGGTAAAATCAAACACACATTAAGGATTTTTATTATTTCCATGTTGACATTTTTTTTTGCGTGTTGTATATTATGAGGGTCGCAAAAAGCGGCGCGTGCCATCCTCGGGGTGTAGCGCAGTCCGGTAGCGCACGTGCTTTGGGAGCATGGGGCCGGGGGTTCGAATCCCTCCACCCCGACCAAGAATGGCCCCTTGGTCAAGCGGTTAAGACACCGCCCTTTCACGGCGGTAACAGGAGT
>CAYTHS010000052.1:0-13328 GCA_964437665.1 uncultured Oscillospiraceae bacterium
CAACAAGAATATGCAAGTCGAGACGGCGGAAATGCGCTTTTGTGATTTTAGAAACGCACCCTAGGATGTGTTTCTAAAGTCTGAAAGATGCAGTTTTGCTGGATCGGCTTGCAGATTGAGGCGAAAAACACAGGCGCAGTGGTGCTGCGGCGAGGCTTTTCAACGAAAATATACATGTCGAGGCGGCGGAAATGCGCTTTTGTGATTTTAGAAACGCACCCTAATAACATCCATCGTTTTTATCTGCTAGAGTCAAAACGCATTAGCACAATTTTAACACTCTTGCTGAAAACTCGAACGGCATTCTTGCAAAGAATCTACTATGCTTTGACCGTAGAATTCCGGAAAGGAGCGAATTGTTTTGGGAGACGAGATAAACAAAATCATTGCTCAGGCAAAAACCTTGATCCGCCAACAAAAATACGCCGAATGCGAAGCGCTCGTCTGCACGGCAATGTTTCAGCATCCGCACGACCCGGTTCCACATAACCTGATGGGTCTTTTATTGGAACACCGTCGTCTCCATACGGACGCAATGAAGCATTTCCGCGCCGCTTACGCGCTTGACCCGACATACCCGCCAGCGCAATGGAATATGGAGTGCTTTGCCGGTATGTATAAAAGGCAGACGGAAGCGTATTTCCCGTGCGATTGCAGCAAGGAGCGAAATTCGAATACGGGTAACAGGGAGGGCTGTTCATGTACATAATCATTGCAGGTTGTGGAAAAATCGGATCGAATCTGGCCAAACGTCTGTCTTCAGGCGGGCACGACGTCGTCGTAATCGACGCGGACAGCAAAAGCTTCTCTCTTCTTGGCAGCGCCTCCAACTGTATGAGCGTAACCGGCATGCCAATCGACGAGGACGTGCTCAAAGAGGCTGGAATTGATCGTGCGGATGCGCTCGTATCCGTCACCGGCGACGATAACGTAAACATTATGGCCGCGCAGATGGCGCGGCAGCTCTACCACGTACCCGTTGTTATCACGCGCTGTTATGATCCCGCACGGGAAGAAGCCGTCCGCACGCTCGGATTGACAACGGTTTGCCCGGCGCTGCTGGCCGTCAATAAAATATGCGGTCAGCTTTCCCCGGAGGAGGATAAATTATGAATATCACGATCGTCGGAGGCGGCAACGTCGGCTATTACCTGACAAAAACACTGCTCGCGGAAAAACATCGTATCATGCTGATCGAACAAAGCATGCCTCGCTGCGAGCGTATCGTAGCCGCATTCAACACCTCGAACCTTTCGGTCACACACGGGGACGGGACGGATGCGGAAAGCCTGCTTGAATCCGGCGTCCGGGATGCGGAAGCCCTGATCGCCGTAACCGGGCAGGACCAGAACAATTTTGTCGCCTGCCAGCTTGGCAAAGACTATTTCGGCGTCAAGCGCACCATTGCACGCGTAAAAAACCCAAAGAATATCCGTGTGTTTGAAAAACTTGGTGTGAATTCGGTTATCAGCAGTACGTCGCGCATTGCCGGAAGTATCAATCAGGAGCTTGACTGGTCAGACGTGAACCAGCTCTTTTTGCAGGCGGCGTCTCATGTGCGTGTGAAGGAAGCGATCATCGGCGAATCCTCCCCCTTCTGCGGCAAGCGCCTGTGCGAGATCGGCCTGCCGAAGGGCATGATTATGGTTTGTCTTGTCAGGGGAAACATCGCCCTGATCCCGAATGGGGAAACACAGCTCCTCGCCGACGACAGCGTAATCATGCTCGGCGCGGAAACTGAATTGCCCGACGTGCTGGAGGCCCTGCGCGGGAAGGTAAAATGAAAAATCTTATAACAACCATCGGCGGCATCCTTTTGGAGGTGGCCTTTACATGCGCAATCGTTCTGGGCGGATTCCTGTTTTCCGCTCTTCTGGGCAGGTGACACCATGACGACGGAATACTCCGGCAGCCGGTTCAAGCCAATCTGTTATTATGCCGGCTTAATCGTTCTGGCACTGGGTGCGCTGCAGGTTATCCCGATCGCGGTATCGCTGGCATACCGCGAATGGCACATTGTGCTCGTGTTTTTAACCACGCTCTCTATCGCGCTGATCGTTGCGTCCGCAATGCTGCTTCTCGGCGCGCACGAACGCCACGCAACCCTCAGTTTCGGCGAAGGGATGGTCGTTGCCGCAAGTTCGTGGTTTCTTAGTATGCTCCTGGCCGCGCTCCCGTACTATTGGGCCGGCGACTACCTTTCCTATCTGGACGCTTGTTTCGACGTCATGAGCGGGTTCACCACCACGGGTCTGACGCTGATTCAGGATATGGATCATATCAGCAACGGGATCAATATGTGGCGGTTTGTCCTTACTTACGTCGGCGGCCAGGGAATGGTCGTCCTGGTGCTGACGTTCCTGATCAAGGGGCAAAGCGGCGCTTACCGGATGTACGTGGGCGAAGCCAAAGATGAACGGCTTTTCCCAAACGCCGTGAGTACCGCGCGCCGCATCTGGCGCATCAGCCTGATGTATCTCGCCGCAGGAACGGTCGTCTTCTTTTTTGCAGCGCTCAGCGCCGGTCTTCCCGCAGATCGCGCAGTCCTGCACGGGCTCTGGGTCAATATGTCCGCCTGGAGCACCGGTGGATTTGCGCCGATGAGTCAAAGTATCCTGTATTATCACAGCACGTTCTTTGAACTGACGACCGTGGCGTTCTTTGTGGCGGGTTCGTTCAATTTTGCACTGCACCACGCCGTGCTTTCCGGTAACTACCGCGAGCTCCGGAAGAATATCGAAACGATTACCTTTTCCATCACACTGACACTGACTGTCCTGATTGCACTGACGGGGCTTATGAAGCTCAACGTTTACCCGAACGCGGTCGCGTTGTTCAGAAAAGGATTCTATCAAATGATTTCCGGGCACACGACGACGGGCTTTATGACGATCTATGCCAAGCAGTTTTATTATGAGTGGGGAAATATAGCGCTGTTCGCCATTATGGCCGCGATGATGCTCGGCGGAAGCGCCTGTTCCACCGGCGGCGGGTTCAAGGGACTTCGCACCGGCCTTATATTTTCCGCGTTCAAGGGAGAAATCAAACGCATGATGCTTCCGGAGTCGCGCGTGCACGAGCAGCGGATCCATCATATTAAAAATATTGTGCTCACCGACAGCGTGGTCAAGAACGCCGCTCTGATTGTAATCGCCTATATTGCAACATTTACAATCGGCACGCTTCTAACGATGCTGGCAGGCTACCCTGCCGGTATGGCCGCGTTTGAAGCCGCTTCCGTTACGGGTAACGTCGGGCTTTCCATCGGCGTAACGTCGGCGTCCATGCCGGTGTTCCTAAAAATCGCTTATATCGTTATGATGTGGCTGGCGCGCCTGGAGTTCATGTCCGTTTTCGCGCTAGTCGCCTATGTTATCAAGAGAGGGGTGAGCGTATGCAAAAGAAACGCGCGCTGTTTCTAATTGGGCTTGCCGCGGTGATTGCGTTGCTGCCCGCCGCCGCACTGGCGGACGGCGAACAGGTCGGCAGTTCTGAGCTGATCGACCACGCGGCCGATTACGACGGAAAAACCGTCGTATATGAAGGCGAAGCAATCGGGGACGTTCTGCCCCGCGGCGACTATGCCTGGCTTGCGGTTTCCGACGGCGACAATACCATCGGATGCTACGTTAAGGCCAGCGACGCCGAAAAAGTGTCGTATCTTGGCAAATACGGCATAAAAGGAGACACCGTACGCATCCGCGGCGTTTTTTTCCGTGCCTGTGCAGAACACGGAGGCGATCTGGATATCCATGCCGATTCGCTTGAAATCCTGCATGCAGGCGCATCCGTCCCGCAGGAATCTTCGGATGCGCTGCGGATTGCCGCATACATACTGCCGTTTCCGGCGGCGGTAATGCTCGCTATCGCTTTGAAACGCAAATTGTGATACACTTGGCGTAATAGTACGAAATCCTATATAATATGCGAAAAGGCTGCGTTATGGCTCAGTATGTTCCGACAACAGAGGAGCACATCCTGCTTTGCATCTCGCCTTCGCCTTCCAATCCGAAGGTGATCGAAACGGGGGGGCGTATGGCACGCGCTTTTCATGCAAAGTTGACCGCCCTCTATGTCGAACGAGCCGACGGCCGTCGGATCGGGCGCGACGCAGAGCGGCAGCTTGAAAGCAATATCGATCTTGCGCTGAAAGCCGGCGCGCAAAGCGCTGTTTCCTACGGCGACGACGTTGCGTTCCAGATTGCAGAATTTGCCAAGGCGGCCGCCGTTACAAAAATCGTTATCGGGCGTTCCAGCGGCAACCGCATCCGCTCTTTTGTTAAAAGGGACCTTCTGTACCGTCTGGCAAAGCTGTTGCCGGACATGGATATCTATATCATTCCGGATGCAAGCCTCGCTTTCGGGAAAGCGCCGAAAACCCGAAAACCGCTCCGCCTTTCGGCCAAGTCGCTTATGCTGCAGTTTGGCCTGCTGGCCGCCGCGACGCTCGGCGGCGTCGTGCTGCAGGCTCTCGGGTTTTCGGAAGCAAATATTATAACGCTGTATATCCTCGCGGTTCTCTTAACCGCTTTTTTAGCCGACGGATGGATCTATGGTATCGTCTCGTCTGCGTTAAGCGTTCTGGTCTTCAATTTCTTTTTTACCGAACCGCGTTTTACGCTGCTGACGTACGATCCGGGATATCCGCTGACGTTCCTGGTAATGTTCATCGCAGCGACACTGACCAGTTCCCTGACCGCCAAAGCCCGCAATCACGCAAAGAGCAATGCGGAGAAGGCTTACCGGACGGAAGTGCTGCTGTCCGCAAGCCGCAACCTCCAGCAGGCCGCGAGCGTAGACGATATTCTCTATGAAACAGCCAAACAGCTGCACGAACTGTTAGGAGGCGTCGTTCTTCTCTACCCCGTTGAAAACAACATGCTCGGCGAACCGTTGGTTTTTGCCGCTTCCGGCAGCGCCGAACGATTTCTTTCCGGGATCGAACGGCAGGCCGCCGAGTGGACCTTTCAGAACAACAAGCGCTCCGGCTCCATGACGGGTACGTTTTCGCCGGCAGTATGCCAGTATCTGGCGGTACGCGGGCACGATACCGTGCAGGCCGTCGCGGGAATCGAGCTGGGCGCTTCCGTCGATTCGTTTGAGCGCAGCATCTATCTCGCAATGGTCGGCGAATGCGGCCTTGCGCTCGAAAAGCAGCGTTCCGACGAATCCAAGCAGGCTCTTGCACTGAAAGCACAGCAGGAACGGCTTCGCTCCAATCTTCTGCGCGCGATTTCGCACGATTTAAGGACTCCGCTGACGAGCATTTCGGGCAATGCGGACATTCTTCTGCGCGGCGCCGTTCCGCAGGCAGAGCAAAAAACGCTGTATCAAAGTATCTACGACGATTCCATCTGGCTGATCGATTTGGTGGAAAACCTTCTTTCCATCACGCGCATGGACGACCGCGCAATTCAGCTTAATCTCAAGCCGGAGCTGGTTTCGGACGTTGTTGACGAAGCGTTGTCCCATCTGGTCCGGCGCTGCGAGGGATACGTTATTTCTTCCCGGATTGAGGATGCTTTTCTCATGGCGCGTATGGACGCGCCGCTGATTGTGCAGGTCCTTATGAATCTCGTGGAAAATGCCGTCAAATACACGCCGCCCGGTTCGAAAATCCACATATCCGCCGAAAGCCGCGGCGATCAGGTGCTGGTCTCCGTTTCCGACAACGGCCCCGGCATAGCCGATGAAATCAAGCCGCATGTATTCGATATGTTCTACTCCGGCGGAAAGACCCAAGGGGACGGACGGCGGGGGCTCGGCCTCGGCCTCGCGCTGTGCAAAACAATCGTCGCGGCGCACAGCGGAGAGATCACGGTTAAGGACAACACTCCAAGCGGAGCGTTGTTTACGTTCTCACTGCCGAAGGAGGATGTTAAGCTTTATGATTAAACCGTTAATCCTTGTCGTGGAAGACGATCGGCCCATCCGGAACCTGATCACGCTCACGCTCGAATCGCAGCAATACAGGCATGTTGCCGCAGAAACCGGAAGCGCCGCAATTATGGCCTCGCTCTCTCAGAAACCGGATATCATGATCCTTGACCTTGGCCTGCCGGATATCGACGGGGTGGAGATCATAAAAAAGACGCGCGCCTGGTCGAACATGCCGATAATCGTCGTCAGTTCACGCAGCGACGACGCCGATAAGATCGACGCCCTGGACGCAGGGGCGGACGATTACCTGACCAAGCCGTTTTCCGTGGATGAACTGCTCGCACGCATTCGTGCGGCGCTCAGGCGCATTCAGTTCATGCAGGCTCCGGACGCGGCAAACGCGGCCCTGTTTGAAAACGGACGGCTGAAGATCGACTATGCCGCAGGCTGCGTTTTCATTGACGATGCCGAAATACACCTTTCTCCCATAGAATACAAGCTTCTGTGCCTGTTGGCGCACAATGTCGGCAAGGTCCTTACACATAATCTGATCATTAAGGAAATTTGGCAAAATACTCTCCCGAACGATACGCCTTCGCTGCGGGTTTATATGGCGACGCTGCGCAAAAAAACCGAAGTTCCTCTCGGACAAAGGCTTATTCAAACGCACGTCGGCATCGGATATCGGATGCTCCGTCTGCCCGACGACCGCTAGGGTGTGTTGCTAAAGTCTAGAAGATGCAATTTTGCTGGATCGGCTTGCAGATTGAGGCGAAAAACGCAGGTGCAGTGGTGCTGCAGCAAGGCTTTTCAACAAGAATATGCAACTTGAGACGGCTAAAATACGCTTTGCGGATTTTGGAAACTCACCCTAGCTGCAGCCATCGTTTCGGGGAATGCATTTTGAGAATAAACGGACGATTACTCCATGGAAAGCTTGTTGCTCTTCGCGAATCAAAACGCAGGACAGGCGGCAGACGCATTTCCGGCGACGTAAAAACCCGGCATACAGGACAAAATGTGAGGCATTCTAAATGAAACTTTTTAAATTGGATTCTAGAGAAAAACAAGCCCTGCAAAATGCTTACAAACGCTTGCTGATCGTTTTTTTTGCCACCGCTTTTTTGATTGCGGCAATCGTAAGTTACATCAGCTTTCTTAACAAAAGGAAAGCGATTTTCGAGACCCAGCAAGCCGTCATTGCCTCCGCCGCGCTGGACTTTAACAATTACATATCCTATTTGGTATCGGTTGTCAGGTCGATTGAAGCCGACAGTTATCCTCTGATTTCTGCCGGTGATACGGACACGCTTGAAGATCTGTTTGTAGAACGCGTAGCGGACAACCCGACGATCGACCAGATCCGCTTTTTAGACCTGTACGGCATGGAGACGCTCCGCGTCAACAAAGCGACGCCGTCGCCCTATGCTGTCCCCGAGGAAGAACTGCAGGACAAATCGTCCAGATATTATTATACGGAGACAACGCTGCTTGGGCGAAATCAATTCCTTTTCTCTGCCCTGGACCTGAATATTGAAAACGGAGTCATTGAGGTCGATCCCGTTACGGGGGAAACAAAACCGACGTTTCGGATCTGTACACCGATCGTCGTCGGCGAACAGCGCACGGGTTATTTCGTTGTGAATTTCCTGATGCGGGATTTCCTTGCCGATCTGCGGACGTCCAGCGATATCGACGGATGCACCACTTTCCTGTTTGATGAAAACGGTTATATGTTTAATTATCCGGAAGACGCTTATAATTTCGGTTTCAGCTATCCCGAAGGAAGCGCACCGCGTTCTTACACGATCAATAGTTTTTTCCCGGGGGTTGACCTGCGCGTTGCGAAGGGTTCCTTCGCCGGAGAAAACGAGCTTTGTTCTTATGCCACATATGATAATATCGTTAATCTGAGCAAGGACTATTTTCTCTCTCAAAACGCCTCTGAAAAACTGTATTTTATGGTTTCATATGGTCGGCAGTCCGCGTACGCCAATTATATCCACTATTCACCGGTGCATGCGATTGCGGAATCCTGGGAAACACAAATTTTAACTTTTCTCGTTTGGGGTTTGCTGTATTTCGTGATCATATTTCTGTTCTTTTTAGTCAACCGCACCCGGTTTGCAAATTATTTTTCAGATAACCGCTATAAAAAAAGGCACCTGAAACGGGCGATGCACAATCATGAATTCATCAATTATTATCAGCCGATAATCGACATCCAAAACGGCACGCTTCTTGGTTTTGAAACGCTTGTCCGGTGGGAAAAGCAAAACCGCATTCTCAATCCGGGAGATTTTTTACAGGAAATCAACAATTTTGAACTAGCAAGAGCGCTGGACGAATTCGTGTTTGAAAATATCCGCGCCGACCGGAAGAAAATGGAGAAATACGGCGCGACAAGCAACATTTTTGTTTCCATCAATATCAGCCGCTAAACCTTTGAATATATGGTAAAGGAAAGCGGCGACGCCCATATCCGGATATCCTGCGGCGAAAAAGAATATATCGTCATAGAATTGCTGGAGGATATCGTAATGCGTACAAGTATCGCCGAAAAAATCCGCGAACTCCATGATCAAGGCGTACATTTTGCCATCGACGATTTCGGGACCGGCAATTCCAACATCGCTTTCATCCGAAGCTTCGCCAACATGAAAATCAAAATCGACCGCGCATTCGTCCCGCTCGACGTCAATAACAAAAAAGAACGCGTTATGATAGAGGCGTTTGTACAGATGTTTATCGATCAGGGCATGAAGCTGATCGTGGAAGGCGTTGAAACAAGAGAGCAATACCTTTACCTCAAAAGTCTTGGCGTTGCCGCCGTGCAAGGCTTTTATTTTTCAAAACCCCTGCCGCTGCATGCGGCAATCCGTTTCATGCGCGAAGAAGAATACCGAAGCAAGCTTTAGTCGTTCCCCCCATCGCGCTTTTGCATGCTGCGGCTCAACCCTCCCGTTCATCAAACAAGCGTCTGCCAAAGGCCATCTCACGGTTCAAGCACCCGACCGCGGATCAGAAAAACGCCTTGTCCCAAAGGTCCGCGCCAAACGCCGTTTGCAGCGGCGCCCCCGCGATCATCCGAAACGTACGCGTTTCGTCTTCTTTGCGCTCGGCACGCAAATATTGCACCTGCGGATGGTCTTGATATGCGGCCGCATAAGCGTATAAATGCGTCACGGAAAACACCGCAACCCCGTTTTCAACCAGAGCGTTTGTAATCTGGCGGCAGATTTCCGAACCTTCGCGCTCGTTCGTCGCCGCGAACGATTCGTTCAGCAGCACAAGCCCGCCGCGTTTGATATGCGAAATTATCCCGCTCATGCGCGCAAGCTCTTCGTCCAGTTTCCCGCTTGTGTACGCAGCGTCCTCCTCCTTCTTAAAGTGCGTGAATATCCCCGATTGGAGCGGTGCGGAAAATGCACGCGCACCGACGATCATCCCGCATTGCGCCATAAGCTGAGCCTGCCCAATGCTGCGTAAAAACGTTGATTTCCCGCCCTGATTCGCCCCGGTTATCAAAAACAGCCTTTTATTTTGCGTGGAAAGCGTATTGGATATGACCGCGGTGTTTTTTGTGACCGCCAAAGCGATATCGTAAAGCATGTCCCAGGACCTTCCGGGTCCTTCAACGCTCATCTGCGGAATGCAAACGGGCATTCCGATCCGCTCCATTTCGTCACGCAGATTCAAACACCCAATATAAAACGCCAGCTCTCGCTTCAGATTCACAAAGAACTTCTCCAAGTGCTCGGCCGCCTGCGCAAGCGCGTTCGTACACTCGTTGATGGCGCGAGCCCTTCTGTTCTCGAAATCCTGCGCGCCGGAATCGTCGCGCGGGGCCAGCGAATAGGAAGGTGCAAAAAACCAGCGCCGCCAGAATCCTTTTTTGTTTTTGCTCCGAAGCACGAAGCGAACCCCCTGACAGGAGTCGCCCAGCGACGCGCTGATCAATATTCCTTTCCCGTCTTTCACTTCGCGCAAGCAGGCGCGCACCTGTGCTAGATACGCGTCGCTCAATTCCGTTTGCAGCATCTTCAGCAATCTGCAAAACCCATCCGATCGAAACGCCGCAACCGCACGGTCGGCGACCGCGCGCAGTTCCGTGAGCATTTCGGAATAGATCTTGAGGAGCTCTGCCGCACTGGAGTATGTACTGCTGACAACCCGGCTCGGCGACAGCCAGTACCAACTGCTCTTTACGCGCTTTTCCGTATCAAGCGTAATCTGGTAAAGCCGCCGGACAGGCTCCGGATTTTGCAGACAGTCCTCCATATTCATCTGCCGAAACCGGATTTCATCCGGATCGGTCATCGGTTGGAACAGCGCGGCGGAGCACGCTTCATATACGTCTGCGTCGGAACATGCCATTTTGGAAAGTATGCTTCCCAGTTCCAGGTCCGCCGCCATTGTTTTCGCCCCGAAACAGCGCGGCGCCTCGATGCTGAATTCCTTGTTTCGGTACATCAGATTCGTCTTCATACACGCAGCCTTTCATTGAGCTGTTCATAGGTCATGGCGTTTTTGCTCGCGATATGGAGGGCATACGCCAATCCATCGGCCGGTTTTCGAACGATTCGAAACGTCCGGACAGTTGGGTCGCGGTCGTCCACGGTGCTCATCAGGCTGACCGTATTTTCGTTGAACGAAGCCAGTTCATCGAGAAATGTTACGCATACGGCAACCGATCCGTTTTTTACAATTCGTTCCATCATCCTTTTGCTCAACAGGATTGCGTCGGAAAGCGTTGTGGAACTGAAAATCTCGTTAATGATCAATATACTTCTGGAAGTAGCCCCGTCAAGCAGCGGTTTCAGCCGCACGAGATCGTCCTGCAGCTTCCCGTTCAGCGCCGATAAGTTTTCTTCGCGGCCGAAATGCGTGTAGATATGGTCAAACAGCAATAGCCGCGCGCTGCTTCCCGGAACGCTGAGCCCTAACGAAGCAAAAAAGTGTATCTGGGCAAACGCTTTTGCATAAGTCGTCTTCCCCCCCTGATTCGGCCCGGTGACAACGAGCACGCGCTCCGGGGCGTCCAGCCGGAAATCGTTTGGCACAACCTTGTCGACCAGTTTCAGCGCCAGCGCCATGTCATAGCCTTCACAGCAGAAAACGTGATCTCCGTTTCCGGTGAAGTCCGGATAACACAGGGACAGGCCCTTGTCCTTCAAAGGCTGAATTGTTCTCAGCCAAGCCAGATAAAACTGGATCTCGGACGCAAACCTTATGATCGTTTCATCCAGGAAAGAAATATATTCCTGAAAAAAATCATCCAACCCGGCAAACGCAGGCTTTTGCTGGGATGCCAGCATTGCCAGAACTGCCGCTTCAATATGCGGCGCATAGCCGTCCTCGCGTATCTTGCAGCGATAGTCTTTCACATCGCCGTGACGGAATTTATCGAATAACCGCACGATATGCTGCGCAAGGTCCGGTTCGTCTTCATAATTACGTATTTTGATCGTTCCCTCGTGAATCAGCATGCAATACTGGACCGAATCAAAGGCACTGCGCAGGCGGTCAATCCGCCCGCACATGGCAATAAACGCTTTGGATTCGCAATAATGCGCGAGGTATTGCTGAAACATGCGCAGCCCCTGTGCATCAAAGTCATACCGGCGTATTTTTTGATGCAGCGTACAAATCGTATTCCGATACCGGTCCGCATAGTTTAGGACGCGTCCGCGCGTGAGATAATTGTTATCATATCCTTGCTCTGATGAAAGCGCTTTTTGAATCGCCTTCATATGACGGGCAAGTTGATTTATGTGTTCTGAAAACTCCGCAAACGATTCCCGAAACGCCGTGTTTTCCAGTTCACGCAGAATATCCTGCCGATACCGTATTGTTGCAATATCGTCCAGGGACCGATAGTAGAACCCTGCAAGGCCGAAATCCTTTGTCTGCCTCAAAACCGGACCGACGACACAGTCAAGCTGCAAATCATGAAAACACTCCGGTTCCGGCACGGGAATGGCTGCCTGGCGCTGAACTTCGTCTGGAAATAATACACTGTAAAACATAAACACGTCACGTCTCCTTTGCATGCCCTCCTGCGCTCCGCCGCAGGAAGCGGGGGCCTCGCCGGACGGCGTTCAAGAAATAGCCGGTGGTGCCGCGGCACGAAACAGCAGTACGGCGGGAACGCGCAGGTTCCCGCGGCGCTTCCGCTGACCGGCCAAAAACAAAAAGCCGACGCTTCCACACATATAGCAGAAGTCATCAGCTTTACAGCAATTCCGGCATAGCCGCGGGAAAACTCCATTCCCTTTTGGCATTATACATGAATCCTGCAACGATGTAAACCCGGAAATTGCGGTTGAAACAACGCTAAAGGGACTGCGCCTGCCGCAGCTATACCCAGTGTTATGAAGAAGGGCGACGTCCGCTCCTCCGGCCGGGTGCCGGTTTCCGCTTTTCAATCCAGGACCGGCCCCGGGCGCAGGCAATTGGAAACGGTCGGCCTTTCCGAAAAAAATATCTTCCCGGCGCGGATTTCACCCAGGCCGGGAAGATATTGAAACACAGCTCACAATTCCGGCGTACATCGGAAAGCATACACGCATATCCCACCGGACGGTTCGCTCCGATTACCCTTTGCGACCCCAGAGGGACGCTTCGCTCTCTCCGGTGACCACTTGGATATCGTCGCGCTCCTGTGCGGAAAGACCGGACAGGTTCCCCTGTGCTTTAAACGCGTCGATGCCTTTGAGCACCGCGTCAAAGCGGCGTTTATCGACCTTGTTTTTGATTGCAAAAACTAAACAAATGCTCAGCAGAACGACAGGTATCAGCACGAACATCCACTTAATGCCGGAAACCAGCGTGCTTTGCGCATATGCCGCCGGATCGAAATCCGTACTTGTCGCTTTCAGGATGCTGTACTGATTCTGATCGAACCCGAAGAGCCGCAGGCCGAAGCCAAGCAGCAGCACCGCTACGCCGCTTGCAAACTTCCGCAAAAATGTGGTCAGTCCGCTGTATACCCCCTCGCGTCGTTTGGCGGTCCGGATTTCGTCGATGTCGTAAACGTCCGTAAGCATCGACCAAGTCGAAAGATTTCCGGCGGCCGAACCAACCGCGATGAACACCGCAAGAATGCACAGCACATATACCGGCGTAGCGCTGTCTACGAATATAAACGCAATCATCGTCAGGATCCACATCGGCATTCCGATATATAGGGGGAACGCCTTGCCTTTTTTTCTTGCGAGTATGCCCATAATCGCCATGAAAACCATCGAGAATACCAGCAGCATGCCCATCACCAACTCATAACTCGCATACTTCAGCACAACGATGTCGATATAGAAGATGAACAACGCAAGCACCAAATCGACCGCAACCTGAAACAAGAGAAAAATGCCGAGGTAATTGCGGTAAGCTTTGTTGTCGAAAAGCCCAATCCATTCGCGCGCCGCGACCTTTTCCGGCGGCGGGAG
>CAYTHS010000052.1:13338-18973 GCA_964437665.1 uncultured Oscillospiraceae bacterium
GTTCCAAGACACGTGACCAGCCAGCAAAGTCCGAAAACCGTCGCCATTACAACCGCCATAACGAGATAACCCGGCTTCTGCGCGGGTCCGTTGACGCTGCCGCCCGCGCCCTTGATCAGCATACCGGGCACGACCGCGGCGATCAGCGATGCGCCGCCGGAGAAGAGCATCCGCACCGTCGTAAAACTTGTACGCTCGTTGTAATCGCTCGTCATATCTGAAAGAATCGCGTTGTACGGCACCATCACGATGGTAAACGCCGTGCCGAAGAACATATACGTAAAGGTATAATAGATCACCTTGGAGAGCGTGCTCTGCATCCCGAAGGAGTAAAACATCATGATGAACGACGCAAACACGGGCAGAATCCCGATCAAAAAGTAGATTCTGCGCCTTCCGAAACGCGACCGCGTTTTGTCGGAAATACGCCCCATCATGGGGTCGGTGACCGCGTCCCATATCTTGCCGATAAACACGATGACGGACGTGGCGACAACCGGAAGCCCTTCGACCAAAACGAGGAAGTTCATGTAGAGCAAGCTGAAGATCAGAAACGCCCCGCCGCCGTAGATATCGCCCGCGCCGTAACAGAGCTTCATTTTAAGAGTGCTGATTTTCTTATCCATGCTTTTTCCTTCCAAATGCCGCGAGAAACCCTCTGCGGGCAACCGCCGGCTTGTCTTGATATGCGTTCAGATAGATCTCCTGCTTCTTAGCGGAAGATTCCATAGCCGCCAGCGCAAACGCCAGCACCTCCCGCCCGCGTTCGCCGGTAAGGACCGGAGCGCGGTTTTCTTTGATTGCATCGATAAAATCGTGAGTCGAATGAATAAACGCGTCCTGCCAGTCGCTCGGAACATCCCAGAATTCGGTAAGTTTTCCGTCCTTATAGAGCACGACGGGCGCTACGGTTTCCAGCATTTCCGCCGTGCATCTGGTGAGCCACAGCACGCCGCGCGTGCCGGTCACCTCCATCCGTTCGTCGCAGGTGTAATATTTGCCCTTGACATAGAGATTCGGCGCGGAAGTAACGTCCCACACGCCGTAAACCTTTTTCCCGGCATACTTCCACATGATTACCGCCGGGAGGTCCTGCATCACCCCCGGTAGCGCGGGCGTTTCATCGATCCAGGCGTTTACTTTTTCCACATCGCCGACCAGATCGATAAACAGGGAGAATTTATGGTATCCGTCGTCGAACACGACCGGCCCGCCGCCGCAGAGGGTATCGTTCAGCCGCCAGAGCCAGCTTGAGGCGTCCACTTTCCAGCCGGTGCGTTCGCAGGCATCCGCTTTTTTCACGCCGGCCATCGCCGCGCGCGCGCCCGAGCCGGGTGTGTTTTCAGAGAACAGTCCCGCGTTGCACATTTTATAGCGTACGCCGACAACGTCGCCGATCTCGCCCTGCGCGATCATTTTCTTAATCAGCAGATACGGCGGATAATGAACAAAATTCTCAAACACCTTCAGGATAACGCCGTTCTCCTTTGCCGCCGCTATCATCCGGTCGCATTCGCAAAGATTCAGCGCCATGGGTTTCTGCACGGAAACGTGTTTTTTCGCTTTGCAGGCGGCAACTGCCAGTTCGCAGTGCAGATGATGCGGAACAAGAATTTCCACACCCGTGACCGCGGGATCTGCCAGAACTTCTTCATACGACGCATAGACTTTAGGGATTCCGTATTCCGCGGCGAACCGCTTCGCCGTCTGCAGATTTTTGTCATACACGCCATAAAGTTCCGCGTCCGCGCGGCCCCGATATCCCGCGACGTGCAGCGTGGCAATGCGCCCGCAGCCGATGAGAACAAATTTGAGTTTTTCCATCATTCTTCCTCTTTCAGCATATGATTTTTCTGATAGCAACGGTGATCTCCGCTTAGGGAGTGTTTCTAAAATCACAAAAGCGCATTTCCGCCGCCTCGGCTTGCATATTCTTGTTGAAAAGCCTCGCCGCAGCACCACTGCGCCTGTATTATTCGCCTCAATCTGCAAGCCGATCCAGCATAACTGCATCTTTCAGACTTTTGAAACACACCCTAGGAACACTGTGTCTTGCGGAAGTGTAAACAGTTTGATTCGTAGAAAAGCAGCCTTAAGAACAGACGATGAGACATTCCCGGCTTCAGCGCGTGCATCCGATCGCGGCGCTGAGTCTGCGAGTTGTTTCCACCATTCGTTTGATGTAGGTCCCCATACTCGCTGAATTGATGTTTTCTTTCGGCCCTGAAACGCCGATACTGTAACGAACGCTGTTGCGGTAGTCGTAAACAGGCACCGCAAGGCAGCGAACGCCCAGCGACATTTCCTCGTCGTCCACAGCATAGCCGAGCGAACGGATCCGTTCGAGGTTTTCCATCAAAGCTTGCTGCGACGTAATGGTATTATCGGTATATTTCGTATACTCGTAGTTTTCCAGCAGTTTACGGATCGTTTCCTGCCGGCGGAAGGCAAGGATGCACTTTCCCACGCTGGAGCAATGGAGCGGCTCGATCATCCCGACCGTCGCGGAAAGCGCATAGTTCTTGCTGGAACGAACCTGGTCCATAACATAAACGCTGTTGTTGTTGAACGCGCAGAAGTGTACGCTTTCGTTGATTCTGCCGCTGAGTTCCAGGAGCATAGGCCGTGCGATAGCAATGACGTTGAGGTTGTCCTTGAGCGATTCTCCCAGGTGCAGGATGCGGAATCCGAGTTTGAATTTTTTCGTTTCCGGGTCGAGGCGCACCATGTCTCGTGCGCGCAGCGTTTCAACAAGCCGGGAAGCCGTGCTTTTATCGACGTCCAACGCCTCGGCAAGTTCCGTCACGCCCGCGCTGTTCCTTTCCGCCAGAATCAGCAGAATCCTTATGCCCCTGTCCAGCGATTGTATCAACCGTCTGTCCTCCTATCGCTCATCATGCGGAAAAGAACCGAAAGACCGCGTCCGCTTCCGGCGTGGATTGCGCCTGTTCTTCCAGCAAGGAAAGAAACGTGCCGCAGTGTTCGAGCGGCGCTGTGATATCGCGGTCCAGCCGTTCCAGTATCTCCGGCATCGTATCATGTGCCGCGGCGGAGATTTTCGCAAGTTTCCGCCTGCTTTCCGCCTGACTTTCGCTCCGGTGCGGCGGATAACCCGCCCCCGGGGAATCACGGAACAGCTCGCGGAAAATGTATTTCAGATTGATATCCCCCGCCCAGCCGTAACCCTTGTTGAGCGCGAGCGAAACGCAGTTTCCGGCGTTGATCTGCATAAACAGCCATGCGTCGAGTGGATTGGTAATCAACCCGCAGAATACGCCGGGGTACTGCATGGCGCTGTTCAGAAAGCCCTGTCCCGTACCACACCCGCCGATAACCAGGTCGCACGCCCCGGCGCCGAGCAGCGCCGCGGCCATAAGTCCGGTATGGATGTACGTCAGCGCCGGCTGCCCTTCCGGAGACGCCATGCCGGCATTATAAACGATATGCTCCGGGAATTCACCGAGCGCCGCGAGGATGTCCGCGTTTTTCGGACTGGCGCTGATTTCGTTGACGACTGCTATTCTCATTTTCTGCCTCCCGTCAGACGGTTTCGCCCTTAAGGTCCGTCTCGTATTTTTCGCGCCGCTGCCGGAGATATGCCGGAATCGGCACGTCCCACCAGCCGAACGCTTCTCCGCCGGATTCGGGGTATCGGTCGTAAACGTCCACCTCGATCAGCGCAGGTCTCCCCGATGCCAGCGCGCGCGTTACCGCTTCGTTCACGCTGCCGCGCTTTGATATCCGTTCGCTTTGTATGCCGAAATTTTTCGCAATGGCTGCAAAATCCGGCGAATAGGGTTCCCCGCCGCACTCGAAGTCGTTCCCGAACACACAATCCTCACCCAGCATACCCTGCTGCAGGTCGCGGATCGCCATCCAGCAGCGGTTGTTGGCAACTACGGCCACCACCGGGATATTGTATTGCGCCATTGTGGAAAGCTCCTGCATAGTCATCATAAAATCGCCGTCGCCGAGCAGTGCGACCACAGGCTTGTCCGGCGCGGCGAGCTTGGCTCCCATTGCGGCCGGGAATGTCCAGCCCATGGTGGAGAACCCGCCCGTCGTCAGATGCCGCTGTCCGTTTGTAAAGCGATACTCCTGGAACAACTGTGCCTGCGTGTTGCCGGACGAAGTTGTGATAATCGTATCCTTCGGCAAACAGGCTTCCAGTTCGCCGATAAGTTGGGATATCGTGATTTTATCGAACGTTTTGCGCCGGACGTCTTCGATTTTCTTCTGCCAGGCGATTTTTTCCGCCGTCAATTCTTTCAGATACCCGCCGTTTTCCCAAACGGCGGGCGCGCCGTATGCGGCGATTATTTGTTTCGCAACCTCAACAAGATCGCCGACGATACCGACCGCGCACGGATAGTTTTTACCGATTTCGTTCGCGTCGACGTCAACGTGGATCAGCTTTGTTTTCGGAATCGAGAACGCGACCCCGTCCTTATAAGAGCAAGTCGTTTCGTCCGCAAAACGCGTGCCGAGCGCAAGGATCACGTCCGCATTCTTCGTTAGTTTGACGCCGACCGGCGTTCCTTTGGACCCGGTATGAAACCCGTAAAGCGGATGGTCTTCCGGAAACGCGCTTTTTCCCGCCATCGTCGTGACGACCGCCGCGCCAAGCGTTTCCGCAAGGCGGACAAGCAGGGGCTGTTCGTTCGCTCGCAATGCAGCGCCGCCGAGCAGAATTACGGGACGTTTTGCACGCTTGAGCAGCGCGACCGCCTGCGCGACCTCGTGTTCGTTTCCTGCGGGAAGCGAACGCGCACGGTGGCACTCCGGTTCGGGCAGCGTAACGTCCGCTGCATCCGCCTGCACGTTCATCGGCAGCGCGACTACGACCGGCCCGCTGCGCCCGGTGAGCATCTGATTGAAGCTCCTCTGCATGATGCGCGGCAGCTGCCCTGCCGATTCGGCGCGCCATGCACGCTTTGCAAGCGGCTCGAGCGCGCGGATAAAGTTGGAATCCTGATAACGTTCGATCTCCTGCAGCACGCCGACGCCCTTCATCTGCACATGCGTGTCCCCTGAAATTTGAAACACCGCGCTGGAATCCACATATGCCGTCGCGAGTCCGATCGCCGTGTTGAGCGCGCCGGGGCCGATGGAGGTGAATACCGCGAGCGGTTCGCCCTTAATACGGAAATATCCGTCCGCAATATGAACGGCGGCCTGCTCGTGCTTAACCTGTATATATTTTGTGTTGCCCGCGGCGGCGGATTCCCGAAGCGCGTCGAAAAAACCCAGAATGCCATGCCCCGGTATGCCGAGCACATACGGTACGCCCTCGCGTTCGAGGTATTTCATAATGATCTGTCCGCCCGTCAGTTTCATAACGATTCCTCCCTGTGATGTTCTCTCTTGTCCGCTTTACAGAGCGCCGTCCCACGTGCCGACGACGGACTGCCTGAGCGTCTCCTCGTCGAACCAGCGCGTGGTGACCGACTTGGATTCCGTATAGAAGCGAAGCCCGTCCTTGCCAAGCACATGCAAGTCTCCGAAGAACGAGTCCTTATGTCCGCAGAAGGGGAACATGCCAGCCGGAACAGGAATGCCGACGTTGACGCCCACCATGCCGCCGTGCGTGCGTTTTGCAAACTCGCGCGCATAGTAGCCGCTTTGCGTAAAGATA
>CAYTHS010000053.1:0-18943 GCA_964437665.1 uncultured Oscillospiraceae bacterium
GCGCTACGA
Source organism: uncultured Oscillospiraceae bacterium (assembly GCA_964437665.1). GTDB lineage: Bacteria > Bacillota > Clostridia > Christensenellales > CAG-138 > UBA7703. Next base: position 10 of record CAYTHS010000053.1, read on the forward strand.
TATGGCCGCCTCCATCACAAACCCATACCGGATTTTGCAGCATACCCGCGGCTGCTTCCAGCAAATTCGGGAGCCGGGAAGCGCCCTCGGCAATCCCTTTAAGTTTTTGATTCCATTCGTCTAGCCGGTCAAATAACCGTTGAATAAAATTGAATAATGTCAGACGGCCCGTTTCTTTCGGAAAGATACAGTAATCGTGTGAAATCGTTGGGGATCGAACCGGTTTTCCGATGTATAAGAACAGCGCGCCCGGGTTGATTGCCGTTCCCGGTACCGGCGGATTTGTATCCATGCATAAAAAAATGCGCGCGCCCGCACGTTTATCGCCGGATTCGAGAAACAAAGGACGACCAACCTCGTCAAACGAGCGCTGAATACGACTCTGCATCTGCGGATAACGGTATTTTAATTCGCTTTCGAGAAATTCTTTTTTAATCATAGTATTTGTCCTTGCATGCTACATATTGTATGAGTTTATTTAAAAAATGTCAATGCAATGCAGGATTCCCTTTTTTATATATTTTTGTTATTCTAATTGAAAATTTAAAAGCGAGAACATATATAATGTTGATTATCGGAGAAAAACTGAATGGATTCATCCCCGCCGTCGGAAAAGCGATTCGGGAGTGCGACGAAACGTTCATCAGGGATCTAACAGTCGCCCAGGCGGAAGCCGGCGCGGATTATCTTGACGTTTGTGCAGCGGTGGACAACGAAATTGAAGTGAAGACGCTCAACTGGCTTGTCCAGATTGCGGAAGACGCCGCCGGTCTTCCTGTATGCGTCGATTCGCCAAACCCATCTGCGCTTTCGGCCGTCATACCGAACTGTAAACGGGAAGGCGTCGTCAATTCGGTATCGATGGAGTCCGGAAAAATCGAAATCGTATTCCCTCTAATCGCGGACACGAGCTGGAAATGCGTCGCCTTGCTATGTTCAGACAAAGGGATACCCGACTCCATCGAGAGCCGGCTTGCAGTATTCGATCAGATACTTGCCAAAGCGAAGGAATATGGTATTTCAGAAGACCGCCTCTTGATTGACCCGATCGTAAGCACGCTTTCAACCAATGAAGAGACGCTGCTTACATTTGCAGGCTGCGCCCGCGAAATCCGCCGGCGCTCTCCAACCGTACATATCGTGAGCGGTCTATCCAACGTTTCCTATGGACTTCCTGCAAGGTCGCTGATCAATCATGCGTTCCTTGCGCTCGCCATGCAAGCGGGCATGGACAGCGCCATCCTCGACCCAACCGACAGGAGTATGACAGGGCTGATGTACGCCGTAGACGCACTTCTCGGGAACGACGAATATTGCATGGAATATATTACCGCATTCCGGGAAAACAGGATCGGACCGAAAAAAGGCTGATCGTTACCGATTAGCAAATTTTTCCGAGGGAGATAAATGAGCATGATAGATGAGATCGCTTCGGCCATAGAAACCGGAAAGGCCAAAGCCATCGCCGAACTGGTTCTGCAGGCGATAAACGCAGGAGAGGAACCCATGGATATTCTGAATCGCGGCATGATCGACGCCATGTCCGTTGTAGGCGAACGGTTCAGCCGCGGCGAAGCGTTCGTGCCGGAAATGCTGATTTCAGCGCGGACCATGAAAAAGGGAGTTGAAGCGCTCAAGCCCTACTTAAGCAAAGACGAAACCGGCGCGTTCGGCAAAGTCATAATCGGCACCGTTGCCGGCGACATGCACGATATCGGAAAAAATCTTGTCGCGCTAATGATAGAAAGCGCCGGATTCGAAATCATTGACCTCGGAATCGACGTTCCCGGCGATAAATTCATTCAGACCGTTCGTGAAAACGACGACGTTCGCATCGTTGCACTTTCAACCCTGCTGACAACAACCATGCCGGCCATGAAATCGATCGTTGCGTCACTCAACGAACTTGAAAACCGGAACTCGTTCCATATAATGGTCGGCGGCTCGCCGATCACACAGGAATTTGCCGACGCTATCGGCGCGGATGCATATTCAGCGGACGCAGCAAGCGCAGCTTCCGTCGCAAAATCGTTCGTATCCTGAATACCCGCCGTCATCGGGAGGGCTGTGGAATGAATTGCCATGTTGAATTTCTGCCATCGGGAAAATTCGCCGACGTTCCCTGCGGAACAATCCTTTCGGACGCTGCAAAAACCGCGGGCGTATTCATCGACTCCCCCTGCGGCGGAAACGGCACCTGCAAGAAGTGTCATGTCCTGCTGACAGTCGACGACAAGCAGGACGTCGTACTTGCATGCCAGACGAAAATCATAACGGACTGTATCGTACAAACCTGCATACCCGATACAATAAGCCCTCTGTGTTCTGCTTCCGTCCGCGAGACGACGTTTAAACCATATCCCGAAGCGGAAACCGACGTAAAAGACGCATGTTTTGCCGCATTCGATCTTGGCACGACGACGATTGTTTGTTATCTGCTCGACGCAAAAAGCGGGAAGCAGATTGCGGCGTCCGGCATGCAAAACCCGCAGGCTGCGTTTGGCGCCGACGTAATCGCACGCGCGGCTTATTCTCTGGAGCACGGATCGGCTATGGTGCGTCGGTCCGCGCTCGACGCACTGAATCGGCTGCTGGATGAAGTATGCCGTGCATGTGCGAGAAACCATGAACAGGTGGTTTTGATCAGTCTGGTCGGCAATACGGTCATGCACCACCTGCTTCTTGATTATCCAGTCGATACGCTGGTGCGTGCGCCGTATCAGCCGTATCGAAGCGGGCGCCTGATCCTGCGCGCATCGGAGATCGGTATTACTGCACATGAATCCTGCAGTGTTCTGGTCCCCCCCGTTATCGGCGGGTTCGTAGGCGCGGATACGGTCGCTTGTATGACGGCTACGTCGTTTGATGCTCTCACCGGCACGGCGCTCTTAATCGACATCGGTACAAACGGCGAGTTGGCGTTGACCGACGGGAACAGGATCGCAGTTTGTGCAACCGCCGCGGGGCCCGCTTTTGAAGGCGCCAACATTTCATGCGGCATGCGCGCCGTCAACGGCGCAATCGATCGTTTTATTCTTGATAACGGAAGGCTGCGTTATTCCGTAATCGGCGACGGTGAGGCGAAAGGCGTATGCGGCAGCGGGCTGATTGAATTGATCGCTCTGCTCTGTCGCAGCGGAACTGTTGACGAAACCGGCTGTCTTTGTACTGAAGGAAGTCTTTCTAAACGCGTCGTGCAAGCCGGCGACGGCAAGCCGGCATTCCTCATCGCAGAGCGTGAAAACAAAAGTCCACTGCTTCTGACACAAAAAGATATCCGGGAGCTTCAGTTAGCCAAAGCGGCAATGCGCGCAGGCGCAGAGACGCTGTTCGATGCTATGGCGATTCGTCCGGGGCAAGTTGAGCGCGTGCTCCTGGCGGGCGCATTCGGCACGCATCTTTCAGAAGAAGCGCTTTTCGGTATCGGCCTTCTTCCCCGGGCTATTTCCGGCCATGTGCAAAGCGTCGGCAACGCTGCGGGTGAAGGCGCGCAGGCTTACCTGAGAAATTATGACCTTTATTTACAGTCTGAGAAGCTGGCCCAATCGGCAGAGTACATCGAACTGACCGTTTCCCCCGAGTTTTCGCAACGCTTCGTCGACGCGATGGCATTCCCGGAGAATACCGGCATCGATTGATCACAACAGAAAGGCAAGCAAGATAATGCATATTTACGAAAAAATAAGGCAGCATAGGACGCTTTCGTTCGAGGTGTTCCCCCCCAAGGAGGACAAGTCGCTTGAACCGTTGCTTGCCACGCTGACAAAACTCTATGATTTTCATCCGGATTTCATCAGTTGTACCTATGGTGCGCTCGGTTCCAATAAAGGCCGAAACCTCGAAGTCGTAGAAAGCATCCAACAGGCAGGCGTCTGTGAAGCGCTTTCGCACTTCACATGTGTCGGAAATACCTGCGGCGACGTGCTTCGTTCCGTAGAAGAGTATCGACAGGCGGGCGTGCAAAACCTGCTTGCGCTGCGGGGGGATTACCCGATAGACGCAACACGCACACGCGGTGATTTCGCACATGCAAACGAACTGATCTCCTACATTTCCGAGAACGCGCCTATGCTCGGGCTCGCCGCGGCATGTTATCCGGAAAAGCACTTGCTTGCCGACTCCCTGGAGTCGGACGTCGACGCACTGCTGAAAAAGCAGGATGCGGGCGCGCAGTTCTTCATGTCGCAGCTTTGCTACAGCGTCGGCAACTATCTCCGTTTCATTGAAACAGCAAGAAAACGCGGCGTAACCGTCCCGATCATTGTTGGCGTTCTGCCGATTCTGAATGCGGACGGTCTTGTCCGCATGACGCTGAGCAACGGATGCTCCATCCCTGCGGAGGTGGCCGCACTGATCGGCAGATATGGCGAGGACGAAGCGTCTTTCCGCGCGGCCGGGCATGCGTTCACGGTCGACTTAGTGCGCCGCTACCTGAACGAAGGTGTTTCCGGGATACATCTTTATACGCTGAACCGATATGAAGACGTAGCGAATCTCGTTGCAGACGCAGAGCTTACAAGCTTTGAATAAACCGCTCTTTCCGTTTCCGTAAGGATGCGATATAATAAATCCTGCGACGGGTGTGGTTTGTGTTTTTAGCAAAATTTACACAGCGCCGAACGGTCTTGGCGTTCAGCTAAGACTAGGGTGTTTCTAAAGTCTAAAATATGCAGTTTTGCTGAATCGGCTTGCGGATTGAGGCAAAAAACGCAGACGCACTTTGCGGATTTTGGAAACATACCCTAAACAAAACAGAATGAGGTAGAGTAGGTATTGCGCGTTAAGTGGCAGCAGGATGGGAAGTCGCCGCTGCACGAAAAGCGTCCCGCGCTTGCGGTGCAATACCGCGTCCGCTACTGCACGAACATAAGAACGTCTTCCTGTTTTACAAGGAACTGCTTCTTTTTGTGCAGCACATGCAAAAAAGGAGGAATGTTCCCTTGAAAAGAATCACGCCGAAACGGCTTTCCCTGATGGCAATGCTCGTCGCGTTGCAGGTTGTTTTATCCAAGTTTCTCATGCTTCAGTTAACCGACTCGATCCGGCTGAGCATCGACAGCGTGCCTATCATACTGGCAGGCGTTTGGTTCGGCCCCGTTGCGGGCGGCGCGGTGGGCGCGCTTGCCGACACACTTGGCACTTTACTCTTCCCCACCGCCGGCGCGTATTATCCACTGCTTACAATCGCCTACTTATTAATCGGGGTAGTTTCCGGCCTGCTTTCCATGGTTGTGCGAAACCGCAGCGCGGCGTTTCGCGCGCTAGTATGCGTTGTTCCGGCAGAACTCGCCGGTTCGCTGCTGTTTAAAAGCTTTGCTCTTGCAATGCTTTACGGCTTGTCTTTCGGCACAATGCTTACTGCGCGCGCATTGCCGGTCTTTGCCGTCATGGTTGTAAATACGCTGATCGTTGGTTTGCTGGACCGTTTACTTGGAAATCAGGCGAAAGCTCCTGCTTTTGCCACATTTCAGAAAGTAACTGCGGATTCGTCCCCGGCTGAAAAAGATGAACCCTTTACGGGTATAATGGATTATGAACAGGCGCTCGAATATATTCATAATGTAACCTGGCGCGGCAGCAAACTCGGTCTTGCACGCAGCAAGGAACTGCTCGGTCGCATCGGCGACCCGCATCACGCGTTAAAATTCGTTCATATTGCAGGAACGAACGGCAAAGGTTCTACCGCCGCCATGCTTGCGCAAATTCTCACGGAGGCGGGCTACCGCACGGGTCTGTACACATCGCCGTTTATCAATCGCTTTAATGAGCGCATGCAGATAGACGGTAAGCCAATTGTTGACGCTGAGCTTGCGCTGATTACATCCTACGTTCGCCCGTTTGCGGACGGCATGGCGAACCATCCCACCGAATTCGAACTTGTCACGGCGATCGCGCTTGAATACTTTTTCCGCCGTCAGGTCGACATTGTCGTACTTGAAGTCGGTTTAGGGGGCGAATTTGATTCGACCAATGTGATCGACACCCCCGAACTCGCAATCATTACGAACATCGGACTCGATCACACGCGCGAGCTTGGGTCAACCATACCGGACATTGCGCGCGCGAAGGCGGGGATCATCAAACCCGGTGGGAACGTACTGATCTATGACCGCAACAGACAAGCGGACGCGGTCTTTGAAAAGGCCTGCAGGATGAACGGCGCGAACCTTACCGTGACCGATCACAGCCGGATTTCGGGCGAGTCGCTCTCACTGGATTCGCTGAAATTCAGATTTTCGCCGTACGGTGAGCTGAACTGCGGACTCGTCGGCACCTATCAAACCCATAATGCTGCTGTTGTAATCACAGCAATCGAACTGCTGCGCAAAAAGGGTTGGTCCGTCTCCGACGACGCACTGAAAAAAGGACTCTCAGACGTTCGCTGGCCCGCACGTTTTGAAGTGCTGAAAAAACATCCCGTGTTCATTGCTGACGGCGCACATAATCCACAGGGTATTTCCGCCGCCGTCGATAGTCTGAAGGCGCATTTCCCCGGGCGCAAAATCACCTTTTTACTTGGTATTATGGCAGATAAAGACGTTTCACACATGATCACGGAACTCGGTCCTATAGCAAAGGAATTTTATACTGTTACACCAAACAACCCGCGCGCAATGTATGCGGAAACGCTCGCGGAACTTCTTCGCCAGAACGGCTGCAGAGCGTATGCCTGCGACAGTATTCAGCAGGGCGTTTTGTCCGCAGAAATCAGCGCGGGCGAAGACGGGATTGCCTGCGCGCTCGGATCGTTGTATCTGCTTGGCGACGTACGCGCCGCGCTTGGCGTTCATTAACGATTCTTTCGAACATCTTGCAGAATACACAGGAGGTCTTCATGGCAGAAACGCAAAGAGTAAAGAGCGACATCGAAATTGCACAGCACGCTTCGCTTTTACCGATTCAGGATATTGCTGCTTCTATCGGCATCCCCGGAGACGCCCTTGAGCCGTACGGCCGAAGCAAAGCAAAAATTGACATTTCGTTCCTGAAGGAAGCCCCGCACAAAAACGGAAAGCTCGTGCTGGTGACCGCCATGACGCCCACCGCCGCCGGAGAAGGAAAAACGACGACGACAGTCGGACTAGCGGACGCGCTGCGGCGCATTGGCAAACGCTCGATCGTTGCGCTGCGCGAGCCCTCGCTCGGCCCCGTATTCGGAATCAAGGGCGGCGCCGCCGGCGGCGGCTACGCGCAGGTCGTTCCGATGGAGGACATCAACCTCCACTTCACAGGCGATTTCCATGCGGTCGGTGCGGCAAACAACCTGCTCGCGGCGATGCTTGATAACCATATTTACCAGGGCAACACGCTTAACATCGATCCGCGCAGGATCGTTTGGCGCAGATGTGTAGACATGAACGACCGGCAGCTCCGCTTCGTTGTGGACGGCCTTGGCGGACGCGTCAACGGTACGCCGCGCGAGGACGGCTATGACATAACGGTTGCCAGCGAAATCATGGCGGTCCTCTGTCTGGCCGACGACATCTCCGACTTAAAAAAACGGCTCTCCAGAGTCGTAGTTGCGTATACATTTGAACAAACACCCGTTACAGCCGGCGACCTAAAAGCCGTCGGCGCGATGGCCGCCCTGCTCAAAGAGGCGCTCAAACCAAACCTCGTGCAGACGCTCGAGCACACGCCCGCGCTGGTTCACGGCGGACCTTTTGCAAATATCGCACACGGATGTAATTCTGTCGCCGCAACCAAAACGGCGCTTCAATTGGCCGATTACTGCGTGACAGAGGCAGGATTCGGCGCAGACCTTGGAGCGGAGAAGTTCTTTGATATTAAGTGCCGTGTAAGCGGCCTGAAACCGGACGCGGCAGTCGTCGTAGCCACCGTACGCGCTCTTAAGCTGCATGGGGGAGCGAAGAAAACCGAACTCGGCAAGGAAGATTTAGCCGCGCTGGAGAACGGCCTTCCGAATCTTCTGCGGCACACAGACAATATTTCCGCCGTCTACGGCGTTCCCTGCGTCGTCGCGCTGAACCGCTTTCCGGGCGATACACAGGCCGAACTCGACCTTGTTTTGCGCACGTGCGCCAAGCGCGGCATCCGCATCGCGCTTTCCGAAGTCTGGGCCAAAGGCGGCGAGGGCGGAATCCCGCTGGCAAAAGAAGTCGTCAGGCTATGTACGCAACCAAATCGTTTTCGTTTCTGTTATGCACTTGAAGACAGCATTGAACACAAAATCGAGATGATCGTTCAGCGCGTATACCACGGGGAAAACGTCGCATTCACAAATGCCGCTCACAAGCAGGTTAAAGCGCTTGAAACGCTCGGTTACGGCAATTTGCCGATCTGTATGGCAAAGACGCAGTATAGTTTTTCCGACGACGCTTCCCTGCTTGGCGCGCCGGAAGGATTTACCGTCACGGTGCGAGGCGTACGCGTATCCGCCGGAGCGGGATTCCTTGTTGCGCTTACAGGCGACATTATGACCATGCCCGGGCTGCCGAAGGTGCCGGCCGCCGAACAGATCGACGTTGACAGCGACGGCCAAATCTCCGGATTATTCTGATATTATATACAAGGAGGCCGAAATGCGTTTTAGCGAACAAACCATCGATTCCTACCTCGAATTGCTTTCCAGTAAAGCCGCCGTTCCGGGAGGCGGTGCAGCCAGCGCTCTGACCGGTGCGGTTTCTGCGTCGCTTTCGCACATGGTCGCTTCACTGACCGTTGGGAAGGCAAAGTATGCCGACGCTGAGAACGATATGCTTGACGTGCTCGCGCGAGCGGAAGTGTTAAGGGTTCGCTTCACCGGCTTAATGGACGAAGACGCCCAGGCTTTCTCTCCTCTAAGCCGCGCATATCGTCTTCCGAAGGATACGCCGGAACAGAAGCAGGAACGTCAGCGCGTAATGGAGAGCGCCCTTCGTGAAGCGGCGCAGCCGCCTTTGAAAATGATGGAAGCCTGCAAGGAAGCGCTTTTGCTTGCAGTCGAATGTGCAGAAAAGGGCAATTCTCTGGCCGTAAGCGACGCGGGAGTCGCCGCCTCGCTTTGCCGTGCGGCACTGGAAAGCGCATGCCTAAATGTTCTGATCAACACACAGCCGATGCTGGATCGCGAATACGCCGAACGGCTGAATTTCCGCGCACGACGCTTGCTTGCGGAATACGGCGGTCAAGCTGACGCGCTTTACACAAAAGTAAGCGCCAGACTCGACGCGTAATTCGTCGAAGAAGAAAGGACGCTGTATGGCAAAATTAATTCTTGGCTCGCCGGCCGCGCAAGCGATTATCGGCAAAACAAAATTGAGAGCGGCCGCGCTTGCCGGCCGTGGCGTAACGCCGCGTCTTGCAATCGTACGATTCGGCGAAAGAGACGGGGACATCGCCTATGAGCGCGGCATTCGCAAAACACTCGGTCAAATCGGCATTGCAGCGGAGAGCACCGTTCTCTCCTCCGATGCGCCAACGGAAGAGCTGCTCCTGCTTCTGCGGACTCTTTCACACGACCATACACGCCACGGCATACTTCCTATGCGCCCATTTCCTTCACAGATCGACGATATGCAGGCAAGAAACGCGCTCCCGCCCGAAAAAGATGTTGACGGCGTCTGTGACGTCTCGCTCTCCGGGCTGTTTACCGGTATTCGGAGCGGGTTTGCGCCATGCACGGCGGAAGCCTGTATCGCCCTGCTGGAGCATGAAAGCCTTCCCATCGAAGGGAAACGCGTGGTTGTGGTCGGGCGCAGTCTCGTCGTTGGTAAGCCGGTCGGCATGCTGCTTCTGCAAAAAAACGCGACTGTCACCTATGCGCATTCCAGAACGGCAGATTTAGCGGCCGTTACAAAAGCAGCGGATATTCTGATCGTGGCCGCAGGCAGGCGCGCGCTGATCGGTGCAGAACATGTACGGCAAGGACAGATCATACTGGACGTCGGCATGCATTTCGACGGGTCCGGCAATCTTTGCGGGGACGTTCGCTTTGAAGAAGTGGAGCCGATTGTTTCTGCAATCACCCCGGCGCGCGGCGGCGTGGGCGCAGTCACAACCTCTATTCTGGCTCGGCACGTCATACAAGCCGCCGAAAACAGTACGCTTACGTAGATTGTCAACACACACAGCAGAGCCGAACACACTTGCGCACCCACAAAAACTTTTCTGAAAACGAGAGGAATAAACGATGAACGTGTGTATTCTTATGGGAAGCCCGCGCGAGCACGGCAATACCGCGGAACTTATTAAACCGTTCCGAAAGGAACTGGAAGACAGCGGCGCTTCTGTGGATTACATCCTTCTGAACAAACTGCACATACACCCCTGCAGAGGTTGTTTTCATTGTCAGGATGCACAGCAAGGATATGGCTGTATCCAAGAGGACGACATGGATACCGTTGTAGAAGCAGTTGAGGCCAGCGATATAATCGTACTGGCAACGCCGATTTATACATGGTATTGCACGACGGAACTCAAAATCGTTCTCGACCGTTTTTTCGGCATGGCAAAATTTTACCGTTCAGCCTCCGGCAATCTTCTTGCCGGGAAACGCCTCTGTATTCTCGCTACGCACGGCTACGAGGTTTCCTATGCGGCCGATCCGTTCGTCATAGGCATACAGCGCATGTGTCAGCATTACGGCATGCACTACGAAGGTATGTATTCCGTGCGCGATATCGACGGCCTTGCTTCGTTCCAAACACAAGCGGCACAACGCGGAGCAAAGGATTTTGCGCAGTATCTAATCTCGATTTCCGAGGGTGCTTGACCCGATCTGAAAGGAAGTGTTAAAAAATGGCGGCTCCGAAAAACGATAACGGCAAGCAAAAAATTCTGGATGCTGCAATTACGCTATTTCAGGCGCGGCACGACGTTTCCCTTGCTGAGATCGCCAAAGCTGCGCATGTGAGCAAAGGTACGCTCTTTTATCACTATCACAGCAAGGCGGAAATCTATCTCGACATTGGCGAACGCTATTGGAATAAACTGTCGGACGACCTGCTCGCCTGGGTTGACAACCGCGAAAAAGACACCTCCATCCCCCGCCTCGTACGCTACACATTTATCCGCGGCGTGTTCGACGAAAGCGGGATCCTGCGGCTGCGTCTCTTTGTTGAGGCGATGTCCGGCGATGAAAACAGCGAAATTAATAAGAGACTCAACGAGCAGTACGTCCACTTCAAAAATATCCTCAAAGATCGCATCGTGGAGCGTATGCCCGGCTCGGACGGCGAACAGCTTGCTTGGCTGCTGTTGACGTTGGTAGACGGACTTATGATGCAGAGTACCATGCAAAACGGCGGCATGGACGTAGACGCGTTCATCGAATGGATGGCACGGAATTTTTCTCTGCTCGGATAACAATATCAATTTGCTCTGACCGTTTAAATAGCGACCCCCGCCTGTCAAAAACCTAGGACTGTTAAGGGCGCAGCCCTGGAACAATCTCAGGCTGCACCGGTTCACCCGGCGCAGCGGCATCTCCCACTGCGTGAGGTTTCCTCATGCTCTTTACCACGCGCCCAGGCAAAGAGCGCTTATCCCGTCAAAAACTAGTTTTGACGGTCTTTGACCGCTTAAGAAGCGGTCATTTTTTTACGTTCAGTTGCTGTTTCACTTGACAGACTCACCGGTCGATGCTACGATGGACTCATAAGTCGGTCGTTTGGCCGACATGCTTAACAAACAGCTTCTAATATTGAAAAACGGAGCGGAAATATGTCCTGTCTCGCAAAAATCAATCAAAAATTAGGGAAACGTTTCGGCGCGCGCGTCAGCGCGCGCGAAAGCGACGGCTGTCTTGTTCTGGAAGGCACGCTGTCCAGTTGGGACGATATCGTCTCCGCCGGGATGATGAGCGTCCATAAGCGGCGCTATGCCGGGCTGGTCAACAATATCAAGCTGGAAGGAACACAAATTCCGGCCATGCGTGTACCGCCTTTCAAAGACAAAGCGCTGGACGGCCGCAAGCCGGACGTACTGATCATCGGCGGCGGTGTGATCGGCTGCGCGATTGCGCGCGAATGCGCACGCTACAGCGCGGACGTGCTGCTCTGCGAAAAGGAGCACGACGTTGCGCTCCAGGCTTCGAGCCGAAACGACGGTATGGTGCACCCTGGTGTGGACCTGCTGCTGGGGCAGGTCAAGCGGCGCTACAACATGCGCGGCAACCGCATGTACGACCGCGTCTGCCGGGAACTGGACGTTCCCTTTTGCCGCAGCGGACAGTACCTTTGCTTGCTGAAACCTTCGCTTGCTATCGTAGGCTTTTTTGCACAGCTCTACTTTTGGCTGATCGGCCCTTATGGCAGGTTTTTCGGCGCAAAAGCGTTTCATAAACGCGAACCGCATATGAACCCTAAGATCAAAGGCGCGCTCTTCTTCCCTTCCGCCGGCGTCGTTTCGCCGTATGCGCTGACCATCGCGTTTGCCGAGAATGCGGCCGACAACGGCGTGCAAATTGCGCTCGACACGGCTGTGACCGGCATGCAGGTTGAAGAGAATACTATCGTCTCCGTCGAAACGAACCGTGGCACGGTTTATCCGAAAGTCGTGATCAACGCCGCCGGCGTGTTTTCGGACGACGTTGCCAGAATGGCCGGCGATCAATTTTTCACGATTCATCCACGCAGAGGAACGAACACCATTCTCGATCAAAAATCCGCCGCGCGGCTCAACACGATTGTTTCATCGTTCGGCACCTCCTCCACCAAGAAGAAGCATACCAAGGGCGGCGGGCTTGTGCGCACGATCGACGGCAACGTGCTCGTCGGGCCGGACGCGGTTGAAACATACGAAAAGGAAAACTACGCGACAAGCGAACAAAGCGTCCGCGACGTGTTTGAAAAGCAACGCCGCACGGACCCCGCGCTGCATTTCGGCGAGGCGATCACCTATTTTACCGGCGTTCGTGCGGCAACGTATGAAGAGGATTTTGTGATCCGCAAAGGGCGGAAAACAAAGAACATCGTGCATGCCGCCGGCATCCAGTCCCCCGGCCTAACAGCCGCGCCCGCAATTGCACTCGACGTTTCAAAAATGGCGATGGAACTTTTAGGGAACATTCGCGCGGTAAAGAAAAATTCGAATTTTAACCCGATTCGCAAGGGAATCGTCTGCACAAGTGAAATGGAAGAAACGGAACGCGACGCGCTGATCCGTGAAAACCCGGATTATGGCGAAATCGTCTGTCGCTGCGAACAGGTCAGCCGCGGCGAGGTGCTCGACGCGCTGCACCGAAGCGTTCCCTGCGACACGGTGGACGGCGTGAAACGCCGCGTGCGTCCCGGCATGGGACGCTGTCAGGGTGGATTCTGTGGGCCGCTGGTGCTCCGCATCATTGCCGAGGACAAAGGGATTTCGCCCGAACAGGTTGAAAAGAGCGGAATCGGCAGCGAACTGCTACTGTGCGGAATCAAGGAGGTGCAGGCCGATGATGCAGACCCTGTCGTTTGACGTAACGGTGATCGGCGCGGGGCCGGCGGGTCTTGCCGCCGCGCTGGAGGCCGACAAAAGCGGAGCGAGCGTGCTGCTTGTCGAGCGCGAAGCTCGTCTTGGCGGGATTCTCAAACAATGCATACACGACGGCTTCGGCCTTGTGCGGTTTCACGAAAAACTCTCCGGACCGGAATACGCCGAACGGTTCATTTCGCGCCTGCCGGAAAGCGGCGTGCAGGTTAGCACGCTTTCGTTCGTCAGCCATGCGGAAAAAGTCGGCGGGAACTACTATATTACGCTGGTCACGAGGGACGGCATGCAGCGCGTGCGAACGCGCTCGCTCGTGCTTGCGACCGGCTGCCGGGAACGCACCTCCCGTCAGATCGGCGTGCACGGGCGTCACTGTGCGGGCGTATTCACCGCCGGCAGTGCGCAGTATTACACGAATATTCTGGGAGAACTGCCGACCCGCCGCTGCGTCGTCCTCGGGAGCGGCGACATCGGCCTGATTATGGCGCGCAGGCTCACGCTGGAGGGCGCAGAGGTCGTCGGCGTATACGAAGCAAAGGCAACGCCCAGCGGACTGCTGCGGAACGTCAGCCAGTGCCTGACCGATTTCGATATCCCGCTGTATACAAGCAAAACCGTTACGCGTGTATTCGGCGATCAGCGGCTCAGCGCGGTCGAAATTTCCGACGTGGACGAGAAGATGCACACCATCCCCGGCACGGAACAAAGAATCGAATGCGACGCGCTCATCCTCTCCGTCGGTCTGATTCCGGAAAACGAGCTCGCCGAATCTCTGCGCGTGACGATCGACCCGAAAACGAAAGGCGCGATTGTGGACGAGCACAACCAGACGCTGGTTAACGGCGTGTTTGCCTGCGGCAATGCGCTGCACGTCAACGATCTGGTCGACTATGTGTCTGAAAGCGGCGAAACAGCGGGACGCGCTGCGGCAGCCCCCGCAAGGGAGCGCAGCCTTTTGGACGCACGGTGCGACGCCACCCTTTTATATGTCGTGCCGCAGCGAATCGACCGGATGCAGAGCGAAGAAACGCGCGTGTTCTTCTTCCGTGCCGCGCGCGATATGGACGGCGCCATGCTGACCGTTTCGCGCGGAAACGACGTCCTGCTGCAGAAAAAATATGCGCATCTTCGTCCGCCGGAAATGGAACGCCTGCCGCTTTCGCTCTCCGCCGCACAGCTGGAAGGCGAAGAGCCAATCCTCTTCCATCTGGAGGGAGCGCGCAATGAATGATACAATGAAACCAGCCAAAGCAAAGGAAATCGTCTGCATCGTCTGTCCGAACGGATGCCGCATCAACTGCACGCCGTCGAACGGCGGGTACGTATTCTCCGGCAACAAGTGCCCGCGCGGCATCGAATACGCAAAATCGGAGCTCACGCATCCAATGCGCTCGCTGACGACGAGCGTCCGCACCGACTTTGCCGATGTCCCGGTCGTGAGCGTCCGCACCGACGGCGAGATTGAAAAATCAAAAATGCGAGAGGTCGTCGCCACACTCGGCGCAGTCAAGGTGAAACAACGCATCAAAACCGGCGACGTCGTCGTCCGTAACGTTTGTCAAACGGGCGTGGACGTGATCTGCACAACAAACCGCCTCGTTGAATCATCCCGCAGACAAACAGCGAAAGGAGCGTCGTAAGCTATGTCTCATCCATATAAAGGGTTCGAGCCGAACTGGGTCCGCGGAGAATTTCCGAAGGACAGTTACCGTTCCATCTTCAAATGGGGCGACCCGCTGGAGATCAAAGCCCCGCGCGAATCTCTCTACCGCATGCTCAAGAAAAAATTCGGCATGAGCGACGCGGATTTTACCTCGTATACGGAGGATACCGGGTTCGATCAGGTGAAATTCGATATTCCCGTCGGACTGCCGGAAAGCGACCTTGCGGAATTCCGCAAAATCGTAGGCGACGACTTCGTCCGCACGGACGAATATGCGCGATTAAGCGTCGCATACGGCAAAACGATGTACGACCTGCTGCGGCTGCGCAACAAGATCGTCGAAAACGTGCCGGACGCGGTGCTCTACCCCGATACGAAAGAGCAAATCGAACAGATCGTTGCGTACTGCGCAAAGCGGAAAATTCCGGTGTATGTCTACGGCGGCGGCTCGTCCGTTACGCGCGGCGTCGAGTGCGTCAAAGGCGGCGTTTCGCTCGATCTGCGCCTGCGCTTCAACAAAGTGATTGAATTCAACGAAATCGACCAGAGCATCACCGTGCAGGCGGGCAT
This sequence comes from uncultured Oscillospiraceae bacterium, assembly GCA_964437665.1. Lineage (GTDB taxonomy): Bacteria > Bacillota > Clostridia > Christensenellales > CAG-138 > UBA7703. The sequence goes on from CAYTHS010000053.1 coordinate 15,656, forward strand.
GAGCGGCCCGAAACTCGAACAAACGCTCAACAACGCGGTCAAACTATTTGGCGCAAAGCGCGCTTACACCTGCGGGCATTTCCCGCAGAGCTTTGAATATTCCTCCGTCGGCGGCTGGGTGGTCACCCGCGGCGCGGGCCAGAACTCCACTTACTACGGCTGCATTTCGGACATCGTCCTCGCACAGGAATACGCAACGCCGATCGGTAACATTAAAACCGACCGCTACCCGCGCAAGGCCACCGGCAGCGACCTTGGCCAGATCATGATGGGCGGCGAAGGGACCTATGGCGTGCTCACGCATGTAACGCTCAAGATTTTCCGTCATATGCCGGAGACGGTCCGACGGTTTTCGTTTATGTTCCGCGACTGGGAAACGGCGCAGGCCGCCGCGCGGGAGATCATGCAGAGCGAGGCGGGTTACCCTTCCGTGTTCCGGCTTTCCGACCCCGAGGAGACCAGCGTGATGCTGCACCTCTACGGCGTGATGGACACGCCGATCAAGCACCTTTTTAAGATGCGCGGCTACAAGGAAAACGAAATGTGTCTCTATCTCGGTTTCACCAACGGGGAAAACGGTTTTTCGCGGAACTGCGCGAAAAACGTCCGCCGTGTCTGCCGCAAATTCGGCGGCATGAGCCTGACGGGCTATGTGACCAAAGGCTGGGAGAAAGGCCGCTTCAACGACCCGTATATGCGCGACACGATGCAGGATTTCGGAATTGTGACGGATACGATGGAGTGCACGGTGAACTGGAGCAATATGAGCCGCGTACACGCCGAGGTGCGGGCCTTCTGCAAATCGCGTCCGAATACGATCTGCATGACGCATATGTCGCACGTGTACCCGCAGGGCGCGAATCTCTACTTCATCTTCATCATCAAGGAGAGCGATCCCGAGGCGTTCCGTGCCTATCACGCGGGAATCCTCTCCGCTATTCAGAAGTCCGGCGCTTCCATGAGCCATCATCACGGCATCGGCAAAATGTTTGCGCCCTGGCTGGAAGGTTCCGTCGGGGAAAACGAATACGACGTGCTGCGTGCGCTCAAGCGGCATTTCGACCCGGACAACATCATGAATCCCGGCGGTACGCTCGGCTTTGACCTGACGGAAAGCGAAAAGCACTGGCCGAAGTAATTCGATTTAAATAAACCGCGCGTTCGTGACGTTCAAGCAACCAAGCGAACGCGCTGTTTGTTTTGCATCCCGCTGTCCTTTCGTCGCAATATTGCGTACCTATATTGTTTGTGTTACATTCATATAGAAAGCAAATCAAGTTCCACCCAAGGAGTACCAATATGCCGTATTTTATTACCGACGCATGCATCGGCTGCACCGTCTGCGCAAGGAACTGTCCCGTGCTCGCCATCACCGGCGCACAAAAACAGCAGCACAGCGTTAATATCCACCGCTGCGTTTCCTGCGGCGTATGCGGGCGCGTATGCCCGGTTGGAGCGATTCTGGACGGGCATGGCGAACCCTGCAAAAAAATCCCGAAAACCGAGTGGAAAAAACCGGTTGTGAACACAGAGCTTTGCAGCGCATGCGGTATCTGCGTGACCTGGTGCCGCGCGGAAGCACTGCGTATTTCTCCGCCCGCGTTCCACGGGGATATCCATGTGTTCGCCGAACTGTATCAGCCGAATAAATGCGTTTCCTGCGGGCTTTGCGAAGAAAACTGTCCGCTGCACGCCATCACGCTTGCGGAGGTGAAAGCATGAGGCCGCCCGTCTACGCAATTATCGATCTGTCCACCGGTAAAACGGAACGGATGGAGATCAGTAAAAAATACTATGAAAAATACCTCGGCGGCAAAACGCTTGCAACCCGTCTTCTGCTGGACATGACCCCCGCCGGGCTCGATCCGCTCGGGCCGGACACGGTTATCGTCATCAACACGAGCCCCGCAAACGGAACCGGCGCGCCGAGTTCCAGCCGCTTCAATATGACGTTTAAAAATGTGCTCACCGGCGGCATTGCAACCAGCAACTGCGGCGGCCAGTTCGGCGTGCTGCTCAAACGCGCGGGTTACGACGGCATCGTGCTCAAGGGGCGGAGCGAAACGCCTGTTACAATTGAAATCATCGACGGCGCGGTTTCCATCCACGACGCGAGCGAGCTTTGGGGCAAAGACGCGGAAGAAACGCAGGAAGCGTTCCCCAAAATTTACGGCAAACTCGTGATTGGCCCGGCGGGCGAAAACCTCGTGCGCTACGCCTCCGCCGTTTCCGGCGAACGCGTGGCGGGGCGCTGCGGCGGCGGCGCGGTGCTTGGCGCAAAAAAAGTGAAAGCGATCGTAGCATACGGCACGAAAAAACCGGAAATTCACAACAAAAAAGCATTCGATAAATATGTAAAAAAATGGGTGCATTTTTTGCGCAGTCACCCGATGACAGGCGAAGCGCTGCCCAACTACGGCAGCGCAGGACTGGTCAGTAAGGCAAATTCCACAAACGCGCTGCCGACGCACAATTTTAAGTACGGACACAGCGCGGACGCGCACTATGTCAGCGGCGAAACGCTGACCGACAAATACCTGCTGCGCAACAGTTCCTGTATCTCGTGCCCAATTCGCTGCGAACGGCGCGTTCTGGTGGACGACAAGGATGTGAAAGGACCGGAATACGAGACCTGTGGCTTCTTTGGCCCGAATATCGACGCAATCAGCATGGAAAATATGCTGCGCCTCAACTATCTTTGCGACATACTCGGTATGGACACGATCTCGCTTGCGTCCACCATTGCGTTTGCAATGGAGCTCGAGGAAAACGGCGTTGCGGACTTCGGCGTATCGTTCGGCGATTCCGAAGGGCTCTTTGAAGTCGTTCATAAAATTGCATGCCGCGAGGGAATCTACAGCGATCTTGCCAACGGCTCGAAATGGATGAGCGAAAAGTATGGCGGCAAGGATTATGCCATGCATTCCAAAGGACTTGAAATGGCCAGTTACGAACCGCGGCGCTCCGTCGGCATGGGTCTTGGCTACGCGACCAGCAACCGCGGCGGGTGCCACCTCAACGGCGGATATCTCGCGCTGCTGGAGTCCGTCGGCGTTCTGATGATGGACCCGCTTTCCACAAGCGCAAAACCCGCTCTCACAATCTTCATGCAAAACGCGCTGGACGCGATCTCCGCGGGCGGATTCTGCCTGTTTTCCGCGCAGTCGTTCGTACCTGCGATCTTTTTCCGACTCGGACCGCATCATCCCTTCACGCGCATCGTCGGCAAAATTGCCACGCACGCTGGCCCGCTCGTACGGATGCTGCTATGGATGATGCCGGTACTGC
>CAYTHS010000054.1:0-15698 GCA_964437665.1 uncultured Oscillospiraceae bacterium
CTGCAAGCCGATCCAGCAAAACTGCATCTTTCAGACTTTAGAAACACACCCTAGATGCGCCGCTCAAGCGGCGCATATGTCCTCTATATTCATTTCATGCTCGCCTAATAATCTGAAATATGATGTAACTTACTGCCTGTACATGCGTTCGTAATACGCCGTGTATTCTCCGGTAAGGACATGCTCCATCCAGTCCGTATGCGCCCGATACCATTCAACGGTTTCTTTCAGGCCGCGCTCAAAAGTATATTCCGGTTTCCAGCCAAGCATACTCGTAATTTTCGTGTTGTCGATAGCATAGCGGCGATCGTGTCCCGGCCTGTCTTTCACATGCCGGATGAGCGATTCGTCCCGTCCGAACGCTTTGAGAATGTGCCGAACGATATCGATATTTGCCCGCTCGTTATTTCCTCCAATGTTGTATACTTCGCCGTATACGCCCTCGGTCAGCACGGTGTAGAGTGCGCTGCAATGGTCGGTCACATGCAGCCAGTCGCGCACTTGCATCCCGTCCCCATAAACGGGAAGCGGTTTCCCTTCCATGCAGTTATGGATCATCAGAGGAATCAGTTTTTCGGGAAATTGATACGGCCCGTAGTTATTTGAGCAGCGCGTAATATTGATCGGAAGTCCGAATGTCTCGTAATACGCACGGCAAACGAAGTCCGCGCTCGCTTTCGCAGCGGAATACGGACTGTTGGGTGAAAGCGGCGTTCGTTCTGTAAACATGCCCTCCCGCCCAAGCGCTCCATACACCTCGTCCGTGGAAACCTGCAGATACTTCACGGCAGGACGGTATTCCCGGCTGTATTTGTCCTCTGGCGCGCACTTCCAGAAGCGCTTTGCCGTATCCAGAAGCACCTGCGTGCCGATAACGTTTGTGGTGAGAAACACTTCAGGGTCCACGATGCTCCGGTCCACATGCGACTCCGCGGCAAAATTTACCACATGCGTGATATTATGCTCTGCAAATATCTGCTCCATCGCCGATCGGTCGCGTATATCGGCTTTGATAAACCTGTAGGTTGGGCCCTGTGGAATATCGTTCAGATTCTCGAGATTTCCAGCATAGGTCAGCGCGTCCGCGTTTACAATGCAGTGTTCCGGCGCATTTTTTCGCATCCAATGGACGAAATTGCTGCCGATAAACCCCGCGCCGCCTGTAACGAGAATGTTCATTTGATGCCCTCCCCGGCAATTTCAAGAAGATATTGTCCGTACTCCGTCATTTTTAATTCACGGCCAAGCGCGGCAAGTTGCCCGGTCGTGATAAACCCGCGGCGCCACGCGATCTCTTCGATACACGAAATGTAAAAGCCCTGCCGGGATTGAATCGCTTCGACGTATTCCGAGGCCTTGAGCATCCCTTCCGGCGAACCTGTGTCAAGCCACGCCATACCGCGGCCGAGCAGTTCCACATGCAGATCTCCCAGGGTCAGATACGCGTTGTTGACGGACGTGATCTCGATCTCACCACGCGGCGACGGACGAACATGCTTGGCGATTTCCACCACACGCTCGTCGTAAAAATACAAACCGGGCACGGCAAAATTCGACTTTGGCAGCTCCGGCTTTTCTTCTATAGACAGCACGCGCCCCTCTGAATCGAACTCTACAACGCCGAATCGGCGCGCATCCTTGACGGGATAACCAAAAATCGTTGCGCCATGTTCCCGGCTCATCGCCTTTTGCATGGTGGCCGTCAGGTCGCGTCCGTAAAACACGTTGTCGCCAAGAATCAGGCAAACCGGATCATGGTCAATAAACTCCTCGCCAAGAATGAACGCGTCGGCAAGTCCACGCGGCGTTTCCTGCACCTTATAGGAAATACGCATACCGAGCCGGCTCCCGTCTCCGAGCAGTCTCTGATAAACCGGCGTGTCTTCCGGCGTGGATATGATCAGAACATCCTGAATCGAGGCAAGCATGAGCACTGAAAGCGGATAATAGATCATAGGCTTGTCATAGACGGGAAGCAATTGTTTGCTGACGGCTTTTGTGCTCGGATAGAGCCTCGTTCCCTTGCCGCCCGCCAAGATAATGCCTTTCATGCGCACTCCTTTCGCTGCATTATTCTTCCCGTCAGAGTCACGCGGTCCCTGCTGCATCGCCGCCGTCTCCGCAATAACAAGCGGCGCTTGCTCCTCTGTAGCGACGTCTGCAGGTGTTTGCGGACAGTCGCAGCAGGGCGTGCCAAGATCCTTCAGACTTGACACGTCGAACCCCTCAGTGCTCTCCGGCATAAATAACACGCGTATGGTCATAAACAGCAACTGCAAGTCGCGTACGATCGAGCAGTTTTCAATATAAAGCATATCCAGCTTGAGCTTGTCCTCAAAATTTGTGTTGTATTTACCGTAAATCTGTGCATACCCGGTCAATCCCGCCTTCACCTTCATGCGATAACGGAACTCCGGCAGACGCGCACAGTAAAAATCCACGTTCTCGATACGCTCCGCACGCGGACCGACCAACGACATTTCGCCGCGTAATATGTTGAAAAACTGCGGCAGTTCATCTATGCGCGACGCACGCATGAACTTCCCGAACGGTGTGATGCGATCGTCGTTTGGCCGGGTGAGCAGCGCGCCGTTTTTTTCCGCGTCAACAATCATGCTTCTAAATTTGTAAAGGATGAATCTCTCAAGGTTCCTTGTGTACCGCTCCTGTTTAAAGAACACCGGCCCGCCGTCCTGCAGTTTGATTACAATTGCGGAAACCAGCATAATCGGACTGGTCAGCACGATACCGATCAGAGAAAACGTGATGTCCATAAGCCGTTTCACGGCAAGCTGTTCAATTGAAAAGGTACGGTTTTTACATTGATATACGAGCGAATCACCGATAATATTCTCGTGCGCATTGTGAAAGATAATATCCTCCACCGTCGGCAGTACGAAAAGCCGCTTATTGTTTTCAAAGCAATATTCGGTCAGATCGAGACGCAGCTCCCGTGAAATTTGTCCCATAAAAACCGTTGAATACGGTTCAAGGCAGCGCTTAATCGCCTCTGCGCTCTCAGCCTCCGTTACGAGCGCACAAATCTTATGTCGCTCCTTCATGGAGTCGATTTTTTTGAACATCATTATCTCGTGCTTGTCTCTCGAACAAACGACAACAGACTTGCGCGCGGGATAGAGCCGGTAATACAACCGGTCCGCGCCAAAATAGAGAAAGATCGCCATCCCCCACTGTACCAGCGTCATCACGCCAAGAGGAGTGATCGAAAGCAGCTTTTTGGCTGTCAGCGAGAGAATGAAATAGAAAATAAAATTGGTCAGGACAGTGGAAAGGATATACGCAAACATCAGTTCGCGATAACGCATGGTACCGATGTTGAAGCATCGGTAGGTAGTAGCGAACGCAAGGAACACGACAAGGTAAAGGAATTCGAACACAACAAATCCCTTGAACCAGAAGTCGGTTTCCGGGTAGTAACGCAGCACCAAATATAAAAAGGCGCCGGCCGTCGCAGCCATGATCGCCAGCTTACAGAACAAAATGAGCGAACCCTTAAAACGCCTTGGGGAAAACTTTGTCACACTGCGGTCCTCTTTCGTTTATCATTGCCCGGCAGGCGCACCCGAATCGCATTGTAAAACAGCGCGCATTCCGCCGCCGCCGGCTCGATTGTAGCATGCCGGAAATCAAATTGTCAAACTTACCTACTATAATATACATATATGTAATCAGTTGTATATTGACAATCTGCACGCCGCTTTTCTATAATGTTTTTAAATGGATCGGGAACGTTTCCGGCAGCATTTCCGGCCTGTTTTTTGTTTGATAATAAAAAGGGGGCGCGCGGCATGACAAATATCAGGGACGTTGCTCGCCGCTGCGGTGTTGCGGTAAGCACCGTATCGCGTGTACTCAACGACCATCCTGACGTCAGCGACAAAACACGCAAGAAAGTGCTGCACGCCATTTCTGAGCTGCATTATATTCCGAACGCGAGCGCACGTAACTTGGTTAAAACATCCTCGGATGCCGTAGCGCTGCTCGTCAAGGGTGTCAACAATCCTTTTTTCGCAAAACTCATCAAGGTGCTTGAGCGCGAAATCACAATGCGCGGCTATACGCTCGAGCTGCATCATACGGACGCGTCGGATGACGAACTTGCCGTCGCCGCCCGTCTGGTAAACGAACGCAAACTCATCGGCGTGCTGTTCCTGGGCGGTCGTTTCAACTATTCACCGGAGGAATTCAGGCGCGTAAACGCCCCCTGCGTTCTCTGCACCTACACAAACACCTTCGGCACGCTTGACAAAGCGGCATATTCATCCGTTGCCATTGACGACCGGCAAACGGCGTTCGCAGCCGTGGACTACCTTTTTTCGCTTGGGCACAGGGAAATCGCAATCCTTGCGGACAGTGTAAGCGGTAAGTCCATCAGCGAACTGCGCTGCCGCGGTTACCGGGACGCGCTTGAAAAGCACCGTGTTTCGTTTGCGCCTTCACTCGTCGCCTGCACGGGCAGTTTCTCCGATATGCGTGCCATCTACGCGGCAACCCGCGATCTGGCCGAACGGGAACGTTCGTTTACGGCACTGTTCTGCATTGCCGATCTTATGGCGGTTGCGGCGATCAGAGCGCTGACCGATTCCGGGCGACGCGTACCGGACGACTGCTCCGTGATCGCCATCGATGGGCTGGAGCTCACGGAATACACGCTGCCGGCGCTGACAACGCTTGTGCAGCCAGTCGAGGAAATCGGTGTCGCGTGCGCGGCCACGATTGCCGATCTGATCGAAAACGGCGGCGAGCACCGACAGTTTACGTTTGAAACCGTTCTTCGCAAAGGCGAAAGCGCAAAAAGGTTCGTTGCATCGCCTCGTAATTCCGCTGGGCCTTTATCGGAAACCCGCGAAAATCCAGAAAACTACGATAGGAAACTGTAAGCTTCATGAAACGCTCCTCCGGTATTTTGCTGCATATCTCCTCCCTGCCCTCGCCCTACGGCGTCGGCACTTTCGGCAGGGCTGCATATGAATGGGTCGACCTGCTTGTGCGCGCGCGCCAGAGCTTATGGCAGGTGCTGCCGCTCGGGCAAACGAGCTACGGTGATTCGCCTTATCAGTGTTTTTCCGCTTTTGCCGGCAACCCGTATTTCATCGATCTGGAATTTTTGGCTGACGACGGTTTGCTTGATCGCGATATATTAAACGGAATCGACTGGGGCGTCTCCCAAAGGCAAACCGACTACGGTAAACTCTATACCCACCGTTTCCATGTGTTGCGAGGCGCTTTTGAACGGGCGCGCGAAGATAACGGCCGCATGAACGCGCTGGACGCGTTTGCAGCAGGCAACGCTTCCTGGCTGAACGACTACGCACTGTTCATGGCGCTCAAAGACGAGAACGGCGGCTGTTCCTGGCAGCTGTGGCCGGATGCGCTCCGCATGCGCGAAGAAAGCGTTCTTGCGGACGCGCGCGTTCGCCTGCAGGACGGAATACGATTTTACCAGTTCCTCCAGCAGCTGTTTTTCGAGCAATGGCAAAAGCTCAAAGCATATGCCAACGAGCGCGGCGTTCGCATTCTTGGCGATCTTCCGATTTATGTGCCGCTCGACAGCGCGGACGTTTGGAGCGCTCCGCAGGAATTCCAACTGGACGAATCGCGCCGGCCTCTGCGCGTAGCCGGAGTCCCGCCGGATTACTTCACAGCGGACGGACAGCTCTGGGGCAATCCGCTCTACAATTGGGAATACATGCGTCAAAACGGATACGATTGGTGGAAACGCCGTATGCGCGCCGCCGCTTCGCTGTTCGACTGTTTGCGTTTCGATCACTTCCGCGGTCTATCCTCCTACTGGAGTGTGGACGCCGCGGAAAAAACCGCGCGCATCGGTGAATGGATACAGGGCCCCGGAGACGAATTCGTAACCATCGTCAAACAGACCTTGCCTGGTATCGACATCATTGCCGAAGACTTAGGGTACCTTAACGACGACGTGCGCGCGCTTCTCGCCAACTCCGGTTTCCCCGGCATGAAAGTGCTCGAATTCGCGTTCGACACGCGCGAGCCGAACGACTATCTTCCGCACACTTATACGCGTCACTGTGTTTGCTACACCGGCACGCACGACAACACGACCGCCGCCGGCTGGCTTTCGCAGGCTGCTTCAGAAGACGCTGCGTATGCGGCGGCTTATTTCGGTCTTCACGAAGAGGAAGGCTATGCTTGGGGGTTCCTCCGCGGCGGCATGAGCTCCGTAGCAAATCTTTTTATCGCGCAGGCGCAGGACTACCTCGGTCTCGGTTCGGAATTTCGCATGAATACGCCCGGCACGCTCGGCGGTGGCAACTGGCGCTGGCGGCTGCTTCCCGGGGAATTCGGCGTCGGACTGGCCGACAGGATCGCAGACCTGACGCGTATGTATGGCCGCGGCTGAAGCGTGACGGGCGCGCAGACTCCGCATCCTCTTTCGCAGGGCGTATTCGCCTTCGTTTCCTGCGGATTGTGCGCTTTCCCTTTTGCGCTGTCGCAAGCGGGCAGAATAAGCGGGCGGAACGAAAAATCGTTCCGCCCGTCTTATGCCATATCGATCAGTGTTTTTTACGAACCGGCAGCCATATTTCACTGTGATAGTCCGCCGCGCTCGTATCCCCTTTGGTATAGACCTCGATGTTGATCGGGTCCGCTATCTCGTATTCCACGTTACCGGGTATCCATTCGCCGTAGATCCTGCGGTTCATACTTTGAATTGAATCGGGCAGCGCGCCTGTACAAGTGAATTTCGCCCAGGTATGCGCGGGAATCTCCCGCTTGATCATCCCTTCCGGTACTTCAGCATCCGCCGTGCAGTTGTCGCCAATGAGATATTGGAACGCCCCGTCTTCACCGCAAAGCTCCAAACAGGCCCCGTACGTCGGACAAACGGTGTGCTGATACCCCTTCTGAAAAAACTCCGTCCAGAACTTTGGAATTTCAGCCATCGACGAATCCTCATAAAACGTCCGCTCTATGCCGTACATGTAAAACGCATCCATTTCTTCGATTTTGTAATCCATCACTTTCGCTCCCTCCAAGATAGTTTTGATCATAAGGGGGCTCTGACAGCTTTTTCGCATCAGCAGTTTCGTTTCATTCGGATTTCGCTGATAAAGCGGTGAAAGCGTCTGACGATATTGCGCATCGTCATCGTCGGTATAAACCTACAGCACATAGTCGCTGCCGATCGCCTTGATTTTAACCGAGCCAGAACCCGATTCCAATCCCCATAACCGAGCCGATGAGAACTTGAAAGGGCGTATGTCCGATCAGTTCCTTCAGCTCGATCTCCGGCATCTCGATAATCGTGCCTTCCTTAAGAAAATGATCGATAATGGCGGAAATCGTAATCGCTTGCTTACCAGTTTCGAGACGAACGCCACGCGCGTCGTAGAGCACCACAGCCGCCAGCACGAACGAAATCGCAAATTCAAACGAACCCGCGCCGAATTCCTTTGCAGCCGCCGTCATCAATGCGCAGACGGTCGCAGCATGCGAACTTGGCATACCGCCGCTGCCGACCAAGCGCTCAAATTTAAACTCTTTATTGACGATCGTGTATAATATCACCTTCGCCAGCTGTGCGATTGTCCAGGCCGCCAACGCGGCAACAAGCACGTTGTTATGAGTCAACTCGTTAAAAAAATCCATTTCCAATACCTGTCCTTTACGCGGGCCGATCAAACGCGCGTTCTGCGCTGCCCGCGGGAATATTTTATCTTACCGCGAACAAGAATACAACCGCCATTCACCTTGCGGCGTTCCCCTTGCGCGAACGCCGTTTACGCCGCCGACTTGACAGAAACCTGATCCTTGCATTACATTGTTGCAATGAAGAAGAATTTTATTTCTGTCGCCGTATGCGTTCTGCTTTTTTTTGCCTGGCTTCCGACCTGCGACAGTTCCGCGCTTGCCGAAGGCGGCAACGCCGCCGACCTGCGCTTCAACGAAGACGCAACGTTCACGGTCCTTCTTCTCAGTGATCTGCAGGAAACGCAGTTTACAACCGACCTTGTTCTCCGCGCAGAGCAAAGCGTACTCGACGATTATTCAGCAGATCTGATCGTTTTGCTGGGCGATCAACTGGAAGGTTCAAGCCCCGTGCTGCGCATTGGCGACGGTGAAAAAAACTGTGAGGACACCATACGCGCCCTGCTTGAACCGGTTTCGGCAAGCGGCATCCCGTTTGCGGTCGTTTTCGGCAACCACGATTTTGAAGCTCCTCTTTCCGTCGCAAAACAAGCGAAGCTCTACGAATCATATGAGACCTGCATTGGTGTTTGTTATGGTTCCGGCGCGCCGGAGTGCGGCGCATTTGCGTTGCCGGTCTATGCTTCGGATGGAACGGAAAAGACGCTCGTGCTGTTCTTCTTTGATTCGGGGTCCTATATCACCAACGGTGATTACGACACTGTATCCGCCGAACAGGTAGATTGGTACAGCGAGCAGAGCGCCGCGCTCCGCTTAGAAAACGGCGGGCAGACGCTGCCCGCCGCGGCGTTTTTCCATATTCCGCTTCCGGAGGCCTATGAACTGTTTATCGAGGTCGAAAAAGGCACTGACGGCGCGTTTTCCGGCGTTGGAGTCGGCAAGGGGAAGTACTATCTGCCGGATTATGATCTTCTGTTCACGGGCGTTGTAAACGAAGCGCCCTGCACGTCCAGTGAAAACAACGGCCTGTTTGATGCATTTATTGAAAACGGCGACGTATTCCTTGCGGTAAACGGACACGACCATATTAATTCCTACATCGGCTATCTTGACGGAATCGATCTGGCCAACGCGCCGGGCAGTTCCTACACGAGTTATGGCGATGAAAACGTCCGCGGCGTGCGCCTTTTCCGATTCACCGAATATGATCTGAAGAATTATGAAACGATCCACGTACGCTACAGCGATTATATCACCCCTGCAAGCTACGGGTATCTCCGTTATTATTTCACTACAACGACAGGAATCCCAAACTCCGCAAAGGTGCTTCTGCTGTTCGTTTTGCTCGTTGCGGCAGCGATCGTTACGCCTGTCGTATTAATAATTAAAAAACGAAAACGCAAGCGAAATGCAGCATCCATGGACGATTCCGACGCATCACCCTCCGCAGACACCCCGCCGGCAGTGAAAAACGAACACAAAAACGAATAAACCTTACCGTCGTCGCCGGCCCCACGGGGCCGGCTTTTATTTAAGCGCCTCACTTTTCCTCAGAATTATCATAATTTTAATTATAAGAACCGTTCGCCTTTCTTTTTGGGACACTATAATTGGATGCCCCAAAGGAAGGAGATTTATGTCGTATATAAGAAAAAGGAGCTTTTACCCATATGGACGGTGCTCATTATGAATCTAACGCGCAACCTGCGGCGCGGTATGGAGGGCGGCGATGTTTGGACGGTCAAAATCCGCTTGTTTGAACTGGGCTACTATGCGCCGCACATCACGGCACTTAAGCGTAAACGGTTCGGCAGCGATACGCGTCGCGCGGTAATTGCGTTTCAAGAGGCAAACCGTCTCATTCCAGACGGCGTCGTTGGTCCTGTTACATACGGCGCACTCTTCCTCGAAAACGCCGCGGCTGTTGAAACGACCGACTCCGCCGCTGTAACGGCGGAGTCCCCTGACCGCGGCGAAGTCCCCGGCAACATTGGCAGGGAGGCCGCAGCAGCGATTTGGTACGATCTGCTAAGCGCCAGCCAGAAACGGCGCTGTATCGTTATTGATGCGCTGCAGTTTGCGTTCGACCCCGCCGTGCCAGCCGAATACCCGCTTAGTCTCTATATACGCGGCGGGAATCTTTACAATAAGGATCTGACGCTGAACGTGATTACGCAAAGCCGCATTGCCTCCGGCGCACAACGCCAGCCGGAATACTATGACGGCGGCAGGCGTGAAATGATGGAAGCGGCGGTCGCGGCCAATCCCTCTATTACCGGTGCGGACTGCTCCGGCGGCGTGGTCGGGCTTCTGCGCCACGCGAGTGTCGTCCCCGCCGATTTTGATTTTTCCGCAAACAGCCTTGTCCGTTCATCCGTCGTGCGCACCGGAAAAACCGACCTGCTCTGCGCGGATTTTATACACAAAAGCGGACACATCGGCCTATATGCAGGCGGCGGTTATGTAATCGAGTGGATGGGCGGAGCATTTGGCTGCCAGCTTTCAAGACTCGACGACAGGCGCGGCTGGAATTTCGTAAAAGGCAAGCTCGAACGACGCAGCGCATGGACGGACTGCTTTCATCCCACCTACTACTAATAAGGAGAAAACCACATGCAGGAATGGGACGTATTTGGCGTAATCGCTTCGCTGGCCGCGCTGTTCGCTCTGATGATCGCGCCAATCGTAAAGCTTACACGCGCTATCACGCGTCTGACCGCCGCCATGGAGAATATGGAAAAAAGCGTAGACGAACTATCGGCCAGGAATCGCGCCGCACACGAAGACCTCTGGCGGCATGAACACGGACAGGATAAAACCCTTGGAGACCATGAAACGCGGCTGCGCGTCATCGAAAGCGACCGCCGGCCGCAAAGACGATCATAAAATTATAGGAGGATTCCCAATGGAGTACATTTTGGAATGTGGCGTACAGATCGCCGCAACGCTTCTTATCACGCTGATCGGCATACTCGGCGCGTATCTCACGGCTAAGCTCGGCAAGAACGCAAACCTGCAAAACATCAATGCCGCGCAAGAAGAAGTAATCCGCGCGGCAAGAATCACTGTCGGAGAACTGCAGCAGGCACTCGTTAACAACTTAAAAGCCGCCAGTGAAGACGGCAAATTGACGGACGGCGAAATTGCTTCCCTCAAACGCCAGTTGCTAGATATGACCATCGAAAAACTCTCCGGCCCTTCCTATGCGCTGCTGCAAAGCGCGGCCGTGGACGTCGAGGCGCTCATCACGGGCGCGGGTGAAAGCTGGATTAAGCGAATACAATCCAGCCAAAACGCTTAGGTTGTGTTTCTAAAGTCTGGAAGATGCAGTTTTGCTGGATCGGCTTGCAGATTGAGGCGATAAACGCAGGCGCAGTGGTACTGCAGCGAGGCTTTTCAACGAAAATATGCAAATTGAGACGGCATTAAATGCGCTTTGCGGATTTTTGAAATACACCCTAGTATAACCACACGAGATAAAAGCCGCCCGGCAACCGGACGGCTTTTATCGTATCCCGCCGGAACCGGTAATTCCGGTGCGACTGTCCGGTTGGATTTTCACGGGCTGCTGAACCGGCACGACCAGCAGATTACCGACCGTGTTTCAGTTTTTAAACAGTCGGGTTTATCCTGTAACGCCACGCTCAAAACGTGCGTATGGAAACGCCGTCGGCAATATCGTTTTCCCTGCCGCACACACTTAACCGATAGCCGGGAAACGCATCGAAAGAACGAAAATGATAACCTGTCCCGCCTTCGAAAACGGCGGAATTCCCAAGCGGCAGGATGCTGAACGTACGCGGAGAAACAGAAAAACCCTGTCCTTCGGCCTTCAGATAGCTTTCCTTGAGCGTCCAGACCGTGAAAAACTGTTTGACCGGATCGTCGGATTCCCGCAGAAACTGCTGTTCATGCGGATGGAAAAACCGTGCGGACAGCTTTTCCCAGTTGATCGCGCGGACGCGCTCGACATCCACGCCGACTGCCTGCTCGGAAACCGCAAGAACCGCGTAATCGCCCGCATGCGTTAAGTTAAACGGCTGATGAAGCGGCAGCGACGGTTTCCCTCTCCTTCCATGCACAAAGCGGGTGTTTCTGGCCGCTTCTCCGAACACATCATAGAGCAAAAGCCCGGCCGCAAGGCTTCTGAGCGCATTATCGGAGTCGCCATATGCGCGCACGCGTGTCTGGCGTTTCTCGTCCAGCAGACGGACCAGCTTGTCCGCCCGCGGCGCAATCTGACGGATGTCCGCCGCAAACAGTTCAATCAAGCAAATCCCCCCTCTTCGTTCTAGCGGATGACGCTCTTGGTCTGCCACTTACCGCCGCGGTAACGCGGAATAAAGAATGCGATTCGCACCGCCCAGTCCATAAACATACTGTACCATACGCCAGCAACGCCAAACCCAAGTATGTTGATAAATACGTAACTCATCCCAACGCGTACCAGCCACATCGACACGGAGGAAACAACCATCGTATAGCGCGCGTCGCCGGCTGCACGAAGTGCGTTCGGAAAAGCAAACGCAACCGGCCAGAGCGTCATATGCATCAATGCGATTACTGGCAGCATCTGCACACAGATCGCAGCGGCTTGCGCTCCGAGCGGAAATAGCTGGACGATCGGTCTGGCAAACAGAAGAACCGGCACGTTCATCATCGCTAGGAATACATACGTATAGAGCATCATCTTTCGCACATAAGCCTTCGCCTGCTCGTAATCTTTCGCGCCGACGCACTGCCCTACGACCGTAACGAGCGCCAGCCCCATCCCCATGCCGGGAACGATCGTGAATCCGGACATGCTGTTCAGAATCGCGTTGGCGGCAATAGCGGAGGTCCCCAGCGAGGCGATAAGCGACTGCACGATAATTTTGCCGAAGTTGAACATGCCGTTTTCAAACCCGTTCGGAACGCCGACGGAAAGAATGCTCCCGACCATGCTGCGCTCAAAGCGGACTTTCCATATTTTTCTGAGATGGATAACGTTCGCCGGATTTTTAATTAGAACGAGCATCAGTACGGCCGCCGCCGCACGTGAAACAAGCGTGGCGGTTCCCGCGCCTTCCGCTCCCCAGCCAAATCCGTAAATCAGCACCGCATTACCGCCGATATTGATCACATTCATCAGAATCGACGCCATCAGTGAAACGCGTGAATTACCCATTGACCGGAAAAGGGCAGCGCACGCATTATATACCGCAAGAAATGGAAACGAAAGCGATGTTAAAATCAGGTACGTTTGGGCGTTTGCCAACACGCTCGCGCTTACGGAACCAAAAATCAGCCGCAAAAAGAATCCTGGAGCGGCAAGAAACGTTATCGTGATCGCCACGGCAAAGAGCAGCGCGATATAGACAAGCTGCTTAGCCGAACTCCGTGCGTTCGGCACGTCCTGCCGGCCAAGATACTGTGCACAAACAACAGCGCCGCCCGTACAGAGCGCCGCAAGAATGCTGATGATAAGATTGTTGAGCGTATCTACGAGCGACACACCGGAAACGGCCGCTTCGCCGACCGTCGTAATCATCACTGTGTCGGCCACGCCGACCGTCATGGCGAGCAACTGTTCGAGGATCAGCGGCACCATGAGCCGCCGAAGCTCGCGTTTGGTAAACATCGGCCTTTTCACAGCCGTGATACTTTCCATAATACAAAGTCGATTCGTTAAAATTTGTAGGCCTGCGCCACGTCCAGCACAAACACGGTCGCTCCACCCACGGTTACGGTCATCGGCATGGCGACGCTGTCGATATTATGCGGAATCCCCGACGCAGGAACGGTCACCGCATGCCGACGGCTTGAGTGTGCCCTGATGACCTCCAGCGCTTCTTCTATCCGCTCTTCTTCAGCGCCAATCATCAGCGTTGTATTCCCGCCGCGTAAAAACCCGCCCGTGCTGGCGATGCGCGTGACGCTGATATTCGCCTCTACCAGCGCGTTGGTCAGCGATTTCTGATCATCGTTCTGAACGATTGCAAACAGCAATTTCATGATATCTCGCCTCCGTCCGCTTCGTTATTTTTGTACGCTTCCGACCGTATCCTTAACAGGATACGCCGATCTGGAGAAAAATCAAGTGGAATCCCGCCTTAACCGAAAAACATGACCACAATATGGGTGAGCTCATTGTCCAGCCAGATAAAGCCGGAAATCGATCCGTTCTTGCAGATGCACGTCACCGTTACTTGATAGTCGTTTTGCTGTATGGTTCCTACAAGCGTGTCGCTAGAAACTATTCCGTTGTCCACGAACGCACTCACCGGCACCGTCGCCGGGTCGAACCATGCCTGATCGATTTGGATGGTTCCATTGCCGGCGCCGTCGACGTTCAGCGCCATCATACCCTCATGATCGTCACCAACCAATTCATCCAGATTGGACTGTATTTGCGGATCGGCGCTCTTCGCTTCAATCATATACAGGTCGGCCGGGTACTCTCCGCTTACGCACGCAAACACCCCGTCTTGTTCCTCCGCCGCTGCAGCATCCGGCGTCGGAGCCGGCGTAACGCCCGCCGTCGGTTCCAGCGGAACGCTCTGCCTCGGATTTACCGCCGGTTCCTCAGAAGCAGCCGGCGTGGTCGTCGGCGTGGCCGCCGCAGTCGGAACGGGCGTTTTGTTCGCCGGCACAAATACCGGTGCGTCCGTAAATCGTCCCGCAGGAGAAAGCCAGATCGCGCCGAACGTAATCAGCGCGGCAATCAGCGTGGCACTGTAAAGAAGCCGTTGCGCACAATTTCCCGTATTGCTCTTACGCTTTGGCTCGTCCGCACAGTACCTTGCCGCGTTTCTCCCTCTTGGTGTGAATGTTCTTCCACAAAAAATACAAAAGTCGGAAGAATTGCCTATCGGATTTTTACAGCAGGGACAAACCATGTTGCGTTTCCTTGCACTCTCTTTTTGTATATCATAGCATGATTTGAAGGAACGCGCCAGCCGCGCGCCGCCTCAACCGTGCTCTCAACGGATGGTAGACCCGCCGGAAGCGCCGCGCTATTGACGTATCGTCGTCCGAAATGATACACTACCTTCGTTCGTATGAAACATTCGTTCGGACGCATCGTCTTTTGTCCCGACGACGGCCGGACAGTGTTGCTGCACGCGTTTTTTTACGGCCGGGCCGCTCCCGAATCCGAAAAAGCGGAGATTACGCATGAAACAGATTTTGCCCTTCCTAAAACCATATAAAAACCGGCTGATCATCGACGGCGCACTGTTTTTTATCATCACCGTCTGTTCGCTGCTCATGCCGTATCTCATGAGCGACATCGTCAATGTCGGCATCAAAAACGGAGACATGCCGTATATTCTGCGTCAGGGCGCACTGATGCTCGCGCTTTCGGCAGCCATGCTGGTCAGCGGTCTTGCGACGACGAAGATCAATTCCAAGATTGCCAGTGGTTTTTCCGCCGATTTGCAGCGCGGCGTTTTTCAGAAGATCAACTCTCTTACCTTCGAGGAATACGAGTCCATCGGCACCTCCAGCCTGATTACGCGCTCCACGGACGACATCTTCACGCTGCAAGAAGTTTCCTTCAATTTTGTGTATGCGCTCGTAACGGTGCCGGTGCTCTTTTTCGGCGGCGCGGCTCTCGCGTTTTCGAGCGACTGGCTGCTTGCGTTGGTGCTGGTCGTTCTCGCTCCGCTGGTGCTGCTGATCGTCTGGCTCGTAACGCGCAACATCGGCCCGCTCTGGGTTAACGCGGACAAATACATAGACCTGCAAAACAAAATCGTACGCGAGCGGCTCGGCGGCATCCGCGTCATCCGCTCGTTCGACAAGGAGCGCTTCGAGCACGAACGCGCCGCCGACGCAACGCGTGAAATGGCGACAAACATCATCCGTTCCAACGTACTCACCAACATGATCAACCCGCTTTCTATGCTGCTGCTCAATCTCTCGACGGTCGCGATGCTCTATATCGGCGCGGTGCGGCTCCAGATTGAGCCGCTGCTCAGCGCGGGCGACGTGATCGCGACGATCCAATATGTTGCGCTGATCATGAACGGCCTGCTGGTACTCAGCTGGACCATCGCGTTCATGCCGCACCT
>CAYTHS010000054.1:15708-18772 GCA_964437665.1 uncultured Oscillospiraceae bacterium
TTGCCGAAGTGCTTTCGCTCAAAGGCGTTGAAGCGCAATCCTCAAAAAAAATCCGTCTCGGCGGCGAAATTGAACTGCAAAACGTGTCTTTCCGCTATGAAAATGCAGAAGCGGCGGCGCTTTCGCATATCGATATGCGTATTCCGAACGGCGCGGTCGCGGCGATCATCGGCGGTACGGGCAGCGGGAAATCGACCGTTGCAAAACTGCTGCTGCGTTTCCATGCGCCGACCGGAGGCAAAATCCTCCTCGGCGGGCGCGATTTTGAGACGCTTACGCGTGAAACCGTCCGCGACGGCATCTCCATCGCGCTGCAAAAACCCTCGATCTTTCAGGGCACCATCGCCGAGAACCTGCGCATGGGAAACCCCGCCGCAACGGACGACGAACTCGCATACGCCTGCCGTATCGCGCAGATTTACGACTTTGTGCTCTCGCACGAAGAGGGCTTCGACTATCAGCTTTCACAGGCGGGCGCAAACATAAGCGGCGGACAGAAACAGCGCATCAGCATCGCGCGCGCCATCCTCAAGGACGCGGCGGTCTACGTGTTCGACGACAGTTTTTCCGCGCTGGATTACCTCACAGAGAGCAAACTGCGCCGCGAGCTGAACGCATACCTGCGCGGCAAAACACAGCTCATCGTGACCCAGCGGGCGGCCAGCGCCATGCGTTGCGACACCATTTACGTGCTCGACCGCGGCTGCGTGGTCGGCAGCGGCACGCACGCCGAACTCATGAGGCACTGCCCGATCTACCGGGAAATCTACGTTTCCCAGCTCGGCGAACCTTCGCCGGAGAACGGAGGCGCGGCATGAAAAACACCAAAAACACAAAAAAAGATCGCGCCAAATCCGCCGAAGAACGCCGGGAAACACGCATTAAGAGCAAAAAAACGCTCAAACGCATCCTGCAGGAAGCAAAGCCGATCCGCGGCTGGCTTCTGCTCACGGCGTTTGTCAGCATGGTTTCGGTCGCGATGGTGCTGCTTGGGCCTGAACTGCTCGGCACCCAGACAAACATTCTCTACGACTACTGGGCGAACGGCACAGCGATCGACATGCCCTATTTTATACGGCGCTGTCTTCTGCTCGGCGGGGTCTACCTGCTCTCCGGTATCTGCAGCCTTGCGACCATGTTCATTATGAACAACGTTGTGTCCCGGCTGTTCACCTGCGAGCTTCGCATCCGAATCAGCGATAAAATTCGGCGTCTTGCGGTCAAGTTCGTAGACGACACACCCAAAGGCGAGGTCATCTCGCGCATGACCAACGACGTTTCGGTGCTCGGCAACACCATCCATACGATCCTCGATCTCACCGTTTCCGGCGTGCTCAAACTCGCCGGCATCACGATCATCGTGTTCACCATTCAGCCGGTCATGGCGCTTGCGGTGGTGATTTTGCTGCCGCTTTCGCTCACGCTCGCTTCGCTGATCTCCCAGCGCAGCCAAAAGCACTTTGCCGACGCACGCAAGTCCATCGGCGATATCTACGCGCTCAACGAGGAGGATTTTTCCGGGTTCGCAACGATCAAGGCATATCACCTCGAAGCGCGCCAGAAGCGGGAACACGACCGGATCACGGAAGAAGCGAAAGGCCGTCTCGAAAAAGGGTTTTATCTGGCGGGCATCGTCCAGCCAATCGTGAGCCTGACCAACAACGTCGCCTATATCGCAATCTGCATCCTAGGCGGCGCGCTGGCAATCTCCGGCAAAATGAACGTTGGCGAAGTGGTCGCTTTCGTGCTCTATGCAAAGCTCTTCGCCGGGCCGCTGGAGAGCATCTCCAGCGGGCTTTCCACGATGCAGCACACGCTCGCTTCGGCGGGGCGCATCTACGACCTGCTCGACCGCGAGGAGCTTGAGCTGCCGGAAGGCCGCCCGCTTCCTCAGGGCGGCGGGCACATACGCTTTGAGCACGTGGACTTTTCCTACGTACCTGAAAAGCCGCTGATACGCGACCTCGATATCGACGTGCGGCCCGGCCAGAAAGTCGCCATCGTGGGACCGACCGGCGGCGGAAAAACCACCATCGTCAACCTTTTGATGCGCTTTTACGACGTAAACGCAGGCAGGATTACCATCGACGGCGTGGACACCAAGACCATGGAGCGCGCCGACCTGCGCGCAATGTTTTCAATGGTTTTACAGGATACCTGGTTGTTTTCCGGCACGATTTATGAGAACATAGCGTATGGTAAGGAAGGCGCAACGCGGCAGGAAGTGCTCGAGGCCGCGCGCCGCGCGCATATTGACCACTTCGTCGAGACGCTGCCGGAGGGCTACGACACGCTGATCAACGAGGAGTCCACCAACATCAGCAGCGGACAGAAGCAGCTTTTGACCATCGCGCGGGCGTACCTTGCCAACCGCAGCATCCTGATTCTGGACGAGGCCACGAGCAACGTCGATACCCGCACGGAAATCCTGATTCAGCAAACGATGGACGAGCTCATGCGCACCCGCACAAGCTTCGTGATTGCACACCGGCTTTCAACCATCGTCAACGCGGACACGATCCTCGTGGTCAACGAAGGCCGCATCGTCGAGCAGGGCACGCACGCAGATTTGCTGGCCAAAAACGGCTTTTATGCAGAAATCTACAACAGCCAGTACGCGCTTTTGACCTGATTTTCGCAGAAAATTGCTTTCTTTAAAAAGTAAGCAGTAAAGAAACAGTTTTTCGTTTCTCTTCAATCATGCAAAAATGAAAAGGAATGAAAAAATAAGATATTTTCTTTTGTTTCTTTTCTTTTAAAAAAGAAAAGAAAGGAAAAGAGGTATTGCAGTATGGCACAGGGAATCGAACGCTTTCTGGACGAAGAAGGCAAACTTAAGCAACTGCCCTCCAAGCAGGCGCCGCGCGGCGAAGCGTACGCCTATCTTGCGGGTAAATTTGAACCGAAACGCGAATACACCGAGCACGAGGTCAACGCCATTCTCGCAAGTTGGCATACGTTCGGCGATTATTTCATTCTCCGGCGCGGCCTGATCGAGAGCGGCTGGCTCTGCCGTCTCCGCGACGGAAGCAAATACTGGAGGAATCCGGACAAAAAGCAGGAG
>CAYTHS010000055.1:0-18677 GCA_964437665.1 uncultured Oscillospiraceae bacterium
TAACATATCCTGTGGGTTTACCTCGATCATGGCGAACAATTCGCTTCTGTGATCCCCGGCAAACGCATAAATCGTTTGGATCGCGCTGCTTAAACGCGCCGTGCGCAGCAGCTTGATCAGGATTTGGTATCGGTATACGCCCTGTTTCCGTTTGATTGGCGCGCTCGACGCGCTGTATAGAAGCACGTCCCTCTGGCCATCCGTGCCAAGCGCTTCACGCAGCGCTGCGTGGAGCTCTTCGGCATAGGTCGAAACCGCGCCGGAGAGGACGCTCTCGTCGTCCCCGGAAAACAGGATGCGGACAAACAGCGAAAACGGCGGAAAGACGGCTTTCTTTCGCTGTTCAAGTTCATAGGTGTAAAAGCTCTTGTAGTCGTGCGCTTTTGCAAAGCGAATGGCCGGATGGGCGGGGGAATAGGTCTGAACGACCACCCTGCCCGGGGCCTCGTCGCGCCCGGCGCGCCCGGCCACCTGGGTCAGCAGTTGAAACGTGCGTTCCGTGCTGCGGTAGTCCGGGATCATGAGCGTTGCGTCCGCGGCGACCACGCCTACGAGCGTCACATTCGGGAAATCGTGCCCTTTGGCGATCATCTGCGTGCCTACGAGGAACTGCGCCTCTTTTCGCGCGAACGCGCCGAGAAGATGCTGCATGGAGTCTTTCGTGCGCACCGTGTCGGTGTCCAGCCGCAGCGTGGCCACGCCCGGGAACAGCTCGTTGAGCTGCTCCTCCACCTGCTCCGTGCCGACGCCGAAATACTTGATAAACGGCTTGCCGCAGTTCGGGCAGGTCCGGGGAAGCGGCTTGACCGCGCCGCAGAAATGGCAGCGGAGGCGGTTTTCGCCCTTGTGGTAGGTCATGGAGATATCGCAGTTGTCGCACATGACCACGTGACCGCAGTTCCGGCACGAAACGAACGTCGAATACCCGCGCCGGTTGAGGAAGAGCATCGCCTGCATGCCGCTTTCCACGCACTCGTTCAAAAGCGAAATGAGCCTGCCGCTGAAGATGCCGTTGTTGCCGGCCTTGAACTCCTCGCGCATGTCGACGATTTCAACGTCAGGAAGCGGACGGTTCTGCACGCGGTGCGGCAGTTCCAGCAGTGTGTAGCGGCCGGACTGAGCGCGGTAATAAGTGAGCAGCGAGGGCGTCGCGCTGCCGAGCAGCAGCGGCGCGCCGAACGCCTTTGCGCGGCGCCGCGCAACCTCGATTGCGCTGTAGCGCGGTGCGGTCTCGCTGAGGTAGCTGGGTTCGTGCTCCTCGTCCACGATGATGAGGCCGACGCCCTGCACGGGCGCGAACACCGCGCTGCGTGCGCCGACGGCCACGCGTGCCTTGCCGAGGCGGAGGCGCCGCCATTCGTCGAAGCGCTCGCCCGCGGAAAGGCGGCTGTGCAAAACGGCGATGGAATCGCCGAACCGCTCTACAAAGAGGCCGACGGTCTGCGGCGTGAGCGAAATCTCCGGTACCAGCATGATCGCCTGCTTTCCAGCGGAAAGACAGTGTTCGATGGCGTGCATGTAGACTTCCGTTTTGCCGCTTCCGGTCACCCCGTGCAGCAGCAGCGTGCCGCCGCCGTGCTCCATTGCGGATTCAATCGCTTCGACCGCGCGTTCCTGCTCCGGCGAAAGCGTAACCTGCTTGTCTAAGGCGCAGCTCCCGATATCGGGGCGGCGGAACGTCACGTGTCCGCCTTCAACAAGGTACCCGCGGCGCACAAGCGCGCCGATTGCGGCCTGCGCGTTCGGAATGAACGCGACAACGTCCGAAACGGACATCTCCAATCCGGTCTTTTTCAGCAGTTCGAGCACTTCATACTGCTTCGGTGCGCGGGGTTTGCCGCTTTTGTTCAGCAGCGAACGCAGCATTTCTTCCGCGCGTTCGGGGTCGGACAGGCGCACCGTGCGCTCGATTTTTTCCTTGATGCGCCCGCCGCGCAGCTGGGACGGAACCATCAGCCGAAGCGCATCCACGAGCAGGCAGTGATAGCCTTTCTGCATCCATTCCGCAAGCTCGATCTGCTCTTGCGTAAGAATGGGGTAGGGCTCCAGTACGCGCAGGACGCTCTTGTAAACGACGTCCGGCAGGAGCCGGCCTTTATCATCGCCTGCGGAAAACACGCTCAGCGCAAAGCCTTCGCGCTGGCGGTTGCCGGAGCCGAACGGCACGAGCACGTGACTGCCCGCAGAAAAGGTCAGCCCTTCGGGCACAAGATAGGTAAAAAGCCTGTCGACGTTCGCATGCGCGATGTCGACGATCACTTCACAGTATTGTTCCATGCCGTTCACCTCCTTTTCGGCATAAAAACGCTTCTTTTGCGGTATTTGGAAATTTTCCCAAAACCGCAAACAGCCCGCAAGCGGGCCGGTGCAAACCAAAGCCGTCACACGGTAAAAAACCGGATCGGGTTCGGCAAGAATTCATATCGTACGTATGGAAACGGGAATGACGATCCCGTGAAAAAGCGGGTTGTCAGTCCTGATAGAATTCCTTCGGATATTCCAGGTTCAACTCGTCGTGATAGAGTTCGTCCACAGCCACGGAAACAGGCTTTCGCCCGTCGAGCTCATCCGGATCCGATTGCAATTGGCGCGCTCTCTGCGCAACGGCCGTCACCAGCATGTAGCGGCAGCCTGCTTTCTTGATCAGTTCGTTCAACGGTAGATTCATCATAATTATTCCCTGCCTCCTGACAATTTCTCGATCAATTCGCCGTTGCGCACGCATCTGCAGCGTTCTGCGGAGATGATGTCTTCCACGCGCGCAATCGCGCGGTCGAGGATATCGTTCACGACGATGTAATCGTATTTCTCTATGTATTCAAGCTCGCGGTATGCGGTTGCGAAGCGGCGTTCCACCGCTTGTGCGCTTTCCGTCCCGCGGCCAATGAGGCGGGTTTTGAGTTCGCTCATCGAAGGCGGCGCAATGAAGATAAGCACCGCGTCGGGGTAAGCTTCCTTCACGCGCATCGCGCCCTGTACGTCGATTTCCAGCACGACGCTGCGCCCTTCGCGCAGTTCCTGCTCGACAAAGCTCTTCGGCGTGCCGTAATAATGCGTGCTGAACACGCGCATATATTCGAGGAACGCGCCTTCGCCAATCATCTTTTCAAACTCTTCTTCGCTTTTGAAGAAGTAATGTACGCCGTTGATTTCGCCCGGACGCGGCGCACGCGTGGTGGCGGAAACGGACATGCGTATATTGCTGTTGCGTTTGATAAGCGCATTGCTTATGGAGCCTTTGCCTACGCCGGCGGGGCCGGAGACGACCAAAAGAAGGCCTTGCCTGGTTTGTTTCATGAAACGGGTTCTCCTCTCGTCAGTCGTCGGCCTCGTCCGCTTTCGCGTCGAGACGGTTGGCGATGGTTTCCGGCTGGATGGCGGACAGGATCACATGATCGCTGTCCGTAATCACGACCGCACGGGTGCGGCGGCCACAGGTTGCGTCGATCAGGCGGCCGCTTTCGCGCGCTTCCTGGACGATGCGCTTGATGGGCGCGCTCTCCGGGCTGACGATCGCGATCAGGCGATCGGCAGAAACGATATTGCCGAAACCGATGTTCACAAGCCGCAGGTTCATCATGTTGGTTGCCGCTCCTAAATTAGTTAATAACGTTTGCACGCTCCGGCAAAGGCCGAAACAGCGCCGTTCTATTCGATGTTCTGTACCTGTTCGCGGATTTTTTCAAGCTCCGCCTTGCCGGACAGGACAAGTTTTGTCAGTTCGCCGTCGTTGGCCTTGGAGCCAATGGTGTTGAATTCTCGGTTCATCTCTTGCACGACGAAATCGAGCTTCCGCCCGGTCGGTTCGTCCGCTTCCAGCAGTTCGCGCATCTGCACGATATGGCTGCGCAGGCGGGAGATTTCCTCGTCGATGCTCGCGCGGTCCGCAAACAGCGCGACCTCGGTGGCCAGTCTTGCGCGGTCGACCTCCAGCGGGCCGATCAGCGCCTGCACGCGTTCGTCGAGCTTTGCTTTGTATTCGCCAACGACGAGCGGCGCGCGCTTTGCAATCTGCTCGGTAAGCGCAAGCACCGTGTCCGCGCAACTGGAAAGATACGCCTTCATGCGTCCGCCTTCGGCAAGGCGCATGGTCAGAAGTGCGTCGACTGCGGCGCTTAGCGCGTCGCTTAACAGCGCAAGCACCGCGTCCGTGTCCTCGTCCGCCTCGCGCACGTTCGTCACGTCCGGCAGGCGGAGCGCCGCAGAAAGCGAAAGGTCGTCGCATAACGAAAGCGACTCATTTGCCTGCCGCGCGGCGGAGATGAACGCCGTGAGCAGCGGCACGTCGATTTCGACCGAGCGCGCGTCGCTGCGCAGGTTGCGGTAGTTGATAAAAACGTCTATATGCCCGCGGGAAAGGCGGGCGGAAAGACCGGTGCGCACACCGTCCTCAAGGAACGTAAGATGGCGGGGCAGGCGCAGTCCAACGTCGAGATACCGATGGTTGACGCCTTTGAGTTCAACCGTGAGTTCCCGCCCGTCGGAAGATGCGGCGCCTTTGCCGTAACCGGTCATGCTGTACATAAAAAATTTACCCCCAAGTCGCAATTATAAAGTATAGCATGCTAGGCGCGATCATACAAGCGATAGATTTCGTCCGCATGCGGTTCTTCCAGTGGTTTTCCATCCAGCGTGCATTGCCCGCCCGGTACCGCGCGGCCGATCACGTTTGCGGCGACGCCGAACGCGCCGAGCGTGCGCACCGTTTTTGCGCCGTCCGGAGAGGCGATCAGAAGACTTCCGCTTCCGATGAGACGCAGCGGATCGAGCCCGAGCGCGGCGCAGAGCACGGCGGTTTCGCGGCGGACGGGGATTTTGTCCGATTCGGCGGCGATCCCGCAGCCGTTGGCGAACGAAAGCTCCCAGAGCGCGCCGAGCACGCCGCCTTCGGTCACGTCGTGCATCGCGTGCGCGCCCGTGTCCAGCGCTATTTTGCTTTCGGGTACGACGCTGAGCAGACCGGACAAATTCCGTGCGCGTTCAATCGTCTCCGCGTCCACGCCGGAAAGCAAATGCGGAAAGTCTTCTGCGAGGATGGACGTTCCCTCGACGGCGGCGGACTTGGTGAGCACCACGTCGTCGCCCGGACGCATGCCTGGCAGGGCCGCGCCGCGTTTCTGCCGCGCGATTACAGCCGCGTTGGTGACGGGCCGCGTGACCGCGTCGGTCACCTCCGTATGCCCGCCGAGCACGTCCACGCCCGCGAGCTGCGCCGCGGCGGAAAGGTCGCCCGCAATGCGCGAGATATCGTCCAGTTCGCAGGAGGGCGGCACAAGGAGCGTTACAAGAAGGCCGATCGGGTCCGCACCGGCGGCGGCCGCGTCGTTGCAGTTGACGTGCACCGTGAGGCGGCCCAAATGCGCGATGGAAGCGGACGTGATCGGATCGCAGCTGAGCACAAGAAGATCGCCGCCGATATCCAGCGTTGCGCAGTCCTGCCCGATGGCGGGCATGGAGAGCGGTTCGGGCCGGACGCGCACGAACTTTTTGAGCACCAGGTGTTCCAGATCGTCGTTATCGAGTTTGCCAAGTCTGAGCGACATAATATCTTTTCTATCTCCCGTGGTTTATTCCGGCTTATGAACCAGCGCGAAAAACTCGCTTTCCGTCAAAAGCGGGATGTTCAGCTCTCTGGCTTTGTCGAGCTTGCTGCCTGCGTTTTCGCCATAGAGCACATAGTCCGTTTTTTTGCTAACGCTGCCGGCGGCTTTGCCGCCGTGCGCTTCGATGAGCGCCTCCGCTTCCCGGCGGCCGAGCGAAGGAAGCGTCCCGGTGACCACGATGGTCTTGTCGGAAATCGGCGAATCGACGCCCGCCGCCTGTTCGCCCTGCGGGGACACGCCGTAGGAAAGCAGCGCGTCGACCTGCGCGGAGATGGACGGGTCGGCGAAAAACGAAAGGATGCTCTCCGCAACGATTTCGCCGACGTCCGGAATGGAAAGCAGCGTTTCGCGCATTGCGCCGCGCACCGCTTCCAGCGTGCCGAAGTGCCGGGCGAGGTCCTTTGCGGTTTTTGCGCCGACATTTGGGATACCGAGCGCAAAGAGGAACGCGCCGAGCGGGCGGGTTTTGCTCTTTTCGAGCGCGCCGAGCAGGTTCTGCGCCTTTTTCGCGCCGAAGCGGTCAAGGCCCACAAGCTGCTCGAACGTAAGCTCGTACAGTTCCGGGATAGAAGAGATATTCAGCGCGTCTATGAGCTGTGCGGCGGTCTTGTCGCTGAGGGACTCGATGTCCATCGCGTCCCGGGAAGCGTAGTGCGCAATCCGGAGGCGAATCTGCGCCTTGCAGGAAAGCGAATTCGTGCAGAAGAGGTGCGCGCCGCGCTGTTCGACATGTGCGCCGCACTCCGGGCAGCGGGTCGGCTTTTCGACCTCTTTTGTGGCCGTGTCGTCCGGTACAGCGCCGAGAATTTCCGGGATCACGTCGTTGCTGCGGCGGATGAACACCCGCGAGCCGACCTTGACGCGCTTGCGCTGAATATCGTCGTAGTTGTTGAGCGTCGCGCGCTGGATGGTCGCGCCAGCGAGCTCCACAGGCGAAAGGTGCGCCAAGGGCGTGAGCTTGCCCGTGCGCCCGACTTCCCAGGTGATTTCCTCAACGATGGTCGTCGTCTCCTCGGCGGCGAATTTATAGGCCATCGCCCAGCGCGGGAATTTCTCGGTCGCGCCGAGGGTCTCCCGCAACGCAAAATCCGTGACTTTAACGACCATGCCGTCGATCAGAAAATCCAGCGTGCCGCGCGTTTGCTCGGCGAGGTCGATCTCCTTTTTGAGGGAGGGCGCGTCCTTGCAGTAGCGGATGTACGGGCTGACGGGGAAGTCGTTTTCGCGAAGGAACGCGAGCATCTGCTCCTGGCCGGTCAGTTCCTTGCCCGCGATATAGCCGACGTTATAGCAAAACAGGTCCAGCCTGCGGCTGGCGGTCACGGTCGGGTCGATGTTGCGCAGCGCGCCCGCGGCGGCGTTGCGTGCGTTTTTGAGCGGTTCGTCGCTTTCGCGGTTGAGCTCTTCGAGCACGGACAGGCGCATGATGCATTCGCCCTGCACTTCCATTTTGCCTTTAAAAGGAATTCGCCGCGGGATCGATCGGACGGTGAGCAGCTGCTCGTAGATGCCGTCCCCGGTGACGCCGTTGCCGCGCGTCGCGCCCTGCGTGAAATATCCGTCCTCATAGGTCAGGCAAACGGTCAGCCCGTCGAATTTGTATTCGAGCGCGAAGGTCACGTCCTGTCCGTCCGCGGAGGAGAGCACCTTGCCCGCCCAGTCGGACAGCGCGGATTCCGAGCGCACCTTGTCCAGGCTGTAGAGCCTGCGGATGTGCGTGTGCGGCAAAAACGCGCCCGCGTTCGCGCCGACACGCCGCGTCGGCGAGCCGGGCAGCGCAACGCCGCTTTCCGCTTCGAGCGCGGAAAGCTCGTCGTAGAGCGCGTCGTATTCCGCGTCGGAAATCAGCGGCGCGTCCTGATCGTAATACGCCTCGGCATAGTGCACCAGCGTTTGTGTCAGCTCTTTTTGCCGGTCTGTCAGCATACGAGAAACCCCTCCCATGGCGGACACGCCGCCGTGATATGAAGCAAAAACTTATTTAGCAAACACGCATATCGTCAGTCGACCGATTCGATCGGCGCGTACGCCGCCGCGAACTTTTTGTTCGCGCCGGAATCGAACGCAATTTGGACGATTGCCGACGCGCCGCCGCCGGTGACCGAGAGCACGACGCCTTCTCCGAACGAGGAATGCCGCACATGCTGTCCGGCGGTGAACGAAACGTCGTGCGCCTGCGGCGCGGGCGTTTTGGGTACGGCGCCGCGGCCGGCAGGCGTGCGCCCGGCGTGCGGTTTGCTCTTGAGCGCGTGCATCGAGATACCGAACGCCTGCTGCGGGGGTGTTTTTTTGACCTCGCGTTTCGGCGCGGGTTTGGCGGATTCCGGCAGCGCCTCCTGCAATTCAACGAGGAAGCGGGACGGCAGAGACGGCGTGATCTTGCCGTAGAGCATGCGCTGACGCGCCGTGGAAAGATAGAGCCGTTCGCGTGCGCGCGTGATGCCGACATAGCAGAGCCTGCGCTCCTCTTCCAGCCGGTCGGGGTCGTACATCGACTGAGAGGAAGGGAAGAGTCCGTCTTCCAGCCCACAGAGGAACACAAACGGGAATTCCAGTCCCTTTGCGCTGTGCAGCGTCATCATGGAAACGCAGCCGTTGCGCTCGTCCACGGTGTCTGCTGCGGAAAACAGCGCAACGGTTTCCAGGAACGCCGTGAGCACGTCCACCTGCGTTTCGTCGAGCGACTCGGTGAACTCGCGGATATAGCCCACAAATTCTTTCACGATGTCCGCGCGGGCCTCATAGTTTTCCTTGCGGTCGGCGCGCAGATACGCGTCGTAGCCGATTTCTTCGAGCAGGAGTTCCACAACGTCCGGAAACGAGCGGTTGCCGAACTGCGCGTACACGCCGGAGAGTGTTTCGGCAAATTTCTGCAGTTTTTCGCGTGCGCGCGGCAGATCGTCTTCGCCAAGCTGCATCACCGCGTGCAGAAGCGGCAGCGAGCGTTCGGTGGCAAACGTCTGCAGTTCGGCAACTGTCGTGCCGCCGATTCCGCGGCGCGGAACGTTCACGATGCGCAGAAACGCAACGTCGTCCGCGGAATTCTGCAAAAGCCGCAGATACGCCACGATGTCCTTAACCTCCGCGCGCTGGAAGAACGACGTTCCGCCGTAGACGCGGTAGGGGATATCGTAACTTTTTAAGTACATTTCAAGGATACGGCTCTGCGCGTGCGTGCGGTAGAGGATTGCATAGTCGTCGTAACGCCGCTTGCCGTAGCGTGCGCCTTCGAGGATGCGCGTGCAGATGCGGTTCGCTTCGTCGCGCTCGTCCGTCGCCTCGTAAAAGTCGATCGGCGCGCCGCCGCGCTTCTCTGTCCAGAGGTGTTTCTTTTTACGTCCGTGGTTATTGGAAATAATCACGTTTGCGGCGTTCAGGATCACCTCGGTGGAGCGGTAGTTCTGCTCCAGGCGGATGACCGCCGCGCCGGGGAAGTCCTTTTCAAACTCCAGGATGTTGCGGATGTCCGCGCCGCGCCAGCCGTATATGCTCTGGTCGTCGTCCCCGACCACGCAGATGTTGCGGTGCTTTTCGGCGAGCAGATGGACGATATGGTACTGCACGAGGTTCGTGTCCTGATATTCGTCCACCAGAATATAGTGAAACTTATTGCGATATTTTTCCAGTACGTCCGGGAACTGCGTAAGCAGCTTGAGCGTAAGCAGCAGAAGATCGTCGAAGTCCAGCGCATTGCACTGTTTGAGGCTCTTTTGATACTCCGTGTAAACCCGCACGATTTCCTTTGCCGCGTAGGTTTCGCGGAAATACTCCAGCGCGTCGAGCGAATGGTTTTTCGCCTCGGAAATCCGGCTGGAAAGCTCGCGCGGGGTGAACACCTTTTCGTTGATGCCGAGTGTGCGGATAATTTTTTTGAGCAGGGACTGCTGGTCCGCGTCGTCGTAGATGACGAACGCGCGCTCGTAACCGAGCGCCTCGATTTCCATGCGCAGGATGCGCGCGCACGCGGCGTGGAAGGTCGTCACCCACATATCGCCCGCGCCCGAACCGACGAGGGTTTCCACGCGTTCGCGCATTTCCCCGGCGGCCTTGTTGGTGAACGTCAGCGCAAGGATATTCCAGGGCTGCACGCCTTTTTCCTGAATCAGATACGCGATGCGGTGCGTGAGCACGCGCGTTTTGCCGCTGCCCGCGCCCGCCAGCACAAGCAGCGGGCCTTCGGTGGTTTCAACCGCTTCGCGCTGTTTATCGTTGAGCATTGAAAGGTCCATTTCATTCCCCCAAAATTCGGTCACCGTATTATATCATACTCTGCGCTCTGCTTGAACCCGCAATCTCGGCGGCGGGCGCGTATTCGGCTTTACGGAGGGGAAATTCTCTGCTACAATAGCGGCATGAAATTATTGCTGGCAACCAACAACGCGCACAAAATGCGCGAAATCAGGCAGATCCTCGGCGGCGCGTTTCCGGACATGGTGACGCTGCGCGAAGCGGGGTTTGCAATCGACGTGGTCGAGGACGGCGAAACGTTTGCGCAAAACGCGGTCAAAAAGGCGGAAGAAGTGCGCAAAGCCTCCGGCTATGAAGCGGCGCTTGCGGACGACAGCGGGCTGATGGTGGACGCGCTGGATGGCGCGCCGGGCGTTTTCAGCGCGCGGTACGCGGGCGAAGGACACGACGACGCGCAGAACAACGCAAGACTCATGGCGGACATGGCGGGCGTTCCGGCAGAAAAACGTACCTGCCGGTTCGTTTCGGCGGTCGCGCTGGCCAGAAAGGGCAAAGAAACGATCTGCGTGACCGGCGCGGCGGAAGGAACCCTGCTGGAAGCGCCGCGCGGGAGCAACGGCTTTGGTTACGATCCGTATTTTTATTACGAGCCGTTCGGCAAGTCGTTTGCGGAGCTTTCGGCGGAGCAGAAAAACGCAGTGAGCCACCGGAAACGTGCGCTCGAAGCGCTTAATAAGAAGCTGGGCGAGGAAGAATGAAGCGCATTGCGGTGTTTTCGGACACGCATCATCAGTTTACGCGTCTTCCCGCCGCAATCGGGAAGATGGGAAAGGTGGACAAGATTTTCCACCTCGGCGACTATGGCGCGGACGCGGAGCGGATTTCCAGCGCGGCCGGCGGCGTGCCGTTTGTTGCGGTGCGCGGCAACAACGATTATTTCACCGGTCTGCCGCGCGTGCTCGTCGAGCGCGTGGAGGACGCTTCGATCCTGCTTGTGCACGGGGACGCGTTTTACACGCTCGGCAGCCTGTTTCACGCCGCCGAACAGCGCGGCTGCGGCGCGGTGCTCTTCGGGCACACGCACGAGCCGCTCATGCAGGCGAGCGGAAAAATCCTTGCGCTCAACCCCGGCAGTCTTTCGCTGCCGCGCCGCGGATACCCGGCGGCGTTCGCCGTGCTGGAAGTATCGGGCGACGACATCGGCGCAAAGATCATCCCGCTGGAGTAAAAAAAATTAAAAACGCGCATAAAAAAAGCCTCCCGGATTTTTATTATCGGGAGGCTTTAATCTGTCTGTGGCGAATACAAGGAACCGCGGATTTACACGACCGGCAGTTCTTCGCTCTGCTCTTCGGCGATCTCCTGCGAATAGCGCGAAAAGTCCGGCATCTCGTCCACGCTGTGCAGCCCGAACTGATGCAGAAATTTGTCCGTCGTGCCGAACAGCGCCGGATGCCCGACAACGTCTTTGCGGCCGACTTCCACGATCAGACCGAGCTTGACGAGCTGGGTGACCGCATAGTCGCAGCGCACGCCGCGCACCTGCTCCAGATCGGCGCGGGTGACGGGCTGGCGGTAGGCGACGATGGCCAGCGTTTCTAGCAGGGACTGGGAAACGCTCTTGGTTTCGTCGGGGTTGAGCAGTTCCTTGACCTGATCGATATAGGCGCGGTTGCTCACAAGCTGCGCGGTATCAGCGGTGACCAGAAGCTGGATGCCGCGGCCTTCGTGTTTGTAGAGCTGCTCCATTTCGCTCAGCGCGCCTTTTGCAACGGCGAGCGAGCAGCCCAGCACGCGCGCAATTTCGCTAACCGGTATGGGGTCGCCCGCGACGAAGAGCATGCATTCGATTGTGTTGAACAGGGTGCGGTCTTCCATGAAAACTCCCGATAATGATAAAAGTCGGTTTTTTATGCGAGCCGAAGCGGCGTCAGTCTTCCGTTTCGTCCATGTATTCGTAGGTTTCGTCGTCGAGCAGCAGTTTGTCCGCGCTGATGCGGATCGGCGCGAACGGCGCGCGCTGCCGCAGCAGGATTTCGCCGCGGGCGATCATCTCCAGCAGCGCCATGAAGGTGACGATCATCTCCATTTTGCTCGCCTCCGCTTCAAAAAGCGATTCAAACGACACGGCGGTGTGCTGCTTGAGGATGGTACGGATGCGTCCCGTCTGGGAGCGCACGGTGTAGAGGTCCGGGCGGACGTGCTGGGCGCGCGTCGGCTCGGGTTCCTCTTTTTTGCGGGAAAGCAGCGCATAGAACGCGCCGAAGAGCGCGTCCATGTCCGCGCCGTCGAGCGCGATATCCTTCGGCGGGAGCGGCACGTCCTCCGGCAGGCGGGGAATGCTCTGCTGCGCGTCGGTAAAGAGCGTGCGCAGCTGCTCGCTCGCCTCCTTAAACGCTTTGTAGTCGCGCAGCTGGCGGATGAGTATCTGCTCCGGGTCTTCCTCCGTTTCGTCTTCTTTGGGCGGGCGGGGCAGGAGTTGGCGGGACTTAATATAGAGCAGCGTCGCCGCCATGGTCAGAAATTCGCTTGCGGTGTCCAGGTCCAGTTCGTCCACCTGATTCATATAGGAAAGATACTGCGCGGTGATTTCGGAAACGAAGATATCCTTAACGTCTACCTCCGATTCCTGAATCAGATGCAGCAGCAGATCGAGCGGCCCTTCAAATTGGCTGAGCTGAACGCAGTATGCCATGGATTGCGCCTACAAGAGATTGACGAACCAAACCGCCGCGGATATAAATCCGTTTGCGATGCCTGAGACCAGGTAGGAAAGCGCGGTCGTGACCACGCCGAGCAGCAGCAGCGCGATCAGAATCCACTGACCATAGCGCCGCATGAACATGAAAAAACGCGGGAACTTGCGTACGAGCAGGCTTTCGAGCACGTGCGAGCCGTCCAGCGGATAGATGGGGATGAGGTTAAACAGCGCGAGCGCTAAATTGATGGTTATGATCGAGCCGAAGATGCTCACGAACGCGGTATTCGTGCCGAAGCCCCATTTTAAATAGCCAAGTACGTAGACGAACGAAAACGCGAATGCGACGAGAAAATTCATCGTAACGCCCGCTAGGGAAACGATGATATCGTCCCGCTTATAGTTTTTGAAATTGCGGCTGTTGACCGGGACCGGTTTGGCCCAGCCGAACCCTACCAGCAGCAGGCACAGGAAGCCGAAAAGGTCGAAATGCACGATCGGATTGAGCGTCATACGGCCAAGGTTCTTAGCGGTAGGGTCGCCGAGACGGTACGCGGCGTACGCGTGCGCCCACTCGTGCACGGTCAGGCCGATGATGATCGCCGGCAGCACATAGAGCAGTTGCAGCGGGTTTTGTATGATTTGCGAAATGCGTGACAAAATCGCTCAGTCTCCTTTTTCTGTTAGTCCGCGCCGGAAATAGGGCGAGGCGTAAGATTGGCTTTATTATACGGGATTCGGCTTCTGCGCGCAACCAAATAGGAGGCGCCTCGCGCGTTTGCCGCAGATTGTTCACACTGCGGCGGGGGTATATGGCGCTATTCGCCAATGCGCAGCCGCTGGACAAGCGCGGGGTCGGGGGTGACGTAGAGAGTGCGGTTGGTGGAGTAGATCACCATGCCGGGACGCGCACCCGAGGGTTTCTTTACGAACTTCCTTGGCGTGTAGTCGACCGGCACGCCGCTCGAAAGCCGCGCTTTGGAATAGTAGGCTGCGAGCATGGCCGCCTCCTGCAACGTCCGTTCTGGCGGCTCGCCCTCGAAGTCGACGATCACATGCGAGCCGGGGATATTTTTTGCGTGCAGCCAGAGGTTGTCCGACTTGGCCTGCTGGAGCGTCAGCGCGTCGTTCTGGCGGTTATTTTTGCCGACGAGGATGCCGATATCGTCGCTGGAAACAAAGCGCATCGGCGCGGAGGAGCGGTTACCCGGGCCCGGCGCGCGCTTTTTGTCCCGGCTCGGACGGATATAGCGCTCGCGCACGAGTTCGTCCCGGATTTCGGTCAGTTCGTAGAGCGTTTCGCATTTTTCAATGTTTTCGAGCTGGCCTTCGAGATACGCGATTTCGGCGGACAGGCTCTCAATCTGCGATTCGGCATACGCTTTGCCGAGTTTCCCCTTGCGGTACGCTTTAAAATATTTCTTTGCGTTTTCCTGCGCGCTGAGCGCGGGGTCGAGCGGAACGGCGCGCTTCTGCGGCGGGTCGGCGCAATAATCGAGCGCGATGAGTTCGTCCGCGCCGGGACGCACGAGATGCAGATTGGCAAGGATCAGCTCACCGTATGTGCGCGCTTCCTCAAACCGCTCGGTGCCGGTGATGGCTTCCACGAACGCGGCGTATTTATTCTGTGCGCGGCGCAGTGCGTTGGAAACGGTTTTGCGCAGTTCGCCGCCATGGCGGCGGATGCGCACCAGCGCGTCCCGCCCGGCATAGTAGCGGTCCAGCGCGTCCGACATGTTTTCGCAGGGTTCGGTTTTAGCAAACATGCCGTTTGGCGTAAAAGGCAGCGCGGCGGCGGGTTCGCCGTCCGGCAGATACGCGATGCAGGGGCTGTACCGCCCGTTTTTCATTTGCAAAAAGAGCGCTTTCAGCGCGGCGGAGGAAGCGCAGGCCGAAACGAGCGCGTTTGCGCTCTGGCGGGAAACGCCTGCAAACGCCTGCGTCAGTGCGCGCGCGGGGTCGGCGGAGGCGTAAACGGCGTCCAGCTGTTCGCGCGTCGCGTCAAAGGGGCTGCATTTGTCCTGCGCGGGGATCGGCTCGTACGGAAATCCTGGAAGGAGGATGCGCGTGCTCGTGTCACCGGCGGAAACGCGGCGCACGCAGTCCGCAATCGAACCGTCGGGTTCTAGCAGGAATAAATTCGCATGCTTGCCGGTCAGCTCCGCAACAAGCTTGAGCGTTACCTCGTCGAAGAGTTCGTTTCGCGCAAGCAGCGATAGCTCGCAGACGCGGTCCGCGCCTATCTGGCGTACGTCCGTTATGCGCGCGCCGCAGAGGCGGCGGCGCAGCAACATGCAGAGCGCCGGCGGCTGCGCGGGGTTGTCGTATGCGCGCGAAGTGAGCTGAATCCGCCCGTTTTCGGCGTGCGTACAGAATAAAAGCTTTTGCGTTTTGCCGTTATTGCGCACCGTAAAAAGCAGCAGGTCCTTTTCCGGCTGCTGCACCTTGTCGATTTTGCCGCCGATGAGCGTGCGGCATTCGGAAACGACCGCGCCGAGCGCGATTCCGTCCATGGCCATAAGGTTTTACTCTTTCTCCGTTTCGCGCAGACGGTCCAGCAGCAGCCGATAGCCGCCCGCGCCGTATTCCAGGCAGCGGTTGACCCGGCTGATGGTCGCGGTGGAGGCGTTGTAGGAATGGGAAATTTCCTGATACGTCACGCCCGCGTCGAGCCGGCGGGCAACCTGCCAGCGCTGCGCCATCGCCTGCAGTTCGTTGATGGTGCACATATCCTCAAAAAAGCGATAGCATTCCGATACGTCCTCGAGCGAGAGGATCGCAGTAAAAACGTCGTCCAACTCGTCGCTTTGCAGTTTGGAAACATATGGTTCCATTCAGATCGCACCTTTCGTTTATAGGATGGGAGAAGCGGCGGTGGTTTTTTGCCCTCCGGCTTTCAAATCACCGGAGATTTTTCACATGAGCAGGGAAGCGCCCGTCCGCTTCTATTATTTTAGACGCTTTCACACTGTAAAGCAAGAAAAAACGGACGCTCCGAAAACGAAGCGTCCAAACGTTTTAAAAACCGGACGGGGGTTACTGTGCTGCGGCGCGCTTTTTCGCCAGCTGCGCTTTTTTGCGAGCGGCGGCATTTTTGTGGATCATGCCCTTTGCGGCGGCATGGTCGACCGTGCTGACGGCCGTCAAATACGCTTTATCTGTAGCGGCGGTATCCCCGGCGAGCAGCGCTTCGTCGAAACGGCGGATGGTCGTCTTCATTTCAGACTTGGCCATACGGTTGCGAAGGGTCTGCTTTTCGGTGATCTTGACACGCTTGATGGCGGACTTGATGTTTGCCAAAACAATTCACCCCCTGTATCAGTTTCAAAAAATTTCACTCGAACAGATGTCAGTGTAGCATAAGCCCCGGCGAAATGCAAGCGAAACTTACGCCTTAACCGCGTCGTTTTCCGTATTTTTAAATATCGTGCGGTTGACGCGCGGTTTAAGCCGCAGTGCGTTTGAAACGACCGTGACGGAAGAGAGGCTCATTGCCAGCGCCGCAATCATCGGCGAAAGCAGCGGCCCGCCGAACGCAAAGAGCAGTCCGGCTGCAACCGGGATGCCGACGACGTTGTAAAAGAACGCCCAGAAGAGGTTCTGGCGGATGTCCCGCAGCGTCAGCCGCCCAACCTCGAGCGCGTCCGCAACGCCGCCGAGATCGGAGCGCATGAGAACAACGTCCGCGCTGGAGAGCGCAACGTCGGTTCCCGCGCCGACCGCAATTCCGACGTCCGCCGTGGCGAGCGCGGGCGCGTCGTTCACGCCGTCTCCCACCATGGCGACGAAACCGTATGTTTCTTTGAGCTTTTTCACCGCTTCCGCCTTGTGCTCCGGGCGTACTTCGGCGAGCACGTCGTTTACGCCGACTTCCGCGCCGATGACGTTAGCAACGTCCTCGCGGTCGCCCGTAATCATTGCAACATGCACGCCGCTTTCTTTCAGCCGTTTAAGTGCGAGTTTCGCCTCCGGCCGTACGACGTCCGCGATGGCCGCCGCGCCGAGATAAGCGCTCCCGCCTGCGAGATGAACCAGCGTTTTGCCGGGAAAGCGCGCGTTTACGTCCGCGGGTACGGCGACGCCGTTGAGCCGCAGAAACGCTTCGTTTCCGGCCAGCAGTGCTTCTTCGCCGTCCAGCGTGCCGCGCATACCGAAACCCGCTTCCGCGCGCACGTCCTGTACCGGCGCGGCTTTTGCGCCGCGCTGCTGCGCAAGTTCCAGAATCGCTTTTGCCAGCGGGTGTTCACTGTAGCCTTCAATTCCGGCAAGCAGGGAAAGCAGTTTGCCTTCATCGCCGTCTGCAGCATAGAGGGACGTCACCTTCGGCTCGCCGCGCGTAAGCGTGCCGGTTTTGTCGAACGCAACGGCGCGCACGCGGCTGAGCGTTTCAAGTGCTTCGCCGCTTTTGACCAGCATGCCGTGGGACGCGGCGGCGCCGGTGCCGACCATGACGGCGGTCGGCGTGGCCAGCCCGAGCGCGCAGGGGCAGGCAATAACCAGCACGGAAACAAACACCGTAAGCGCGAACGAAACAGGTTCTCCCGCGATGAGCCAGATTGCCGCGGCAAGCAGCGCGATTCCGAACACGACGGGCACAAATACAGCGGAGAGTCTGTCCGCGAGTCTTGCGATGGGCGCTTTTGCGCCCTGCGCTTCTTCAACCATGCGGATCATCTGCGAGAGCGTCGTGTCCGCACCGGTGCGTTCCACGCGGAAAGTAAACGGCACGCTGCCGTTGACGCTACCGCCGGTGACCGGATCGCCTATGTGTTTGTCCACGGGGATGCTTTCGCCGGTGAGCATTGATTCGTCAACCGACGCGCCGCCCTGCGCCGCATCGCCGTCGGCGGCGATGCGCTCGCCGGGACGCACGAGCACGAGGTCGCCTTTCATAAGCAGGGAAGCGGGGACGCGTTTCTGTGTGCCGTCGCTCTGTATCAGGGTCGCTTCGTCAGGCGCAAGCTCCATCATGCGCTCCACCGCGTCGAACGTGCGGCGCATACTGCGTGCCTCAAGCAGTTTCCCAAGCATCACGAGGGCAATGATCACCCCCGCGGACTCCCAGTACATGTCGTGCGCGGCGGAAGCGTCTCCGCCGATCAGCCGGAACAGCGACCATGTGCTGAAGAGCACCGCGGCAGTGGTGCCGACCGCGACGAGGGAGTCCATATTCGGGTGCAAAAGGAAAAGCGCCTTGTACCCACGCGTATAAAAGCCCGCTCCGCTGACGAGGACGGGAAACAAAAACAGGATTTGCAGCAGCGCATACAAAAGCGGCTGCGTTTCCATGGAAACCGGCGTCCAAAGTCCGATCATCGGCGCCATGGAAAGATAAAACAACGGCGTGGCGAATACAAGCGCGACAATCGCGCGCCGTCGCTGTGAGCGAAGCTCACTTTCCTTACGGGCACGCTCGGCCTTGTCTGTTTTTTCTGAATAAACGTATTTCTCCGCGGAAAAGCCCGCTTTTTCGACCGCTTCGAGCACTGCATCGGACGTGAATGCGTCGCCGCGCACGCGCATGCGCTCGGTCGTGAGATTGACGCTCACGGCGTCCACGCCGTCCAGGCGCGAAACCACTCGTTCGACGGAGGCCGCGCAGGCCGCGCAGTGCATGCCCCGTACCATATAATCGAAAGCTTTCATTAATAGTCTCATCACCTTGCCAAAGTTTTATAGCAGAAAGCTTCGCCGCCTGGAGTCGTTTCAATTGTAGAAACGCCGCATTGAGAAAAGATACTGCAAAATTAATGTAGCATGGATTCATAAAAAATACAACAGTAAATTAGTAGGGTATTTTACACATATGGATGAAAGCGTGATTTTTCACATTTTCGTTGCATTTTTCAAGTTGACTGGAACGTGTATCGTGATATAATGATCATCGAGATTAGCACTCAATAGAAATGAGTGCTAACAAATCGAAGCTTAACCAATCTAACAGGAGGCGTTTTTTGTATGAAACTGAAACCTTTGGCAGATCGCGTCGTTGTCGAGAGCATTGAGGCCGAAGAAGTGGTCAAGGGCGGTATCGTTCTGCCCACCGCTGCAAAGGAAAAGCCGCAGATGGCAACTGTGATTTCTGTCGGCCCCGGCGGCGTTGTAGACGGCAAGGAAGTCAAGATGTATGTCAAGGAAGGCGATAAGGTTATCTGCTCGAAGTACGCGGGTACCGAAGTAAAGCTGGA
>CAYTHS010000056.1:0-18364 GCA_964437665.1 uncultured Oscillospiraceae bacterium
CGACAATACAAGCCACCGGAAGAATCCGCTTTCTCGTGTGCTTCGGTTCGGTTCTATACATTTCCGTTTTTATCTCCCGTGCGATCTGCACAGCATCACGCTGTTAGTTTCATTATAGCGAACATTCGTTCTGATTGCATCCTTTTTGACAAAATTTCTCAAAAAAAAGCAAAGTAGAACAGCGCTCCGCTTTGCTTTCGGTCTGTGATTTTCGCAAGCGTCCGATATTAATTGGCTGGTGGATCATATGCCATCGAGGTCACTCGCCCGTGCTCGTCGTAGCAAAACAGGATTCTGCACCAGTCTTCCCCGTAGAATCCTTCGTCCACACCCGGGTCATCACGGGCGCTGTACGCCAGTTCGTCCGCATCGATCTTTTTGTCAAAAAGATATGCGATCCGCACGGCCAGCCGCGGACTTCCGATCCCGATTTTCAGCCGGCCAAAACGCAAATCTTTGCTGGTAATTGTCAGGAGCGTTAAACGATAGCTCGTTTCATGATTCCTGTCTTCAGAAAGCACGTACCGCACATTGAAATCCGAGTATTGACAATCCAGCAATTTCCGGTCGGGTTCATCCGCGGAGCTCCAGAGCTTTTGATTTTCGGGCTCGCCATATTGCTGCAGGATTTCCTCATAATCCAGATCGGCAACGCCCAGCACGTCTGCATACCCTTCGTCCGAAAGGTACGCCGCTTTTCGTCCGGGCTCATTAAGATAGTCCAGC
This sequence comes from uncultured Oscillospiraceae bacterium, assembly GCA_964437665.1. Taxonomy (GTDB): domain Bacteria; phylum Bacillota; class Clostridia; order Christensenellales; family CAG-138; genus UBA7703. Next base: position 727 of record CAYTHS010000056.1, read on the forward strand.
AAAGGCCCTATAGCATAGTAATCCCGAACTAAAAACAGGAAAGCAGCCACACAGACAAAAAGTATACCTGCCGTGATTAAAACGATCTTCTTTCGTTTTTTTTGCATGTTCACTCCTTGTCGTCGCTGTCGTATTCCAGAAATCCGGACGGCCCGGATTTGCCAAGTGTATCCGGAATTTTAAAATTGCTGAATACTGTATCGTAGTTCTGTTTGTTGGATAAACGAGGCTGATAGTCTGGTCTGACTAAAGCAGATGGACCGAATCCGACAGAACCATCGAATGCATATACGGTATCTACGTTTGCTAGATCGCGAAACGCGTCTGCAACATTCGTCCCTGCTTGTGCTAGCAGCTCTTCATGCCCTGCATTACAAGCATAAATATAGAGATTCGCAATTTCCGGGCCGCTTAAGCTTCCGATTGCCGGGATTAAATCGTTTTCAATGTTTTTTCCTATAGCACTTATCGCATTGGTAGGCGACCCTTCCTCAAAAATCAACGACATTCCATTGCTATGACTGATGATTACCGCCGTCGTTGTTTTAGGATCCATCATATTCCAAGCCTCGGAAAAATCATCAACGTTATTTGTGCATACTATTTCCACCTCGTAGCCAAGGCTTTCCAGTATCTTTTTTTGATATTTCGCTTGTCTTTTATACCAGCCTTTAGGCCGATTCGTATAGAAGACATAGGCCTTTTGACCGTTTTCCGGGTATGGAACACCTCGTATCACTGGAACCGGAGCCGGAAATGGAAGTGACTGCCTGCCGGAGGTGTCTCCCACAGTACTCCAATCAAATAGCGTGCCATCGCCTTCACCGCTAATTCCCTGTTCCAAAACCGACCGCATCGCCTCTTCCTCTTTCTCCAATTGTCTATCAAGAATCCGCTGCTGTAAAGGGGTTATTTTTGACGAATCCGTTCCGGTATCGTCCGAATCGCTTTCCCATCCCCCGATACTTGCCAGCTCCTTGAGCGGCATGGAAGCGTTCAGCAGCCGCCACTGCTCCTCGTTCGTAAGGCCGCTGAACTGCATTGCCTTGAGCTGCTGCTTGGTCGTCAGCGTCTCCCATTCGTCGACCGGGAAGCTTTCCGGCAGCTTTGCGGCGATCTTCGCGTCCAGCTTCTGCTCCCCGCTCAGCGGGTCCCCCTCGCCGTCTGTGCGCGCGTCCGTTTCCGCACCCGCCGGGACGGCCGTCTTTTCGTAATCTTTGAGGAACGCGTCATAGCGCGCGTCCGCCTCCTCGTCCCAATAGCCGCCCGAGTCCGCATCCGTCTCCGCGCCCGCCGGAATGGTCAGTTCCGGCCGGATCAGCGCCGCAACCTTCTGTTTTTTGCTCCGCGCCGCGCCGTATCCGCCGGAAGCCGTGTCCGTGCCGCCCGTATCCGCCGCTGGTTTCGTGCCTTTTCCCAGCATGGAGAGCAGGTATTCCCGCGATTGTTCCACCGGCAGTATGTTCTTTTTCATATAAATTCTCCTTTACCTGGTTTATACTTGAAGCATAGCATCGGCCATACCTGTTTTATTCTAGGGTGTGTTTCTAAAGTCTGAAAGATGCAGTTATGCTGGATCGGCTTGCAGATTAAGGCGATAAACGCAGGCGCAGTGGTGCTGCGGCGAGGCTTTTCAACAAAAATATGCATGTCGAGGCGGCGGAAATGCGCTTTTGTGATTTTAGAAACACACCCTAATAATTCCCGCTTTTCTTTTTCTTATAATCCCTGACCAAACCCTCGAAAACCCATCACGCTTTCATCACAAATGCGCGTCATACTAAAACCATCCTAATTGACCACAAGGAGGTCCACGAAAATGAAACGGAAATGGAATAAGAAATGGCTGATCGTCATTCTAACGCTGTCTGTACTGGCGTTGATAGCAACCGGATGCACACTTGCGACAGGAAGCGAAACCGGAACCGGGTATCAGGGCGAACGCAGCAATGCCGCGGCGGACAACGGTTACGAAGGCGATCGAATCGCAGTGGAAGACAAAACCTACGCGGGCAACGGCGGCAAAGGCGCGTCCAACACGGCAACGGTCGGCGCGGGTTACAGAGACGAGCGCAAAAACACCCAATCTGACTGCGACGACTGCCAGAACGAAAACAGCGCCGTAATTCCAGGCACTTCCTACACCCCCACGGAAGACGACCTGACCGCAAGCCTGACCGGGTACGGCGCGGCCGGCGCGCTCAGCGACGACGACCTGACGCTCGTAGACATGCTCACCTACTCACTGCAGGACGAATACCTTGCGCATGCGGAGTACAGCTACATCATCGGCGCCTACGGCTCGATCCGGCCGTTTACCAACATCATCCGCGCCGAGGAGACGCATATCGAAGCACTGCTGCCGCTGTTTGAAGCCTACGGCATCACCGCGCCGGAGGACGACGCAGCTTCGCGGATTGCAAAGGTCGCGAGCCTGACGGAAGCATACGAAGCGGGCGTGGAAGCGGAAATCGACAACATCGCCATGTACGAGGCGTTTCTCAGCGAGGATTTGCCCGCTGACGTCCGCGAGGTGTTCGAGAGCCTGATGCGCGCTTCCGAAAGCCACCTCAAGGCGTTTGAAAACAAGCTGTAAGTCTTGATCCGTTAACGCAAATACCGCGTCTGTGTGCGGCGGAGCAAACCCGCCGCACACAGGCCGGAATAGCCCCGCAAACTGTAACCTAAAGCGGAATCATTAGAAAGTAAACCAAAACCAAAGCGACTGAAAAAATAAAATTGGATGCAGGAGGTATCGCACCATGACTACGACCCCCGAACCGAGCCCCAACACCCTGGCGAAAAAGGACAAGCGTCTGCGCACTGCGGCGCGCATCGTGCGCTGGGTCATCCTCGCCAGCTTTTTACTCTTTGTCCTCTCGGCCTCCGCGCTGCACGCGCTGGGCTACGCCGCGCCGTCCATCCACGCGCTGTGTCCCTACGGCGGGCTGGAATCCATGCTTTCGATCATCGCCGTCGGCACATTCCTCAAAAAAATTCTGATCGGCACGTTCGTGCTCTTCGGAACGACCGTGGTCCTGTCCGTCGTGATGCGGCGCACGTTCTGCGGGCAGCTCTGCGCGTTCGGCGCGCTGCAGGAATTCTTCGGCAAGATCGGCAGAAAACTCTTTAAAAAGCGTCCCGTCGTCCCCCAAAAGCTCGACCGTGTGCTGCGCTATCTCAAGTTTGTCGTGCTCGCCGTGACCATCGCGATGGCCTGGATTACCGGCGAACTCTGGATCACGCCGTACGATCCCTTCAACGCGCTGGGGCACCTGGCCGACTTCAACGCGCTGATCACCTCGTACCTCGTCGGGTTCATCGTGCTGATCGTCACCCTGCTCGGCTCGCTCGTGTACGAGCGTTTCTTCTGTAAATATCTCTGCCCGGTCGGCGCGCTCTACGGCACGATCGGCAAGGTCAGCCCGTACGCCGTGCGCGTCGATTCCGAAAAGTGCATTCGCTGCGGCCTCTGCAACAAGGTCTGCCCGATGAACGTGGAAGTCATGGACGCTAAAGGCGGCAGAGTAACCGACATGGAGTGCATCAACTGCAACGAGTGCGTCAACGTCTGCCCCAAGAAAGGCGCGCTGTCCACGGGCTTCTCCAAGAAGAAATCCCTGCATCCCCTGCTGGCGATCCTGCTTGCGCTCGCGCTGTTCTTCGTTCCCATCGGCGTCGCCGCCGCAACCGGCAATATGCAGCTGCTTGCAAATAAGTTCGTCAAGGAACGCGCCGAAGAATCCCACGGCGAAGTATCCGCGGCAGAGGAAGCGCACGAGGAAGGCGAGGAAACCTGGACGCCGATCAACGGTTATGAACCGGGCGACATCCGCGGCAACATGAGCCTGCAGCAGGTGGCCGACCTGCTCGGCCTCTCGCTCGGCGAGGTGTATACGCGCCTCGGCCTTGCGGAGGATTATCCCGCCGGGCACACGATCAAAGCCGCCGCGGAGAGCATGAGTTACGGCCTCGGCGACTTCAAGCACCTGCTTTTTGAATAAAAACGCATCCCAACCCCCAAACTTCATTCGCACCGAAAGCAGGCTCCGGAAATTCCGGAGTCTGCGGAGGCCGTCAAAAAACTGGTTTTTTGACGGGTTAACCGCTCGTTGCCTCTCGCCGTTAACGGCTCACGGGCGGCAAAAAACTTTGGAGAAACCGCCCTTAAGGGCGATCCGTTGCAGCGGGTGAACCGGTACAGCCGGAATCAACGGGTTAAGGGCCGCGGCCCTTAACAATCCCAAGAGCTTTTTTAACAAGATGCACAGGCTCCGGAAATTCCGGAGCCTGCGGGGTGTTATTCCATCTTGCTTTCATAAACGCCGTCAACGTGTAATTGGAAGGCGGCGCGGCGTAACGTCCCTTAATAAAGCCCTTCACCGCCGCCCGCATGCGCCGCAGGCGCGCTGTATTGTCCTTTGTGTTTTCTTTGTCCTTTTCTTCTTCCTTTTCCTTTTCGGGTAGCGTCCGCTTGGACTCGCTTGGATTCGCTTGCAGTCGCTTGGATTCGCTTGCGTTTGCTTCGATTTGCTAAAATTTGATACCGTTCGCTGTTAAGGGTACGGTTTCAAACCAGAACACGGTCTTTGTTTTGTCGCTGGCCGCGCCGTACGGCACGCCGTGCTGCACAAGGATGCTCTTTACGATCGCCAGCCCCAGCCCCGTGCCGAGGTTGCCCGCACTGCCGGCCTGCGGCGCGCGGTGATAGCGGTCCCAGATGCACGGCAGTTCCTCCGGCGGAATGGGTTTGCCCTTGTTTTCCACAAAGATGCGCAGCGCGCCGCCGTCCGCCGGTTCGCAGCGGACGCGCACCACGGAGCGTTTTGGCGCGTGCTGGATGGCGTTGATAAGCAGGTTGTTCATCACCTGCACAAACTTACCGCGGTCGAAGCGAACCGTCGTTTCGGGGCAGGTCAGTTCAATCGCAACGTCCTTTTTGCCCGCCTCGATTTCGTAGCGCCCGACCATTTCATTGAGCGCGGGCGCGCTTTCAAAATCGCCCGCGGCGACCGTCTCCGAACCGGATTCCAGCTTGGAATAGTCCAGTATGTCTGTAACGAGCCCGCTTAAGCGAGTGGCTTCCTCGGAAATCATCGTGAGCTGTTCGGTGCGCTTCTTTTCGTCCGGCCAGGTGATGTCCCGGACGGTCTCGGCGAATCCCTGGATGATCGCCAGCGGCGCGCGCAGTTCGTGCGAAACGTTTGCAATCAGTTCCCGGCGGAGGTTCTCCGCTTTGCCGAGTTCCACGCCCAGTTCGTTGAGCGCCGCGGTGAGCTGGCCGATCTCGTCTTTCGTCGTCACAGGCAGCGTCACTTCATAGTTGCCGCCCGCCATCTCTTTTGCGGCCTTTGTCACACGCAGGATCGGCTTGGAAAACAGCCGCGCAAGCACGACGGAGAGAATCAGCGCCGCAACCCCCAGCACCGCCGTGATGATCCAGAGCTGCTGGAGCAAAACGCGGGACGCTTCCGAAACATCCACCATGGAAAATACTGCAAACAGATATCCGTCCGGCGCCGCAAGGGAAACCAGCGCGTAGCGCGTTTCGGCCGATTCGGTCTGCAGATACTGCACCTCGCTGCCCGCGCCCTCCATCAGCCCCGGAATGCTCCGCGTAATCAGACCGCGCATGGGCAGCGTGTCCGACTGATAGACGGTCGCGCCGTTTGCATCGACGGCCAGAAGGCTGATGTTCAGGGAAGATTCCAACCCCGCAAAATCCGTCGCGGAAAAGTCGGCAACGTCCGAAAGCGCGGTCTGGATCGTATCGATGCGCTGGTTGAGATAACTGTCGCTCAAAAACACGGCCTGCACCAGCCAGACCAGCGCGACGGCAAGCGCCGCGATCCCCAGAAAGGCCAGCATCAGTTTTCCAACGATATGCTTCATACGTTTCCTCCGCCGCGTTTCGTTCTTTTCTGGTTTCGTTCTTTCCTACTCTTTACCGCCGGTGAAGCGGTACCCCGTGCCCCATACGGTCGCGATCAGTTCGCGGTAACCGTTCAGCTTGTCGCGCAGGCTTTTGACGTGCGTGTCCACCGTGCGCGCGTCGCCAAAAAAGTCGTATCCCCAGACATGGTTGAGCAGTTGGTCGCGCGTAAACGCCACGCCCGGCCTCGAAACGAAAAACGCGAGCAAATCGAATTCCTTCGGCGTCAGGTTCGTGTTCTCGCCGTCGACGCGCACGGTGCGCGCCGCAAGGTCCACGTGCAGCCCTTCATAATCAAACGTTTCCGCAGCCGCGCCCTGCGCGCCCGCGCGCTTGAGCAGCGCCTTCATGCGCGCGACCAGTTCGCGCGGGCTGAAGGGCTTGCCGATATAGTCGTCCACGCCCAGCTCGAAGCCGAGCAGGCGGTCGTATTCTTCGTTTCTCGCGGTGAGCAGGATCACGGGCACCCGGCTCGTCTTGCGGATCTGCTTGAGCACGCCCCAGCCGTCGAGCCGCGGCATCATCACGTCCAGCACGACCAGCGCAAATTCGCCTTTTCGGAACTGGTCGAGCGCTTCCTCGCCGTCGCCCGCCTCAACGAACGCCCAGTCCTCCGCCTGCGAATACTCGCGTACGATGGTGCGGATGCGCGCGTCGTCGTCCGTCAGTAAAATCCGTATCATTCCGCCATCCTCCGTTTCCGCCGGCTGTTATCGACCCTGTTTCCTTGTTTTAATATTACCATCGAATCCGCCGCGGCGCACGCGATTTTTCCCGCGCCGTAAAAAAGCCGCCGGACGGGTTCGTTCCGGCGGCGGAATCCGTCAAAAACCGGTTTCTTGACGGGTTAACCGTTCTTTGTCTCTCGTCCCGAATGACCCGCGGGCGGCAAAGAACACAAAGAAACTGCCCATTCTGGGCACTCCATTGCGCCGTCTGAACCGGCACAGCCGGAAAAACGGGCTAATGGCCCTTAACAATCCCAAGAGCTTTTTTACGCAAGGCTCTTTTTCAGTTCCAGAATCTTTTGTTCGATGGTATCGATCGTCTTTTTAAACGCCGCGTCTCCTTTGCCGGTCGGGTCTTCGAGTCCCCAGTCCTCGCGGCGCTCGGCCGGGAGAAACGGACACTCCACGCCGCAGCCCATCGTGACGACGACGTCCACGCGCGGCAGTTCGGCAATCAGCTTTGGCCGCTGGGTCCGTTCCATGTCCACGCCGCAACGTGCCTGCATCAGGCGCACCGCGTCCGGGTTGATGCGGTCCTTCACTTCCGTTCCCGCCGAATAGCTTTCAAACGTGTCCGCCGCAAGCAGCTTGCCAAGCGCTTCGGCGATCTGGCTGCGGCAGGAATTATGCGTGCAGATAAAAGCAACTTTTTTCATGTTGTCTCCTTTTCTTCGTCGTGTCCGCAGGCGCATGTGTCCGGGAAACCGTCCCGTTTGCTGCGCCGCTCCATTAAAACCGTGTTCCGCCAGTTTCCGTTTTGGTCGCGCCCGATTTTTTCGCGGTATCCAACCACCCGGAATCCGCATTTCTCGTGCAGACGCAGGCTGGCTTCGTTTTCCTGCAGGATGCCGGACTGCAGCGTCCAGAAACCTCTTTCTTCCGAGGCGGACGCCAGCGCATCGAGCAGGCGCGTGCCGGCGCCCGCGCACCGCGCGCTTTTGGCGATGTAAACGCTCACTTCGGCCACGCCCGCGTATACGCAGCGGCTCGACACGGCGGAAAGCGCCGCCCAGCCCGCAACGCTTCCGTTCAGAACGGCCACGAGCCTGCATGCGCCAAGATGCGCCCGGTCCCAGTCTTCCCAGGGCGGGCATTCGCTCTGGAACGTCGCAAACCCGGTTTCAATTCCCTCGCGGTAAATCCGGCTCACGTCCGGCCAGTCCGCGGCGGTCATTACACGAATCGAAATTTCACTCATGCCGGGAACCAGCCTTTCGTGCGGTTTGCGATTTTCACCAGCGTCAGCATGACCGGTACTTCCACCAGCACACCGACGATCGTCGCCAGTGCGACGGGACTCTTCGTGCCGAAGAGCGATATCGCGACGGCGACCGCCAGTTCAAAGAAGTTGGACGCGCCGATCATCCCCGCCGGGGCGGCGATGTTATGCGGCAGGCGCAGCGCGCGGCTTGCAAGGTACGCCACAAAAAAGATGAAAAACGTCTGGATGACCAGCGGCACGGCAATCAGTACGATATGCAGCGGGTTTCCCAAAATTATGTTTCCCTGAAACGAGAAGATGATCACGAGCGTAAGCAGCAGCCCGCCGATCGTCACATTGCCAAACTTCGGCAAAAAGCGCTCCTCAAAATACGCGGGCCCGCGCTTTTTCAAAACCGCCGTGCGCGTGATTACGCCGCCCGCAAGCGGGATTACGACGAACAGCCCGACCGAAAGCAGCAGCGTGTCCCAGGGAATCCGCACGCCGCCGATGCCGAGCAGCAGCGCCACGATGGGCGTGAACGCAAAGAGGATGATCAGATCGTTCGTCGCAACCTGCACGACCGTATACGCGGGGTTGCCGTGCGTAAGGTGGCTCCAGACGAACACCATCGCCGTGCAGGGCGCCGCGCCGAGGAGGATTGCCCCGGCAAGATAATCCTTCGCCAGTTCCGCCGGAATCAGCGACTTAAAAATCACGAAAAAGAACAGCCACGCAAACCCGAACATGGTAAAAGGCTTAATCAGCCAGTTCGTGATCCAGGTTACGAACAGCCCTTTCGGGTTTTTGCCGACGTTTTTAACGCTCTGAAAATCCACCTTCAGCATCATCGGATAGATCATCAGCCAAATCAGCACCGCGATGGGAACGGACACGTTCGCATACTCAAATCTGCCGAGAAACGCCGGAACGCCGGGCAGAAACCGCCCGATCACAACGCCCGCGGCCATGCAGAGAATCACCCAAAGCGTGAGATATTTTTCAAAAAACCCGATTCCGCCCTGTTTCTTTTCCATGTGTGCTTCCTCCCGGTTTGAAACACTTCTCTGTTTTGCTGTTCGGTTATTACTGTTCAGTTGGCGTTTGCTGATCGTTGTTTTTTGCGTAAATTTCCGCCTGCTGTTCCGCGTTCAGCGATTTTTCCGTGACCAGCGCAATCAAGAGGATGCCGATTACGCTCAGCGCAAGCCGCATGAACGTAAACGCAGGGCCCATGTTCGCCGTTTCAAACGCCAGCATGGGGATTTTCGTGGTCGACCATGCGCCGACAAAGACGAACACGTTAAAAAGACCGCTCCCTTTTCTGAGCATCACCGCCGCGACGGGAAACGCCGCGTACAGCGGCCCCGCCGCTGCGCTGCCGAGCAAAAACGCAATCAAAACCCCTTTTACGCCCGAGCCTTTTCCGGTGTATTTCATCATGGTCGCGCGGTCGACCCAAACGTCCAGCAGCCCGATCAGGATGAAGATCGGCGGCAGCACGGAGAGCATTTCCTTCACATTGGAAAGCGTGATTTCCAGGCTCTTTCCCCCGATTTCCGGCAAAATCAGCCCGGTTGTCACCCCCGCGGCAAGCAACAGCAGAAACGCGCCGTAGCGCTTGAAAAAACCTTTTAATCCGCTCATAACACCACCCCGATCACAGCCGCCGCGGCCAGCGAAAAGCAAAGCGCAAGGACATTGCGCAGTACCGCCGTGCGTTTGCCGAACGTCTTGATCTCCAGCGGAAACGTCACGACCCCGACCATCATCAGCGTGGAAACGAACGCGGCGATCTGCAGGTAGCCCGCGCCGTTTTTGAGCAGCGCCGCCGCCAGCGGAAACGCAACGAACCCCGGAATCAGCGTGACCGACCCGACCGCCGCCGCGGCAAGCACGCCCCATACGCCGGAATCGGAGCCGATCAGCCGCTGAATCGTTTCCCGGCTGACCAGCGCCATCGCAACGCCGATGACCACGAGGATGGTCAGCAGCTGCGGCAGGATGTTTTCAAACGCTTTCCATGCTTTCAGCAGCGCCATTTTGGTCTTTTTGCGGTCGCGAAAAAACGATATCGCAAGTCCCGCGGCCGCAAGCCCATAGAGAATCCAGGTAAACGTCATTTACGCACCTCGGCTGATGATTTTCAATCGGCGGGGTTCGCCTCCAGCAGTTTTTCGATCTCCTCGGCCTTGAGCACCTTGCCCATGGAAACGACTTTGCCGCCAATCACGAGCGCGGGCGTGCTCATCACGCCGAATTTGGCTATCTCGGAATAGTCGGTCACATGCTCGATCGGCTCGTCCATGCCGCGTTTTTGCAGCGCCGCTTTGAGCGCAGCTTCCAGCGCGTTGCATTTCGGGCAGCCGCCGCCGAGGATCTTGAACCGTGCGCCCTTCGGCGCTTCCTGCTTCGCCGCCGCGGATTCGCAGCAGCCACAGCAGCATTCCTTTGTTTCTTCCGTGTTCTTTTTCCGATTGAATAAACCCATTATAGTTTTCTCCTTTATCCTTCGTATGTTGTATTTCTCACACAAGCAGCGGCTGCAGGGCGTTGAAGCAATACCCCACGAGTATGATGCCGATTGTGCAGATGACAATAAACAGCGCGAGCAGTTTCGGCTTGACCGCCTTTCGCAGCATCACCATCGACGGCAGGGACAGCGTGGTCACCGCCATCATGAACGCCAGGATAGAGCCGAGCTGCGCGCCCTTGAAAAACAACGCTTCCGCAATCGGGATCGTGCCGAAGATGTCCGCGTACATCGGCACGCCGACCAGCGTTGAAAGCACCACGCCGAAGGGATTGCTGCTGCCGAGCGCCGCCGACACCCAGACTTCCGGAATCCAGTTGTGAATCACCGCACCGACACCGACGCCGATCAGCACGTACGGAAAAACTTTTTTAAACGTGGCCGCCATCTGCTCTTTTGCGTACACAAGGCGGTCGCGCCTGGTCAAATCGGGCGATTCGAGGTCGACGCTCTTGGTGGTCAGGATGAAACTTTCCACATACCGCTCCATATGGAGCTTCTCAATCAGCGTCCCGCCGATCACGGCGATGACGAGCCCCAGCACCACATAGATGACCGCGACCTTCGCGCCGAAAATGCTCATCAAAAGGATCAGCGACCCCAGATCGACCATCGGCGAGGAAATCAGAAACGAAAACGTCACACCGACCGGCAGCCCCGCGGACGAGAACCCGATGAAAAGCGGAATCGACGAGCACGAACAAAACGGCGTGACCGTCCCGAGCAGCGCCGCGACGCAGTTTGCCCAGAGGCCCTTGAAGCGCCCGAGAATCCGCTTGCTGCGCTCCGGCGGGAAGAAACTCTGGATGTAGCTGATCACGAAAATCAACGTGCAGAGCAGAATCGTGATTTTAATCACGTCGTAAAGAAAAAACTCCAGGCTGCCGACCCAGCGGTTCGCCGTGTCGAGTCCGGCCGCGCCCAGCGCGCCCGCGATCAGCTCGTCCAGCCATTTCATGGCCAGTACCTGATATTGAAAGAAATCCCAAATGGATTGAAGTATCTGCATTCGTTTGCCCTGTCCTTATTTTCCCGCCGGGCGTTTTATCGGCGCCGGCCTGTTTTCATTTTGCGCAGCGGCAACTTTCCTCGGTTTCGCCGCGCGGGGTCGTCGCCAGCCGCAGGATTTCCGCCGCTTTGGCGCAGCCGGTTTCGCTGAGCCGGTAATGCGTCCACTTTCCCTCCTGCCGCGTTTCCACCACGCCGGATTCCACCAGTATCTTCATATGATACGAAAGCGAAGGCTGCCCGATGTCGAGATGCCGCAGCAGCATGCAGGCGCACTTTTCGCCGCTTGCAAGCATCTCCAGCACGCGCAGGCGGTTTTCGTCGCAAAACGCTTTCATGATCTTTGCATTTTGAGCGTAGGATTCTGTCATGCCGTCTCCTCATATCGAAATATTTCAATGTGTTCAGCATACGCGTCATATCGACGTTTGTCAATATAAATTTTTGTATTCGCCGTATAGTATGGTATTCTATAGGTGCATTAATAAAAGGCGCGGAACTTTTTTCTTCCCGACCCCGGTTTTTTTGCCGGCAGATGCGTATTAAGTAGTGTCCGGAGAATTCTGACCCGAAGGGAACTAGAAGGAGACAGAACTCATGAAACAACACACTGGAAAACGCAAAAAAAAGCTTGCCCGCGTTCTGACCGTCGTGCTCGCGCTCGTACTGGTCTTTTCGCTCAGCGCAAGCGCGCTTGCAGCGCCAGGATCGAACGGCAACAATGGTAAGTCCGATCAGGAGAAAACCAGTCCCGGCAAAAGCGGTGAAGAACACGGCAACGGCAACACCAGCAAAAACGGCGCGGCCGAAAAGCGCGATTACAACGGCATCAACGTCGATAAAATCCGCCTCGCCATCGAGAGCGTGACGGACGAGACGCAGAAGGCCGAACTCAACGCGCTGCTCGACGACTACCTCGCCGCGCTGGACGCAAAGACCACGGAGCTTTCCGCAAAGGGCGACGCAAGCCTCAGCACGCTTTCACAGGCAGCTGCGGATGCACGAAGCGCGCTGAAAACCGCACTGGACGACGCGGGCTATACGCTCGGCAGCATCCTCGGTTGGCAGGAGTTTAAACTCGGCTACACCTATGGCGGCGCAACGCTGAACCTCGAAACCATTGCCGAACGGATCGCCGCGCTGGACGACGGCGACGAGAACAAGGCCGCTCTGCTGGCTCTGCTGGCCGAATACCAGACCGCGCTGGACGCACAGGCGGCCGCCGGTGAGGACGCGGACCTTGAAGCGCTGGAAGACGCGGCGAAGGCTGCGCGCGAAGCGCTCGTCGACGCACTCAACGAATCGGGCGTCGTGCCGCTTTGGACGCGCGATCAGGATTTGCTCAAGATCCATGATCCGGATGCGGAAGACGACACAGAAACCGACTGATTGTCCGTAACCCAGTTCTGCGGACGGACCGCAAAAAGGCGGCCCGTCCGCAGAACAAACGGTCGTTTCATCAACAACGGCCCTTATTTATGAATCCGCCGCGCCTGAAAAGGAGAACATGCACACAACCGCCGACCGTCTCGCCGTCCGCGCAGCAACGGACGAGCACGCCAGAGAACAGCTCATTCAAAAACAGCAGCGCGCTATTTTGAGCATCGCGTCCCGCGTGTCGCATAAGTACGTGACCACGAGCGACGACGAATGGTCTGTGGCTTTGTGTGCTTTCTCACACGCGATCGATACCTACGATTTACAGAAAGGCTCCTTTTTTGCGTATGCGGAAACCGTGATCCGCAGGAGCCTGATCGACAGCTTCCGCAGCAACTCCCGCTTTTCCAGCGAGTTTGCCGTTTCTCCGGAAACGTTCAGCGGCGACACAGCCGAAGCGGATTTATCCGGCGTGCGCCTGGCGGTCGTTCAAAACAGCGTGCGCGCCTCGGACACGTCCCTCAGGGACGAGATCGCCGCGCTTGGCGAACAATGCCTCTCATTCGGATTCGGCTTTACCGACCTTGCGCACGCGTCGCCGAAGCAGCGGCAAACGCGCAGCGCCTGCGCGGCGGCGGTCGGATGGCTGCTGCAAAAGCCGGAGCGGCTCGACCGGCTGTTCGCGGAAAAACGCCTGCCCGTTGCGGCTCTCGCTGAAGAAACCGGCGTTTCGCGAAAGGTGCTGGAGCGTTACCGCAGATACATCGTCACAGCGGCAGTCGTGCTATCGGGCGACTACCCGATGCTCTCGGAATATTTTACGTTTATCGGAAAGGAAGCGTCCCTATGAAAACAGAGACGTTCAAATATAAAAAAGCAAACGCCGGTTTCGGAACGCTGTCCGCGGCAATCGTTGAGGTGCGCAGGCTCTATGCGGTCGCGCTGGCCGAAGACGGCTGCTTTGTCCGCATCCGCAACGAAGGCTACGAAGTCGGGCAAACCGTTGAACTGCGCGAGGAAAAACCGGCCGCCGCACGAAACAGGGTGCTCGCATACGCGTCGATGGCCGCCGTTTTGCTGCTGTTTATCATCGGCGGGTACGCCGGCTACATGGCGCCTTACGGACTGGTGAGCCTGGACGTAAACCCGTCCATTGAATACACCATCAATATCTTCGACCGCGTGATCGGCGTGCGCGCCGTCAACGCGGACGGCGAAACGATTTTGAACCAAATTGAGTCCGATGCGCTTTTATACCGGTCCGTCGGCGACGCGGTGGACGCGACCATCACGCAGTTGAAGCAGGACGGGTATCTGCTTGAAGCGGAGGATAATTATGTCGTGCTTTCCACCAGCGCAAACGGCGAAACGCACGCGCAAAAACTCGCCGAGGCGCTGCAGGTGCGCGTCAACGAGCACGCGGCGCTTATGGTGCGGTCCTTCGCCGTGTCCGGCGGAGAGGTGACGCGCGCACACGAAATCGGCGCCAGCGCAGGCAAGCTCCGGCTGATCGACCAGCTGAAGGCCGTGTCGGACGATCCCGACGCGTTCGACGAATCCGAATGGATCGACAAGCCCGTGCGCGATCTGATCCGCGCATACCGGAGCCAGAGCGATAAAAATAAAAATGACAAAACCCCCGACGAATCGTCCGGCAACGCCGGCGGGAACGGCAATGCAAGCGAAGGCGCTTCCAGCGGTTCAAACGCCTCGGAAAACGGGCGGGAAAACGGCGGCGGCAATTCGGCGGAACACGATGCCAGTGAAGGACACCCTTCCCCCGGCGGGACAAAAAAACCGCGCAGTGCGATTATGCCGAACTATCTGAAAGACCGCGCGTCGTAACCCAATAACTTCAAATTTTATGCCGCAAAAAAGCCCGCATCTTATGGTGCGGGCTGAACCTGTCAAAAAAGTCCTTGGGATTGTTAAGGGCCGCAGTCCTTAACCTGTTGATTCCGGCTGCGCCGGGTTATCCGGCGGAACGGATCGCCCGGAATGGGCGGTTTCTCTGTGTTCTTTGCCGTCCGGGAGTCCGAAGGACGAGAGGCAAGGAACGGTTATCCCGTCAAAAAACAAGTTTTTTGACGGTCTCAGCCCGCATCCGAGACGCGGGCTTTATGTTGTTTGATTTTATTGCTTTGTCTGTTCGTCCGGCTGCTTTTCCCGCGCGGATTTCCGCTCACAGGAAGCACAGTTTCCAAAGCACGCCGAACACCCGACGCAGCAGCCTCGCCTGCGCTTATGCACAATCCGCCCGACGGCAAACCCGGCAATCAGCGCAACCAGCGCAAGAATCAAATAATCCCACACGCTCATAACAGCAGGCTCGCAATCTGGTACACCGCAAACGCAACGATCCACGCAATCACGCACTGCATCACGATAACCCCCAGCGTCGCAACGCCGGATTTAAGCTCCCTTTTCATGGTCGCCATCGCCGCAACGCAGGGCGTATACAGCAGCGTAAAAAGGAGGAAGCTCACCGCGGAAAGCGGCGCGAACAGCGAGCTGAGCGCCATATGAAGCTGCGTAATTCCCGTTCCGGTCAGCACGGAAAGCGTACTCACGACGGCTTCCTTTGCCACAAACCCGGAAACCAGCGAAGTCGCAACACGCCAGTCGCCAAATCCCAGCGGCGTAAAAACCGGCGCGATCAGCCGCCCGATCAGCGCAAGCAAACTATTCGCACTCTCCGTTACAACGTTGAGACGCGTATCGAACGTCTGCAAAAACCAGATCACGATGCTCGCCAGCAGGATGATAGTGAACGCGCGCTCCAGAAAATCCCGTGCCTTTTCCCAGAGCAGCAGCAGAACATTCTTGGCCGAAGGCATGCGGTAGTTGGGC
Organism: uncultured Oscillospiraceae bacterium; assembly: GCA_964437665.1. Lineage (GTDB taxonomy): Bacteria > Bacillota > Clostridia > Christensenellales > CAG-138 > UBA7703. The sequence continues at coordinate 16,356 of CAYTHS010000056.1, forward strand.
AGTTCCATTACAAACGGGACCGGCTGACCGCGAAACACCGTCCCCTTAAGCAGCAGCGCAACGAGAATTCCGAGCAGTATACCCGCTGCATACAGGCTGATCATCACTAATGCCTGATATTTTGCAAAAAACGCAGCGCAGAATACCGCGTAGATCGGAATTTTAGCCGAGCAGCTCATGTACGGCGTAAGCAGGATGGTCATCTTGCGGTCGCGGTCAGATGCGAGCGTCCGCGTCGCCATGATCGCCGGAACCGAACAGCCAAACCCGATGAGCATCGGTACGAAGCTCCGCCCGGAAAGGCCGATTTTGCGCAGCAGGCGGTCCATAACGAACGCCACGCGCGCCATATATCCCGTATCTTCCAGAATGGAAAGGAAAAAGAACAGCGTCACCACGATCGGAAGGAAGCTCAATACACTCCCGACTCCCACGAACACGCCGTCCACGATCAGGCTCTTGACCACCGGGTTGATGCCGTAGGCGGTCAGCCCTGCGTCCACAACACCTGTCAGGGCGCCAATCCCCCTGCTCAGCCAGTCCGAAAGCGAACTGCCGATGACATTGAACGTCAGCCAAAACACCAAAAACATTACGCCGAGGAACACCGGCAGCGCCGTATATTTTCCGGTGAGTATGCGGTCGATTCTGACGCTGCGCTTATGTTCGCGGCTCTCGCAGCATTTCACGACGCTTGCCTCAACGACGCCTTCAATAAACGAATACCGCATGTCGGCAAGCGCTTCGTTGCGATCGAATCCCGTTTCATGCTCCATTTCAAGCACGCTGTGCTCGATTAAATCCAGTTCGTTCTGGTCGAGTTCCAGCCGCTCGGCAAACGATGCGTCACCCTCGATGAGCTTGGTGGCGCAAAAGCGCGCGGAAACGCCGACATTGCGCGCGTGGTCCTCGATCACGTGCGCCACGGAATGGATACAGCGGTGCACCGGCCCGTCCGGACAAAAGTCCTGCACCTGCGGAATGATCCGCTTCTTTGCGACCGTCACGGCCTGGTCGATAAGCTCGGATACGCCTTCGTTCTTCGCCGCCGCAATCGGAACCACCGGCACGCCGAGCTGCGCGCTCATGAGTTTTACGTCGATGGCTCCGCCGTTCGCGCGAACCTCGTCCATCATATTGAGCGCAACCACCATCGGAATGCGCAGTTCCAGCAGCTGGAGCGTTAAGTACAGGTTACGTTCAAGATTCGTCGCGTCCACGATGTTGATGATGCCGTCCGGCTTCCCGTCCAGGATGAAGTTCCTCGATACGATCTCCTCCTGCGTGTACGGGCGGATCGAGTAGATCCCCGGCAGATCGACGACCGAAGCGTTTTTTACACCCCTTATTTCGCCCGATTTTTGATCCACCGTCACGCCCGGAAAGTTTCCGACATGCTGATTGGACCCCGTAAGCACATTGAACAGCGTCGTCTTTCCCGAATTTTGATTCCCTGCAAGCGCAAACACCATTGCACCGTCCTCCTTCATCCACAAGTTCGATATTTTTCGCGTCGTCCCTGCGGATGGTCAGTTCGTATCCGCGCACGCAGATCTCGATCGGATCGCCCATCGGCGCTGTTTTAATCAAAGTAACCTTCGTTTTCGGGATTAGTCCCATGTCCAGAAAGCGCACACGCAGCGCGCCTTCGCCCCCGACCGCTCTGATCGTCGCCGTCTGTCCGATTTTCAGTTCGTCCAGCGTCATCTCTGTTTCCTTTCCTGGCAAGACACCGCACCCCTGCGGCGTCTTCGAAGCATTCACAGTTAAATTACTCTAACTTGCGATTGGAGTTTACAATTTAGCGGTCGTCTTGTCAATTCTTTTCCTTGTTTTTCTGCAAGATACCGACAAATCTCTTCCATTCGCCCGGTTATCTGCGCAGATTTGCTCGAATCGCTTTAATCGCAGAGAAAAGCTTGAATTCGAACGCGGTTAGGTGATAGCATTAAGAAAAGCCGTGGGGAAATCCGTCGAACAGCTTTCCGATACGCAAACAGACTTGAGGG
>CAYTHS010000057.1:0-18167 GCA_964437665.1 uncultured Oscillospiraceae bacterium
CGTGAACATGGCGGTAGACGGAAGCTGCGATCTGGGCATGGCCTCCCGCGAGCTCAAGGACAGCGAGCTTGAAAAGGGCGTCACCCCGACCGTCATCGCGCTCGACGGCATCGCCGTGGTCGTGAACAACGCCAACGCGATCAGCGGATTAACCGCCGATCAGGTGCGCGCAGTCTACATGGGTGAAATCACCGACTGGTCCGAACTGCAGTAGCAGGCGAGCTTTCGGAGGGAAGCGAATGCATAACAAAAACTCTCCCGCCGTCACACGTGGCGCGGGTGGGAAAACAGGATTAAGCGAAGGCGCGGCGAGGATTCTCTTTCTCGCCGCCGCCTGTGTCAGTATTCTGGCGGTATTGCTGATCACGGTTTTCCTTTTAGCAAACGGCGTGCCCGCAATGGGCAAAATCGGGGTGTTCCAGTTCCTGCTCGGCACCACCTGGCGCCCCGGCAACGATATCTACGGCATCCTGCCGATGATCCTCGGCAGCATTTATGTCACCGCCGGCGCGCTCGTGCTCGGCGTACCCATCGGCATCCTCACGGCGGCGTTTCTTTCGCGCTTTGCTTCGGCACGGATGGTATGCGCGTTACGCCCCGCAGTCCAGTTGCTTGCGGGTATTCCTTCGGTGGTGTACGGCTTTTTCGGCCTCGTTGTCGTCGTGCCGCTCACAACCGGACGCGGCAGCATGCTCGCCGCGTGCATCATACTCGGCATCATGATCCTGCCGACGATTATTTCCGTTTCCGAGAGTGCGCTCAATGCCGTCGACCCCTCCTATTATGAGGGCGCGCTGGCGCTCGGAGCAACGCATGAACGCGCGGTGTTCACCGTGCTTCTGCCGGCCGCAAAATCCGGTGTTCTGGCGGGTGTTGTTCTCGGCGTCGGCCGCGCCATCGGCGAGGCGATGGCGGTCATCATGGTCGCGGGCAACCAACCGCGCATGCCGCAAGGGCTGTTCAAGGGCCTTCGGACGCTGACGACCAACATCGTTATGGAGATGGGATATTCTGCAGACCTGCACCGGGAGGCGCTGATTGCGACCGCCGTCGTGCTGTTTGTGTTTATCCTTTTAATTAACCTCCTCTTCTCGTTGACCAAACGGAGGAAAAAGATATGAAGCGCGCAAAGATATCCGCTGTAATCATGCGCGCAGGCGTTTATGTCGCCGCGGCGCTCACCGCGGGCGCGCTGCTGTTCATCGTCGGCTACATTCTCTTTAAGGGCGTGCCGAATCTGAGCTGGAGCCTGTTTGCCTGGCGCTATAATTCCGAAAATGTTTCGCTGCTGCCGGCACTGCTCAATACGATCCTGATGACCGCCCTGGCGCTGCTCATCTCGGTCCCGCTCGGCGTTTCAGCGGCGATTTACCTCGTAGAATACGCAAAGCGCGGCAGCCGCCTTGTACGCATCATCCGCATGAACGCCGAAACGCTTTCCGGCATTCCTTCGATTGTGTACGGGCTGTTCGGCATGCTTTTTTTCGTCAACACGCTCAAGCTGGGCCTTTCGATGCTCTCCGGCGCGCTCACGCTCTCCATCATGATCCTTCCGCTGATCCTGCGAACGGCCGAGGAAGCGCTGCTCAGTGTGCCGGACAGCTACCGTGAAGGCAGTTTCGGCCTCGGCGCGGGACGGTTAAGGACCGTGTTCCGCGTGGTGCTGCCGGGCGCGGTGCCGGGCATCCTCGCGGGGGTCATCCTCGGCGTGGGCCGCATCGTCGGTGAAACGGCGGCGCTGCTTTACACGGCGGGCACTTCCTCCGAAACGGTCTCCGGCCTGTTCAATTCGGCGCGCACGCTCTCCGTTCATATGTACGCGCTCTCGCAGGAGGGGCTCTATCTCGACCAGACATACGCCACCGCCGTCGTGCTGCTTTTGATCGTCATCCTGATCAACGCCGCTTCCGCCGCGCTGGCCAAGAGGGTAGGTAAAAGAACATGAACAAGTTTGACATCACCAATCTAAACCTTTATTACGGACAGTTGCACGCCCTGAAAAGCGTGCGTCTCGAAATCCCCTCGCAGCAGATCACCGCGTTCATCGGTCCTTCCGGCTGCGGCAAGAGCACGCTTCTGCGTACGCTCAACCGCATGAACGACCTCGTGGAGGGCTGCGTAATCACCGGAGACGTTCTGCTCGACGGTAAAAATGTCTATAACGGCGGTATGGACACCACTTGGCTGAGAAAGCACGTCGGCATGGTGTTTCAGAAGCCTAACCCTTTCCCGATGAGTGTGTACGACAACGTCGCCTACGGTCCGCGCACCCACGGCGTACGCGGCAAGGCGAAGCTCGACGACGTTGTCGAACGCTCGCTTCGTGACGCGGCCATCTGGGACGAGCTCAAAGACCGGCTGAAAAAAGACGCGCTTGGTCTCTCCGGCGGACAGCAGCAGCGTCTCTGCATCGCGCGGGCGCTGGCGGTCGGGCCGGAAGTGCTGCTCATGGACGAACCGACCAGTGCGCTCGATCCGATTTCTACGAGCCGCATCGAAGACCTCTGCGTGACGCTGCGCGAAAAATATACTATAATTATCGTAACGCACAACATGCAGCAAGCTGCACGCATATCCGACAACACGGCGTTCTTTCTGCTTGGAGAAGTCATCGAATACGGGCCGACGGAACGTCTCTTCAGCATTCCGCAGGACAAACGGACGGAAGATTACATCACAGGGAGGTTCGGTTAATGCGAATCACGTTTGAAGAGCAGCTGCGCCTGCTCAACAAGGAACTGCTCGAAATGGGCGCGCTCATCGAGCACGCCATACAGGCAGCAAGCGAAGCGCTGGTCTGTCAGGACGTGGAAGCGGCCAACCATGCCATCGCCTTCGACCGCGAGGTCGATCAGAAAGAGCGCGATATTGAAACGCTCTGCCTGAAGCTTCTCTTGCAGCAGCAACCCGTGGCGCGCGACCTGCGGCTCATCTCTGCAGCACTGAAGATGATCACGGACATGGAGCGCATCGGCGACCAGGCGTCCGATATCTCCGGCATCGTCATCTACCTCGCCGGCAAGCCTTACATCAAATCCCTCGAACATCTGCCGCTGATGGCGGAGGCGGCCGTTCGCATGGTCAGCGGCAGCCTGGACGCGTTCATCAAGAAGGACCTCGCGCTCGCGCGCAGCGTCATCGCTATGGATGATGTGATCGACGATCTGTTCGATACGATCAAAGACGAGCTCATCGAGCTGATTCAAAAGGACGTCGCCAACGGCGAGCAGGCCGTCGACCTCATTATGATCGCAAAATACTTTGAGCGCATCGGTGATCACGCACAGAACATCGCCGAATGGGCGGAGTTCGCCATCACAGGCGTGCATAAGGGGTCCGAGATTTGAGCCGCACCGGGGAAACGAAAGGAACTGCCATATGATCTACTACGTTGAAGACGACGCGAACATCCGCGAACTGGTTGTCTACACGCTGAATCAAACGGGGCTGGAAACGAAGGGGTTCCCGGACTCCGCTACGTTTTTTACCGCCGTACACGAGCAAAAACCCGTACTGGTACTGCTGGATATCATGCTGCCTGGAGAAAACGGGCTTGAAGTGCTGAAAAAACTGCGCGCATCCACCGCAACGAAGGACCTGCCCGTCATTATGATCACCGCAAAAGGTGCGGAATATGACAAAGTTGTCGGGCTGGACCTCGGCGCGGACGATTATGTCGCGAAACCCTTCGGTATGGCGGAGTTGGTCGCACGCGTCAAGGCGCTGTTGCGGCGCAGCGGAGAAACGCAGTCTCCTGACCACATGGAAAGCGGCGAACTGACCGTCGACGTAAAAAAACATACCGTTTCCGTAGAGAACAGGCCCGTAACGCTCACCTTCAAGGAGTTTTCCCTGCTGGCCTGCCTGATGGAAAGCGCCGGCCGTGCGTTCACGCGCGACCAGCTTCTCGAGCTGGTCTGGGGTTACGACTATGAGGGCGGAACGCGCACCGTGGACGTGCACATCCAGACGCTGCGCACAAAGCTCGGCGTCAGCGGCAAGCGCATCGAGACCATCCGCGGCGTCGGCTACCGGTTTGGGGAAGAATCATGACGCACGTTACCGAATCAGCCGTCCTTTTGTGTCCCCGGGGGAAAACACTATGAAACTGAAAAAACGCATCTTTCGAAATATCCTGCTCGCATCGCTGATCGCTGCGTTTCTTATGGGCGGCGCAGTGCTTGCAGCACAGTACCGCGTGTTTGAAAACCGTCTTTTTACCGAACTGCAATCCGAGTGCGCCTACGTCGCGGCAGGCCTGTCGCAGGCCGCCGACGAGCAGGCATATCTGTCCAGTCTCACTTACGGAAGCCGCGTCACGCTGATCGGCGCGGACGGTACGGTCGAGTTCGACTCCGCCGGCGATCCCGCGGATATGGACAACCACGCCGACCGCCCGGAAATCATCGACGCGCGGAATTCCGGAAGCGGGACCAGTTCCCGCTTCTCGGATACGCAGCTCACCGTCAACTTTTATTATGCGCGTTTACTGACGGACGGACGCGTCCTGCGCACGGCGACCACGCAAAACAGCGTGCTCGGAATGATCGGCTCTTTCCTGCCGGTCCTGCTGCTCGTTCTGCTGCTCGTGTTCATCCTCAGCGTGTTTTTCTCACGATATGCGGCAAAAACGATTATCGCCCCGATTAATTCGCTCGATATGACCAATCCCCTTGGCAACGTCACCTACGACGAGCTTGCGCCGCTGCTGACCAAGATGGAGCGGCAGCGAAGAGAAATCTCCGCGCGCATGCTCGCGCTCTCCGAAAAGCAGCGCGAGTTCACCGCCGTGACCGAAAACATGCGCGAAGGGTTGATTCTGCTGGACGCGGACGACCGCATGCTCACCATCAACTCCAGTGCGGCGAAAACCTTCGGCGTAACCAGTAAAATCGTCGTCGGCAGCCATTTTCTCATGCTCAACCGCAGTTTCGCGCTTCAGCAGGCGCTCGAAGCCGCCAAGCAGTGTGGTGCGGGCGAGTCCACGTTGATCAAGGGCGCGAGCACTTATCAGGTGCTTGCCAGCATCGTGCAGAACGGTGAAAAGCACGCAGGCACGGTCGTGCTTATCCTGGACGTGACCGACAAGGTCGCCGCGGAAGCTATGCGGCGCGAGTTTTCCGCCAACGTCTCGCACGAACTGAAAACGCCTCTGACCTCGATTTCCGGCTATGCCGAAATCATGAAGGACGGCGTTGCCAAGCCGGAAGACACGCGGCGCTTCGCGGCGAAAATCTTCGACGAAGCGGGGCAGCTCATGTCGCTCATCGACGACATCATCCGCCTTTCGCAGCTTGACGAAGCCTCCTCCCTGCCGGAAAAGACCGACGTGGATCTAAAGGCGGTCTGTGAGGACGTCTGCCGCCGGTTCCAACCCCAGGCGCAGAAAGCAAACGTTGCGCTGTTCGTGATCTGCGAGCCGGTCACGATTCGCGGCATCCCGAAAATACTCGAAGAAATCGTAAGGAACCTTGTCGACAATGCGATTAAGTACAACCGAAAAAACGGCACCGTAACGCTCACGCTGCAAAATCTGGAAAGCGGCTCTGAGCTGCGCGTCGCCGACACGGGTATCGGCATCCCGGACGAGCACCTTTCGCGCGTGTTCGAGCGCTTTTACCGCGTGGACCGCAGCCGCAGCAAGCACATTGGCGGCACCGGACTCGGTCTCTCGATTGTAAAACACTCCGCCGAAATACACGGCGCAAAGGTCTATCTCGAAAGCAAACTCGGCGAAGGTACGACGATCTCTATCGTCTTCCCGCCCGCCGAAACTTCAGAAAAGGAGTAATTTCTATCAAAAAAACCTTCTTGTCTGCAGTCTTTCAGAGTCTCTTTACAGGGGCTCTGTTTTGATGGGAAAACAAAGTCCGTCACATCAAACCCGGCGACTTGCCGCGGATTGTTTTATCCACCGTTTTTATGCAGCATTCCACACGCCGAAAAGTCCGGCAACCGAATGAAAATCGCCCCATATCCGCACTTTTTTCGCTTTCCTCCGCCACACGAAAAATGCATGGGGAAAAAAGGTTATCCATGCTTGAAAAAGTCACAATTCAACGGATTGACAAACGCGTAAATTTGCGCTAAAACATGCCTGCAAGCTCTATGCTTGACATAGGATTTTCATCCGAAAGCGAAGTGATTTATTTGAACAAACAATCTGAAGACGTGCCCCTTGGTCCAATCAAGGTCGGCGTCGTTTACAACCTCAAACACGCCGACGCATCCAAAAGCGCCGCGCCGGACGCACAGGCGGAATTCGACAGCATGGACACCGTGCTCGCAATCGAACGCGCCATTCGCGCCGGAGGATGCGACACCGTTTTGCTGGAAGCCGACGAAACGCTTGCCGGTCGGCTCGCTTCCGAACGCCCGGACATCGTGTTCAATATTGCCGAAGGGACCGGCGGCCGCGGTCGTGAAGCACAGGCGCCCGCGCTGATGAGCCTGCTCGGAATCCCCTTTACCGGCTCGGACGAGACGACGCTCTGCATCGCGCTGGACAAAGCGCTCACAAAGCGGCTGCTCGCCACCTATAAAATCCCCACGCCGCGTTACCGCGTGTTTGGAAAAGGCGACGCGGTGCACGTATCCCCTCTTCGTTTTCCTGTTATAGTAAAACCAAACACAGAAGGTTCCAGCAAAGGAATCGCGGACGTCTGCATCGCTAAAGACGCGCAGGCGCTTCGTTCGCTTGTCGAAAACAGCCTTTCGCTCTATGGCGGTTCCGTGCTGGCCGAGGAATTCATCCCCGGCAGGGAGTTCACCGTCGGGCTGCTCGGAAACGGGGACGACCTAAGGGTGTTCCCGCCGATGGAGATCGTTTATCATCGTTCGCCAATCGAAGGTTTTAATGTTTATAACTACACCGTCAAACAGCACTATCAAAAATATGTGGAATACCTCTGCCCCGCGCCGCTCTCGTCCGAAACGGAAGCCGAGATGACGCGCCTGAGCAAAAAAGTGTTCCGCTGCCTTGGCTGCCGTGACTTTGCGCGCGTGGACTTCCGCGCGGACGAAAACGGCCGCTTGTTTTTCATCGAGATCAACCCTCTGCCCGGCCTCGCTCCGAACTACAGCGATTTCCCGATGCTCGCGGAATTTTCCGGCGTGCCGTACGAAGCGCTCGTGCAGGGCATTCTGCGCGCGGGCGCGGCGCGCTGCGGCGTACCCCTCACGAAAGGCGGTGAAGCGGATGGAAGCCAAAGCGAAATGGGACGACTGGAAATGGCAGTATTCCCACCGCATTACGACGGTCGCGCAGCTCGCTAAGCTGCTGCCGCTGAACCAGCAGGAACAGGAGGATATCGCCTGCTGCCTCAAGGCGTTCCGCATGGCGATTACGCCTTATTATGCGTCGCTGATCGATCCGAACGATCCGGACGACCCGATCCGCAAACAGGCCGTTCCCTCCATCCTTGAAACTCGGGACGACCCGAACGACCTTGAAGACCCGCTCGGTGAAACGGCGGACAGCCCCGTGCCGCACCTCGTCCACCGCTATCCCGACCGCGTGCTGCTGCTGGTCACGCTGCAGTGCTCGATGTACTGCCGGCACTGCACGCGCCGCCGCGTGGTCGGCGAAGAGGACCGCGTGATCACGGAGGCCGCGCTGCAGAAGGCCGTTTCCTACATCCGTGCGCATACGGAAATCCGCGATGTGCTGATCTCCGGCGGCGACCCGCTTACGATGCGCACGGACAAATTGGAACACATTATTTCGTTGCTACGTGCTATCGATCATGTGGAGATCGTCCGTATCGGCACGCGTGTGCCGGCCGTAATGCCCATGCGCATCACAGACGAACTGACCGATATGCTCAAAGAATATCACCCGATCTGGATCAACACGCATTTTAACCATCCCAACGAGCTGACCCCGGAAGCGGCGCGCGCCTGCGCGGCCATCGTGGACGCGGGCATCCCGCTGGGCAACCAGACGGTGCTGCTCAAGGGGGTCAACGACGACGCTGAGACCATGAAGCGCCTGCTGCTCGGTCTCGTGAAGATGCGCGTGCGTCCGTATTACCTCTATCAGTGCGATTTGAGCTGCGGCATCGGGCATTTCCGCACACACGTGGAGGTCGGCGTGGACATCATGCACAAGCTCACCGGGAATATCTCCGGCTACGCGCTGCCGAAGTTCGTCATAGACGCGCCGGGAGGCGGCGGAAAAATCCCGGTCGGGCACGATTATGTAATCAGCCGAAACGATGAAGAAGTCGTGCTGGAAAACTACAAGGGCCTGCGCTACCGCTATCCGCAGCCACAACCCGGCAAGTGACTGCACCCGCAAAACATAAAAAACAGAACCGCCGTACACACCGACGGTTTTGATGGATTTCAACTTTAATCATTCAGCTTCGCTATCCGAATTGGGATCGTTAAGGGCCGCGGCCCTTAACCCGTTGATTCCGGCTATGCCGGTTCATCCGGCGTAACGGATCGCCCGGAACGGGCGGTTTCTCTGTGTTCTTTGCCGCCCGGGAGTCCGAAGGACGAGAGGCAAAGAACGGTTGTCCCGTCAAAAAACTGGTTTTTTGACGGTCTCAAAAACAGCCTGCCGCCTGTTTTTTTGCGCAACAAAAACCGGAACCGCCGTACTCACCGCGGCCGGCCGGACAATCTCTTTTTATTTCATTCAGGTTCTTACGTCGGCAAAAAGCTCAATCGATATAGCCTAAAAGGTCTGCATTGAAAATACGATCTGCGTTATTTCTTTTTTGACGCTTTTTCCGGCGCTTCGCATTCCGGCGCGCCGTGCTTCCGCTTTCTGGCCGCGCGGTCCTGCGCGTCCAGCGCAACGCCCATCGAAAGCCCGATCCCAAGACCGATGGGAAGCCCCATGCCTATGTTGTCGAACACGCTCAGGCCGAGCGAAACCCCGACACTCAGGCCAAGGCACATGAAAATCGCCATCCAGGAGGTTGCAGGTTTTTCCTTCTCCCACAGCGTCTGACCCGCCTCCAGCGTGATGTTTTCCGGCAGTTGTTCCAGCTTTTTATAGCCGTTTGCTTCGAGCACGCGCTCTGAGGCGACGCTCCCTTCGTCCGTAACCGCGCGTACAAAATACACCGTACCCTGCGAAAACGCCCAGTCGGTCATCGCAGCGACTGCCTCTTTTGCGTATCCTTTATGGCGGTGCGCCTCTAGTACGCCATAACCGATTTCCACCGTCAGGTCGTCAGGCGGGCCCTTAAAGCAAAGATCGCCAACCGTTTCACCGGTCTCTTTGCACATGATTTCCCATGCAGCATACCATTCCGCATGCTCCGGGTTCTCTTTCGCACCGTCGCGCATCTGCGAATAGGCGGCCTTGCGATGCGCATCCGTTTCAGATTCTATTATTCTGTCCATTGCAGGGGTTTCCATCCGCACGATCCGCAGCCGTTTTGTCGGTATTCCCCTGTTTTTCTTTATATTCCCTTTTTTCATGACTGCCCCGCCCCCTGCCGGGTTAATCCGGCGATGTACACGCTGCATTCCCGGTCGTTTCTTACGATCACCGTCTTGCCCGGGTAGCGTACTGCCAGAGTCCGGTAGCCGCGCACACGTTCGCGCGTCCTGCCTTTATACAAAATCCACCACGCGAATTCCCAGGTCATCCGCTCGATGCAGCCGTCCGCCGCGCTCTCGCGCGTTTTCCCGCGGAACGAAGCGTATCGTTTCAGCGCGCGAATCAGGCATAAAAGCCGCGGATAGTTCATCCAGACGATTTCGTCCGCCTGCTCCATTCGCTCGGCGTGCAGCAGCGCGCGATAGTTGCCGTCTATGACCCAATTGGGCTTTTCGAGTTCCCGGCGAACGCGTTCGCGCGCTTCGTCCCGGTTTCGCTCCCGCCAGTCCGGCAGAAAATTCACCGTGTCCAGATAGAGCGGCGCACAGCCGGTTTTTCCGGCCAGCTGTTTTGCCAGCGTGGACTTGCCGGAACCGCTGTAGCCGATGACCGCGATCTTCACGCTTCCCTCCATTTTTTCGCCGTTCGTGTTTCCGTCCCGCGGGAAAGCGCCCGCCTTTTCTGCGGACGGGCGATTTATTCTAAATAGGCCCATAGGATTGTTAAGGGCCGCAGCCCTTAACCCATACATTCCGGCTGCATCGGTTCACCCGATGCAACGGATCGCCCTGCCAAGGGCGTTTTCCCTGTGCGTTTTGCCGCCCGCGAGTCCGAAGGACGAGAGGCAAAACGTGGTTGCCCCGTCAAAAAATATATTTTTTGACGGAATATGCTTATTCGAGGAAGTCCTTCAGCCGCTTGCTGCGGCTCGGATGGCGCAGTTTGCGCAGGGCTTTCGCCTCGATCTGGCGGATGCGCTCCCTCGTTACGTTAAACTCCCTGCCGACTTCCTCGAGCGTACGCGCCTTGCCGTCGTCCAGACCGTAGCGCAGGCGCAGAACCTTCGCTTCGCGCGGGGTGAGCGAATTGAGTACGTCCATGAGCTGCTCTTTAAGCAGCGTCACCGCGACGGCTTCCGCGGGCGCCGGCGCGTCGTCGTCCGGGATGAAGTCACCGAGGTGGGAGTCGTCCTCCTCGCCGATCGGCGTTTCCAGCGAAACCGGCTCCTGCGCAATCTTGATGATCTCACGCACCTTTTCCTCGGTGATGCCCATCTCCTTGGCGATTTCCTCCGGGCGCGGATCGCGTCCGTACTCCTGTACAAGCTGGCGGTTTACACGGATGAGCTTGTTGATGGTCTCGACCATGTGCACGGGAATCCGGATGGTGCGCGCCTGGTCCGCAATGGCGCGGGTGATCGCCTGACGAATCCACCATGTCGCATACGTGGAAAATTTGTAGCCTTTTTTATAATCGAACTTTTCAACGGCCTTGATCAGGCCGAGATTGCCTTCCTGAATCAGGTCCAGAAAGAGCATTCCACGCCCGACATACCGTTTTGCAATGGAAACCACCAGCCGAAGATTCGCCTCGGCGAGCTCGTGCTTGGCTTCATCGTCGCCCTCCGCCATGCGCTGGGCGATTTCCACCTCTTCCTGCGCGGTGAGCAGCGGTACCTTGCCGATCTCCTTGAGGTACATGCGCACCGGATCGTCGATATTGACGCCTTCGACCGCGGCAAGCTTGGTCGTGATTTCGGCGATCTCCTCGTTGATGTCCTTCGGTAACTCGATTTCCTCAACCACGTCGATATTGAGTTCTTCAATGCGGTCGTAAATCTTCTCGACCTGTTCCTGATCGAGTTCCAGTTCCTCCAGCGCATCCATGATTTGTTTATAGGTCAAAACGCCTTTTGCTTTGCCCTGCTCAAACAATTCGTTGATCTTATGTGCACGCTGCGCCGCTTTGCTTTCCAAGGTCTTCACTTCTTTCATCCAATCCTCCTCATCCGCTGATTCAGTTCCTGCATTTCGCGCAATTTTTCAGTCCTCTGCTCCGCCGGCAGCGCCGGGTCGGCCAGCTGACGCTTGATTTCCTCTATCTCAACCGCGATATCACATCGTTCAATGCGGCAAAGACAATCCCGCGCGGCTTTTTCCGGGTCTTCGCAGTCCATCTCGTCCCGCAGCGCCGCGCTCACGCGCTCCGCGATCGGCTTGTCCAGTCCCGCGATCAAAAGCGGGAGATTCGGCGTCTCGCCGTTCGCGTACGCATCCGCGACCATTTTAGCGAACACCCGCGTGTCCGCGTCTGAAAAAGGCTTTTCGCATCCGCACTCAAGAACAAGCTTCGCTGCTTCCGCGGAGCGGAGCATCATGCAAATCAGAGCGGATTCCGCACGCGCCCGCTCGCCATTCTCCGGCGAAGCGCGCCTGCCCGCCTGTGGCTTTTTCGCCGTGTCAGCAAGGGCCGCAGCGTCCGCGCCGCGCGTGTTCGCACCCTGCGCCTTGAGCGTCTCCACCGCATAGCCGGTTTTTCTTGAGAGCTGCTTATAGTAACGCTCCCGCTCCACAGGAGTCAGCCTTGCAATGAAACGGCAGGCCGTCATCGCGTAGCGTTCTCGCTCGTTTTCTTTCTCGAGGTCGTAACCGCGCGCCATACTTTCCAGTTTGAAGGCGTTGAGCGAAAGCGCCTCGTCCTTGAGTGCGTCGAACGCTTCCTTGCCGTTCAGGCGCACGAACTCGTCCGGGTCGCGTCCGCCGGGAAACACGATCACGCGGACGCTCAACCCTTCGTTCGAAAGAATGTCCAACCCGCGGATGGTTGCGTTCTGGCCCGCCGCGTCGCCGTCGTAGGCGATGTATACGGTGCTTACGTAGCGTTTAAGCAATCTCGCCTGCTGAATCGTCAGCGCCGTTCCCAGGCTTGCTACGGCGTTGGTAACGCCCGCCTCGTAGAGGCCGATCACATCGGTATAGCCTTCAACGACGATCAGGTCGCTCAGCTTACCGCCCTTCTGCAGATGCAGTCCGTAGAGGTTGTTGCGCTTGTTGTAGAGCGGCGTATCGCCGGTGTTGATGTACTTGGGTTTGTCCTCGCTGTTGAGCACACGCGCGCCGAAACCGATTACACGGCTTCCCGCGGACAGGATCGGAAATATCAGCCTGCCGCGGTACGCGTCGTAGGTTCGCTCCGAACCCGCCTTCTGCACAAGCAGCCCCGCCTCCACAAGTTCCTCCGGCTGAAACCCTTTTCCGCCGAGGTAGTTTTTCAGCGCGTCCCACTCGTTTTGCGCGTAGCCGATGCCAAAGCGCCGCACGGACTCGCTCGTGATGCCGCGCTGCCGCAGGTATGCGCGGCCCGGCCCGCCATTCTCGCCGAGCAGGGTCTCCATGTAGAAACGCGCGGCCTGCCGGCAGGCGTCCGACAAGCGCTCTCTCTTTGCGCGCGCCCTGCGCATTTTTTCGTCGTCCACTTCGTTTGGCAGCGCCAGCCCGGCGCGGTTGGCAAGGAATTCCACCGCTTCCGGAAAGGTAAGGTGTTCGACGTCCATGATAAACTGAATCACCGTGCCGCCAATATGACATCCGAAACAGTAATAAAGCTGCTTGTCAGGTGAAACCGAAAAGGAAGGCGTCTTTTCTCCGTGCACGGGGCACAGTCCCCACAAACGTCTGCCCTTAGGCTTTAAATCGACGTAGGAGGAGACGACGGACACAATGTCGTTTTTTGCAATCAACTCGGCAAGCCAACCGTCCGGATAAGCCATCGTTCCTTCCTTTCCCGTAGTATGCGACGTCGTTTTCGCGCGTTTTCGGTGCCGTTCCAAGCGGCGTATTGCGTCGTCTGCCGACGCTTCTGCCGCAACAGTTTTATTCGACTACTATATGTTCGACTTTCTCGCCCGGTTTCCTGCCGGGTTTTTGTAATTTTCTTATGAATTCACGATTCAGCCGCCGATACGGGTCTGTACGCCGCCGATCTCCATCCAGGATTTCGGCACGAACAGCCGCACATATTCGCGGATGGCGTAGTTGTCCGTCATCCCCGCGATGTAGTCCGCAACGGCCCGCTCTTTCCCGTCTTCAGGGATATATTTCCGATATTCGTCCGCGAGTTCCTGCGTATGCGTAAGGTAATATGCAAACAATTCACGCACGACGCGCTTTGCACGCGCCTCCTCGCCCTTGGCGACCGGATTTTTATAAACGTTTTCAAACATAAAGTCCCGCAGCGCGTTGAACTGCTCATAAACCGTCCCGGACATCCCGATACGCGGTCTGTCGAAACTCTGCTCAACAACGTCGAGTATCATGGTGTTGATGCGTTTGCGGTGGCTGTCGCCGAGCACCGATACACACGGCTGCGGCAGGTCGCTTTCTTTGAGTACCCCCGCGCGGATCGCGTCGTCGATGTCGTGGTTGATATACGCAATGCGGTCCGCCAGCGAAACGACGCACCCTTCCAGCGTACAGGGTTTGCCGCTGCGCTTATGGTTGAGGATGCCGTCGCGCACCTCGTAGGTCAGGTTCAGCCCTTGTCCGTCGTTTTCAAGCTTCTCCACGACGCGCAGGCTCTGCACGTTGTGCTCGAAGCCGCCCGGCAGAATTTCGCTCAGCACGTCCTCGCCTGAGTGTCCGAACGGTGTGTGCCCGAGGTCGTGCCCCATAGCGATCGCTTCGGTCAGGTCTTCGTTGAGCCGCAGTGCGCGGGAAATCGTCCGCGCGATCTGCGAAACCTCCAGCGTATGCGTCAGCCGCGTGCGGTAGTGGTCCCCCTGCGGCGAGAGGAACACTTGCGTTTTGTGCTTGAGCCGCCGGAACGACTTGCAGTGGATAATACGGTCCCGGTCGCGCGTGAAGTCCGTACGCAGCCTGCAGGGCTCGGCATAGGTTTCCCGCCCGCGCGAATTCTGCGAGAGCATAGCGTAAGACGAGAGCGTTTCCGCCTGAATCCGTTCATAATAGATACGCGGCGTTTCGGTTTTCATTTCACTTCCTCCATTCTCCACGTACATATTCGCCGTTCGCCCCCAGTTTTCCTTGTTTTTATCATACAAGTGCGATTTTTTTCTCAAAATATATCAGCGGACCCGCACGGAAAAAGCCGCCCGTCGAAACGAGCGGCCTATGCCGTCACAGGATCGGTTTTCAGCGGATCGACGTTTTCTCTGCATGCCGTCCCGTCTTTCACACGGGAAAGCACACGTTTCCCCATTCGGAGCGGATGCTCCGTGAACTGCGCCGCGGCGTAATACGCCGCGCTCAGTCTTCCTCTTCGTCCTCGCAGCAGGGCAAATCGAACTCGACCGTTTCGTTGCAGTACGGACAAATCAGCCCTTCGTCGCTGTCGATCATTTCCTCGTCGAAATAGATGGTCTCCCCGCAGTGCGGGCATTCCACTTCGATGAAATCATCGTCCTCATAGTCCCCGTCGTACTCGTCGAACGCATCCTCGATCTCGTCGAGCTCGTCATAGATGCCGTCCACGCAGTCCGAAAGGTCCTCGATCGTCTCATCCTGCTCTTCGAGCGCTTCGGCGATTGCCCCGAGGGTGTCGATTACGCCGCGGAGCACCTTGTCAGTCCCCTCGTCTTTGAGGGACAGGCCGTCTGCCAGCCCGTCCAGATATGCAACTTTTTCAGAGATATAGCTCATCGGTTATACTCCCCTCTTTCCGTCCGTTGGCGGACGATTGATGTCCGGTTGGTCAGACGCGCTCCATGTATTCGCCCGTCCGGGTATCTACACGAATCTTATCGCCCTCGTTAACAAACAGCGGCACGTTCAGCGTGTAGCCGGTTTCCAGCGTCGCGGGCTTGGTCGTACCCGTCGCGGTGTCGCCGCGCACACCGGGGTCGGACTTGGTGATGGTCAGTTCCACGAAGTTCGGCGCTTCCACGGAGAATGGCTGCTCCTTGAAGAAGCGCACCTTCACGTTCTGGTTTTCAACAATGAAGTTGATGGCTTCCTCCACCTGGTCGCGGTTGAGCGGCAGCTGCTCGTAGGTTTCCACGTCCATGAAGTAATACAGCCCACCGTCCTCGTAGAGATACTGCATTTCCTTGGTTTCGATATGTGCCGGGGGGTATTTGTCCGTGGGGCTGAAGGTGCGTTCAAGCACCGCGCCGGTCATCACGTTTTTGAGGCGAGTACGCACAAAGGCCGCGCCTTTGCCGGGTTTCACATGCTGGAAGTCTGCGATCGACCAGACCTGCCCGTCAATCTCCACGGTCATGCCTTTTCTGAATTCGCCTGCACTGATCATATTTTTGATTCCTCCGTTAATCGTTCAATTCGTATCGACAGTATGCTATTTTTCGTCAGCCTTATCGCTGAATAAAAATTCGGTTGTTTGCCACCGCGCTCAGATTTCCACAAGCGCCTTGGGCGAAGACACAAGGTTGATATGGCCCGTTTCGGTGACCACGCAGCAGTCCTCGATGCGCACGCCGCACAACCCCTCGACATAGACGCCGGGTTCGACGGTGATAGTCATGCCCGCCGTGAGCGTGTCCGTGCTGCTCATGGCAGCGCGCGGCGGCTCGTGGATCTCCAGCCCGAAACCGTGCCCGAGCCCGTGCCCGAAGGCATCGCCGTAGCCGAAACTTGCGATGTAGTCCCGCGCGGCGGCGTCCAGCGCCTTGCCGGAAATGCCGCCTTTGAGCGCGTCCAGCGCTTTCTGCTGCGCGTCCTTGACGATTCTATAAATCTTTTTCGGCTCCTCCGCGACTTTTCCCACGCCGAACGTGCGCGTCATGTCGGAATGATACCCGCCGCACATGCATCCGAAATCCACGACCACCAGATCGCCGTTTTGCAGTGTCCTGTTCCCCGGCACCGCATGGCACATCGCTCCATTCGGCCCGCCGGCGACGATCGGATCGAACGACGGCCCTTCGCTGCCGAATTTGGCGCAGACGTAGAGCAGTTCAGCCGTGGCTTCCAGTTCGGTCATGCCCGGGCGTACGCGCTCCAGAAAAGCGGCGTACGAATCATCGGCCATCTTCTGCGCTTTTTGCAGCAGGTCGATTTCCTCCGCGGACTTATACAGCCGCGGCAGGCAGATCGTTTCGCCGAACGGGGCCCACTCGACGGGAAACTTGCGGTAGTCTTCAAACGCGCCGACGCTCAATGCGTCCTGCTCGAACCCGCAGCGTTTGCAGCCGTCCTGCTCGAGGAAGCAGCGAATTGCGGGGAGCTGTTCGGCATAGGTCGTCTCCAGCACCTCCGCGCAGCCCTTGGTCTGCGCTTTTGCCTGAATGGTGTAGCGAAAATCGGTGACGAGATACGCTTTTTTGTGCGTTACGAGAAAAATTGCATCCGGGCTGGTGAACCCGGAGTAATAGCGGATATTGACGCCGCTGGTGATCAGCGCCGCATCAAGGCCGCTTTTGCGCAGATTTGCGCGCAGTGTTTCCAATCTCTTTTTCATACGGAGTAATTCTACCACAGTTGCCCGCGCGGTTCAACAGGATTTACTGCCGCTTTATCCGTTTCCGCCGCACGCGGGTTAAGCGAAGCTCCGGCGTTTTGCCGCCGGAGCCTTTTACTTCTTTAGAATACGATTTTATCCCCAATACTCCTGATACTTCTGCACATTGGCCTGATGCTCTTCATAGGTCTTGGCGAACACCAGCTCGCTGGTTTCCGACGGGTTCTGGTTGCAGAAGTAGAGGTAGCCTTCTTCCAGAAAGTCTTCGTTGGGGTAGAGCGCCGCCTCGATAGCCGCCTTGCCGGGATTGCAGACCGGGCCGAGCGGCAACCCTTCGTATTTGTACGTGTTATAGAGCGAATCCGTGGAACGCTCGGACTCCGTGAAGGTATATTTGGTGATGCCGAGCACATAGGACAGGCTCGCACAGCTCTGCAGTTGCATATCCTCGTTCATGCGGTTATGGAACACCGCGGAAACCTTCGCAAAGTCGTCCGCCGCCTGCGCCTCGCGTTCGATAAGCGAAGCAAGCGTCACGACTTCGTCCATGCTCATGCCGAGCTGTTCGGCGCGGGTGAGGTATTCGTCCGTGAACACCTCGTTAAAGCGGTTGAGCATCTTGATGAGGATGGTGTCCACGCTCGCATCCGTGTACACTTCGTAGGTGTCCGGGAAGAGATAGCCTTCGAGCAGATAAGCGCGCAGCGACGCGTTTTGCGAAACCGCCACGTCGTTGATGAACGCAAAGTTCGTGAATGCCTCGCCGGTTTTAGCAACGCCAAGCAGTTCGCTCTCGTTTTCAATCAGTTCTTTTTCGATAAGGACGCCGGCGATATCCGCGACGGTGTAGCCTTCCGGCACGGTGAAGGTGACGGTCTGTTTGGGCGGGTTCCCTTCGCAGAGCACCTCCACGATCTGTTTGATGCTCATGTTCTTGCTCAGAACGTAAGTGCCGGCTTTCAGGCTGTTCGCCTTGCCGACAAAATCCACGTACACCTTAAACGCGGCGGTACTGGAGATCAGCCCGTTCTTGAGGTTGCCTTCCTCGTCGTATCCGCTCGCGCCGTAGAGGATGCGCGCGATACTGCTCGCCGAGGACGACGACGGGATGACGACCTCGATGGGCGTCGCGTCGTTTGTGTCCACCGGACTGATATATTTAGAAAGCACGTAGTTCACGCTCGCGCGCGCAATGATAAACACGACCACGATGCTCACGCCAAGTACGACCGCCGGGCGAACCGCCAACCACATCCTGTGCAAACGCCGTCTGCGTTTTTGTTTGTATCGTTCCGCTTTCGTACTCATACGCTACAGTATAACAATCCTTTTTGCTGCGTTCAAGCGCGTCGTAACAGCCGCGCAGTCAGTCTTCCAGCGGACCGAGATCGAC